>CAYWKW010000165.1:0-1555 GCA_964458995.1 uncultured bacterium | reverse complement strand
CATCGCCAATTGGTTTCCGCCTCGTGCGCCGCAAAAAGTGGCTGTCTAACTGGTTCGCCAACAAACAAGAGTTCGGCAACCAGATCGGAGAAGACCGAAGGATCCGCCAATTACTCGCAACAAAACCTGCCTGCCAAGGAGCCTCACGGTTCCAAATCAAGCGGATGAGCGGTAAAATTGAAGTCACCATCTTCACCTCAAGACCTGGTCTTGTCATTGGGAAGAAAGGGGCTGAGATCGATGTGCTCAAAGCGGACTTGCGCCATTTAACAGGGAAAGAAGTTTGGATCGAAGTCGAAGAGATCAAGAGACCTGACCTCGACGCAAAACTCGTCGCTGATGGAATCGCGAAGCAACTCGAAAGACGGATCCCTTTCCGCCGCATTTTGAAGAAGGCCATGCAGACCACTATGGATGCAGGGGCTGCGGGAGTTAAAGTTCAAGTCTCTGGCCGTATCGGCGGAGCTGAAATCGCACGCATCGAGTGGTACAAAGAGGGACGTATCCCCCTTCATACTCTCCGCGCCGATATCGACTACGCTCACGGAAGAGCTGAGACCACTTATGGCTCGATTGGAGTTAAAGTGTGGATCAATAAGGGCGACGAAGTGATCGTGGCGCCAAAACCACATCAAGCGGTGGGGGCATAACATGGCATTATCACCGAAGCGCACCAAGTTTAGAAAACAGCAAAAAGGGAAAATGACCGGCCTGACAAAGGGCGGAGCCTTCGTCGAATTCGGCGATTTCGGCATGCAGTCTTTAGACCGCTGCTGGCTCACAGCCCAGCAGATTGAAGCGGTCCGCGTGACGATTTCCCGCACATTCAGCCGGAAAGGCCAAGTTTGGATCCGCGTGTTCCCAGACAAACCTGTTTCTAAAAAACCTGCTGAAACACGAATGGGTACCGGTAAAGGCGCTCCAGACCACTACGTGGCTGTAGTGAGACCAGGACGGATCCTCTTTGAAGTCGGCGGCGTGACACGCGAAGAAGCGCAAGAGGCGCTCCGCTTAGCGGCTGCAAAGCTGCCCATCCGGACAAAATTTGTCGACCGCTTAGAGAGGGTATAATATGGCAAAGAAGAAGAAAACAGAACTGAAAGATCAATCGGCAAAGGAATTGCACGCGCAAGTCCACGAATTGGATCGAGAAATTTTTCAATTGCGTAACGAACTGGCCACACAACGGAAGTTGGAAAAACCGCATCTGATCAGAGAAAAGCGTAAAAATAAAGCGCGCATTCTTACCATTTTAGCGCGAAAAATGAAAGAGGCAGTATGAGCGAGACCCGTGGCAGACGAAAGGAAAATATAGGGGTTGTTATTTCCAATAAAATGGAAAAGACAGTCACTGTAAAAGTAACGCGCAAAATGAGACATCCGAAATATGAGAAAGTCATTGAGCGCTCTAATAAATATTATGCACACGACGAAAGCGACGCAGTTGAAATCGGTCAAAGAGTCCGCATTATGGAGACCAGACCCCTTTCCAAACTGAAGCGTTGGCGAGTTGTCGAGGTTCTTTAAGCAAAGGCGAGCTAAATTATGATTCAAC
>CAYWKW010000164.1:0-1605 GCA_964458995.1 uncultured bacterium | reverse complement strand
GAGGATGAGGAAGAAACTCTCGCTCGACATGAAGACCCCTTCAGGGAGGGAAACGCCGCCGATCTCTTTATCCATATAGGAATGGGCGAAGATGGCCATCGATGAGAAGGCTTGGTTGTAGGCGGCCCAGAAAATGATCGAAACGAGGCAGAAGACGCCGATGACAAAGAGGCGGCTTTTTTCTGTGTGCGTGAGGGAGTGGGTGCTGGCACGGGCCTCTTTTTGGTGGGCTTTGAGACCGCGATAGGTCTCTTTGTGTTTGAGAAGGTAATAGGTGAGAGGAATCAAACCGATAATCTGGACAAAGCCGGCTGTGATGAAGGCCGTTTCCCAGCTCACCAATTTCACAATGGTTCCCAATGACACTAGGGCGAGAAAGACGCCGACGTTGATCGAGGCGTAGTAGATGGAAAAGCCAGCTTCGCGGAGGTCGGGTTTGTTTCGATACGTGTAGCCGAGGACGGTGAGGATGCTCGGTGTGAAAATGCCGTAGCCGAGGGCGATGATGACGAGCGCTGTGTAGAGAAGATGTTCGATGCCGGTGGCGATGAGGAAGCAGCCAACGGCGTTGATGAGCGCGCCTAAAAAGAGGGGAGATTGGTAATTCCACCGGTCGGCGATCCACCCGCCTGCCAAGGGGAGGAAAGCGGCAGCGCCGGTGAATATGCCGTAAATGCTGGTGGCTTTTTCATTGGGAAACTGGTAGTATTCGATCAGATAGAGGACCAATAAATTGCCTACGCCCCAAAATGCAAATCGCTCGCAAAGTTCGGTGACTGCTAGAATCCACAATTCTTTCGGGTGTTTCATCAAAAATTCTCCATATGCATAAAAAAAACACAATACCTAGAAAAATATTAATTGTGAAAACTTCTTCTTTGGGCGATATCGTTCAGTCGTTTGCAGTTTTAGATGATTTGCATAGGAGATTTCCCGGCGTTGAAATCGATTGGGCCGTTGAGTCGGCCTCCCATTCGATTGTCGCTGCTCATCCTCTTGTCCACCGGGCGATTTGCCTTCACATCAAAGAGCGCAAATTGTTTTGGACAGATTTTCGGAGTTTAAGGCGGGAAAAATACGATCTCATTTTCGATTTGCAGGGGAATTGCAAGTCGGGAGGGGTCACTTTTTTGGCTCGCGGCTCCGTGAAGGTGGGTTACGCGCTCCCCTCTGTTCGCGAATGGCCGAATATTTTGGCGACCCATGTTCGTTATCCTGTTTCAAAGGAAAAAAACATCCGCCTCTTCTATTTAGAATTGCTCGAGCGGTATTTTGGACTGCCGTCTCAATTAGATGTCCAGGGGGTCCGTTTCAAAATCGACGAAGAAGAGAAAGAGAAGATTCGGCGCATTCTCACGCCGGTCGGTTTTCGGGTGATGGTTTGTCCCGGGTCAAAATGGGCGACCAAGCAGCTGTCGATGGAGACGCTGGTTGCCTTTTTGCAAAAAATCGATGGTTCCTTTTTTCTTATTTGGGGCGATGCGCAGGAAAAAGCGTTTTGCGAAGAGGTGGCGAAACAACTTCCGCGGGTCACTATCGTCGAAAAACTCCCGATTCCCACTTGGCAAAATTTGATGTGTGAAATGGATTTAGTGGTCGCGGTCG
>CAYWKW010000163.1:0-1607 GCA_964458995.1 uncultured bacterium | reverse complement strand
CGCAAACGCCGCGACCACATGAACTTTACCCGCATCCAACTCGAGCGCATGCTGAACATTGCCCGTCTCGCTGGCGACAAAGAAATCATTACTATTCTGAGCCCAAAAAAATCATTGACTACTTGCAAAAGAGAGTTGATCCAAGCGATCCGCCACAATAAAGTAGAACAAGAACTTTGGAACAGCTACGTCGAATCGGTTCAAGCGCAACAAATTCTTATGAATGACCCGAACTTTGCAGCTCTCGCTCAACATTAAAAATTTTCCTCCTTTGTTTGCCGCCCTCAAGGTCTCTATAATCTTGAGGGCGCTTCCCTAAATCCCCTTGAGTATATTTGAGCGAACTGCTAAACTCCCCTTTCAGTAAACAGCTTTTTTTTGAATATAGGATATCAATGATATGACAGTAAAAGCAGACCCTCCATCTGACTCAGTTTTTAAAGGATTACGCGGAATATTTTGGCCAGTACATGGATTTGAGCTGAAGAAGTTCTTACCTATGGGCTTGATGATGATGTGTATTTTGTTCAACTACACAATCTTGCGAGACACCAAAGATACATTGGTCGTCAATGCTCCAGGCGGCGGCGCAGAGTGCTTATCGTTCTTAAAGCTCTACGGAGTTACGCCCGCGGCGATCCTCTTCATGATCGTCTTCATCAAATTGGCTAACGTGTTTTCTAGGGAAAAACTCTTCTATATTGTCCTCGCCCCATTCCTAGCCTTTTTTGCGGCTTTTGCCTTCATTATCTATCCCAATAAAGAAGTTCTGCACATGTCTATGTCTTCGATTCAGGCAGCGCAGGCCTCATTGCCCAACCTCCACTGGCTCGTTCCTGTGATCGGAAACTGGAGTTTTGCGATTTTCTACATTCTCTCAGAACTCTGGGGAAGCGTAGTCCTCTCCATGCTCTTCTGGCAGTTTGCAAACGAAATTACGAAAGTGACGGAAGCGAAGCGCTTCTACGGCCTTTTTGGAATGCTTGGAAACGTGGGACTTCTCTTATCTGGCCCAACAATTATGTTAACAGCGATGTATGCAAAAGCCCTTCCAAAAGGGGTCGATGCGTTCGGCGTTAATTTAAAATTGTTGATGGCAGCGGTCACTGTTTCGGGATTGCTTCTGATGTTGACCTACCGCTGGATGAACAAAAATGTTCTTACCGACCCGCAACTCTACCAGCCTGGCCAAGGTAAAAAGAAAGAAAAAGCCAAGCTTTCTGTTGTTGAAAGTTTCCGTTATATCTTAAAAAATCCTTACCTCGGTTTGATTGCCGTTCTCGTCCTTTCTTACGGCGTTGCAATCAACCTCGTTGAAGGCGTTTGGAAAGGTCAAATTAAAATTGCCTTCCCAGATATGAACGACTACAACATGTTCATGGGACAATTCTCCACATGGACTGGCGCGATCACCATCCTGTTGATGGTTGTTGGTAACAACGTTTTGAGAAAGCTGAGCTGGACAAAAGCCGCGATCCTCACTCCGATCATGGTTTTGGTCACTTCGTCGATCTTCTTCTTCTTCGTATGGAACGGCACAAAGAGCACACCTTTCGCTCCCCTCATGGGAACGACTGTAGTCCTCGTCGCCGTCCTTGTTGGCCAAA
>CAYWKW010000162.1:0-1639 GCA_964458995.1 uncultured bacterium | reverse complement strand
CAATTGAGCTACACCAGCACAGAATCTCTTAAAGTCTGATAGATTAACAAATCATTATGATTCTGATCAATAGACTTTCGTTTCTTGACTCTAAGAAAGGGAAGAAGGTACACTCTTTCCCTCTATGGAACTCTTCATCCCTATCGCAAAACCCCCCTGGACCAAGCTCGGAAAAGAACTCGAAAGCTGCGTCCGCAAGGCAATATTTGACTTTTCCCTCCTCGACGCTTCGACAGAAAAAATAGCGATCGCCCTAAGCGGCGGCAAAGATAGCCTCAGCCTCCTCTTCCTCCTCCACGCGCTCAGAGGCAGAGGGTTCCCCTCGTTTGAAATCTATGCCATCCACGTCGGCGGAGAATTCTCTTGCGGATCGAGCATCGGAGAACAATTCCTCCGCACGATTTGCAAAGAGCTTGGCGTCCACTTCATCCCCTGCTATTCTACGCAAAAACGGGAAGATCTCGAATGCTACCGATGCTCTAGAGAACGGCGAAAACTCATTTTCGATGCCGCTAAAAATGTCGGCGCCACAACCATCGCCTTTGGCCATCACCGCGACGATAGCGCCCAAACACTCCTCCTCAATTTATTCCATAAAGCAGAATTTGCAGCCAATTTACCCAAAGTCCCCATGCTCGATTACGGGATCACAATCATCCGCCCCCTCATCTACATTGCAGAAGACTCCCTGAGAGAATTTGCAAAACAATACGGTTTTGCAAGAATCACTTGTCAATGCCCCGTCGGACAAAACTCAAAAAGAAAAATTGTCGATCAAATTCTCCAAGAAATAGAAACCCACTTTCCCCACGTGCGCAACAACTTAGCAAAAGCCGGCATCCTCTACGGCTCCGATAAAGCGCTTCGGCCTTGATGTTATTCAATATAAAGTATATCTTTGAGATAACCTATGGACATCTTCCTCACAATTGCATATAAAGCTCTGGAATTCGCTGCTTTTACGAGCTATTTCCTCATCCTCGCCTTCATCGCCCTTCTCTCTTACCGCAAGCAAAAATCAGAAACCGACTACATCATCGGAAACCGCTCCCTCAATTTCTGGCTAACCGCCCTCTCCGCTCACGCAAGCGATATGAGCAGCTGGCTATTTCTCGGCTATCCCGCCCTCATTTTTACCACGGGAGTCACGGGCGCCTGGGCTGCGATCGGCCTTGTCGTTTGCATGTTCTTAAATTGGCAATTCATCGCCCCCAAAATCCGAGCCATTACAGAACAAACAAACAGCCTCACGCTCAGCTCCTATTTCGAAAATCGCTTCCACGACACTTCCGGCAGCATTCGGATCATCTCCGCTATCATGTCTGTCCTTTTTTTCACCTTCTACATCTCATCGGGACTCGTCGGCATGGGCATTTTAGTCCAATCCCTCTTCGGCATCCATTACCTCATCGGCATCTCCCTCGGCCTTTTCATCGTCGTAGCCTATGTATTTTTAGGAGGCTATCGCACCGTAGCGTGGATCGATCTTTTTCAAGGATTTTTTCTCCTCGCCGTCATCGTCTCAATCCCCATTATCTTAATTGCTAAAGCCGGAGGCATGGCCCCCATTTTGCAGGCCGTTTCTGCAAAGAATCTAGCCACCTCCCTTCTCCCCAACTTTGAGCCCAAGACCATTTTC
>CAYWKW010000161.1:0-1795 GCA_964458995.1 uncultured bacterium | reverse complement strand
TCACGGTTTTCTAATATTAGTAACAATAATTATTCAGGTTCTTAATAAGCATTAAAACTATATTCACTTGCTGCGATAATTTTTTTTTGTTATTTGACCATCAATGGCTAAGTTTCCAAAAAAAGTTCGCTCTCCCTGGCAAAAGGTCGATAAGATCCAGTGGCCTGTTTTGATAGATGACATTACCTGCGATGTGGCAATTGTAGGTGGAGGAATATCCGGGGTTGCAACTCTCTATTACTTGATGACCGAAACAGACAAGCACGTCGTCCTTGTAGAAAAGGAGACGATTGCAAGTGGTGCAACTGGGAATAATGCCGGGTTTGCGTGGGCACATATCGAGCGGCCAGTTAGTGAACTTGTGGAAGAATTCGGATTTGACCTGGTAAAAGAGGCCTTTCGGGAATTGGATGAGGGGTGGGATGAGTATGTCAAGATCAACAAGCTTATTGGCCTGGAAAGCAATGTAAAGCTTTTAGATAATGCAGGATTTGCTTTTACCGATTTAGCAACATTACAAAGTTCGTTGTTAAACGGTGCTATTTTTCGAAAGATGGGTCGAAAGCATTGGGAATTTTTCATCTCTGAAGAAATTGGGGTGGTAGGTGAAGGGGTTCATCGTGTTCCTCGAAAAATCATTTTAGAAAAACTCCAAACGATCGACCGTTCTTATATCGGGCTTCTCTATGACACAGTTGATAGAGCGCGAACGAATACCTATTTGTTTTGCCAACGTCTTCTGGAGCATCTCAAGCATCATTTTCCCAATCGGTTTGAAGCATATGAGCAGACCGAAATCACCCACATCGACAAGAATACTTTGCATCATTCTTCGGGTAAAATCATTGCTGACGATCTGGTTTTATGTACAAATGGCTATAGCAAAAAAGTGACTCCGCGAGTGGCCTATCTAGCCGCTGCCCACACTTCATTACCTGAGGGTTACTCAGCGGCATTCGTCACCCTCGCCGACCCGTCAGTCCCTTATTGGCATGTAACAAATTGCGATTCTCTCACGGTAATAGCTGGGCCAGACTACACAGATCCTGCTCTTGATCGAAATGAATGGGAGCAAAGCCTTACGAAACTCAGTCAATTCTCCCAAAAAACGTACGGTTTAAATCCCTCTTTTAGCTACGAATGGTTCGGCATCCAGGGTTACACCAAAAACGGTCTTCGTTGGGTGGGCCAGGATAGCGAAAACTCTCATCTTTGGTACAATCTAGGATGCAATGGTATAGGCATTGTTCATGCGATTGCTGGGGGGAAGCGAATCGCAAGGCTCCTCAATGGTGAATCATTAGGCCCCTCCCTATTTTCTGCATTCAGATCTTAAGCTGCAAACTGTACAAACGCAAAATGCAGAAGTGAGGAGGGACGCGAAGCGGTTTTTAGGCGGAGGAACTCCGCCGTTATCCTGCAATGCGAGGGGGTCCCCGGCGACGCCGGGGCTCGCGGTGCAGCCCGAGGCTGGCATCGGCAAAATAGAACCGCAGCGCAGGCCCGAAGAGCAGTGCTCCGCACGGCGAGGCCGAGCACGCGGTAACGAAGTCTGAAGGACGAGTGATCTATGAAGCCGAGGTACGGCCACCTGGGCAGCTGGGGTGGAGCCAGTTCCTTGGCGGAGCCAAGGGGCGGAACACCCCGACTGTCTGTACTTTCTGATATTTCTTAATTCTGATTCTTATTTATGACTTTGGGGTGTTTTTCTGTGTGTGTTTGCCACCTGGATATGGGTCAAAGTCGCCATCTTCTTTGCCGCAGCAGGCGCAGCTGGATACAGCGATAGCTAATA
>CAYWKW010000160.1:0-1860 GCA_964458995.1 uncultured bacterium | reverse complement strand
AGTTCGAAAAATTAAAAAGCGCGAAAAAGGAATTGCAAGGCAAATTAAAAAGATCACAGACAGTTTCTAAGTAGTCTGTGCGCAGCCGCCAGAACTTCGTCGACTCCAATTTGGAGAAAGCAGAAGGGCTGGCGGCATTTTCTTTTTAGGCAGGGATCGCAAGTGGGACGGCGGGCGATGGCCAAGGCGCCGGGGGCCTGGTGAGGGCCGCAAAGGGCAGGCTCGGTTGAAGCGTAGAGAGCGACGACGGGCCGATTGAGGGCGCAGGCGAGATGGACAGGGCCGGTGTCGTTGGAAATGAGTAGGTCCATCTGGTTGAGCAGGGCGGCAAAGGACCTGAGCGAGGTATTCGTCTCATAGAGCTGAGCGCCGGGGATCTGAGCGGCGACTTCTTCCATCAATTTTTTCTCTTCAGCATTTCCCGTAATCAGAATATGACAAGAGCGACTCTCTTTCAGGCGTCGCCCCAGCTCGGCGAAACGAGCGGCGGGCCACCGCTTAAAGGGGTCTTTGGAGCCGGGGTGGATCGCGATCCAGGGGCCGCTTTCGCGGGGAGGGAGGTGCTCTTCGGGGCGGAGGAAAAAGGAAAGAGTTTGGATGGGATTCGAGGCTCCGTAGCGCTCGACGATCTGGAGGCGCCGGACGATTTCATGCTGCGCGTGGTTGGGGAGAGGGTCGGTGAGGAGGACGTCGAGCCCTTTGTTGATGCCGGCAGTGCCGATGAGGCGGGTGGCGCCCAGGAGGGCACAGAGGGGCAGAGTGAGTCGCTGCGAGGCGTGAAAGAGGAGGACGGTGTCAAAGCGCTGTTTGTAGAGAGTTTTCCAGAGGGAGAAAAAGTGGCGCGAAAGGGGCTCTTTGAGGAGAAAAAGTTGGTCGATGTGGGGATTGTTCTTCAGAACTTCAAGACCAATGGGGCTGGTGAGGACGGATAGATGAATGTGGGGAAAGGAGCGGCGTAAGGTCTCGATGGCGGGAGTGGCCCACAGGGTGTCGCCGAGAGCGGTGGTGGCGACGACGAGGACTAGATGGGTGTTTTTGTGGCGCGGAAGAAAGCAGCGGGCCAATCGAACAGCTCGTTTTAAGAAGAGATTTTTCATGGGGCGGTGATCTCCCGAAGAGAGCGGACAGGCACTTCGGCCAGGTCGATTTCAGCAAGACACTGAAGAAAAACTTGCGCGAGCTGCAAGTTGGTGATGAGGGGGATGTGGTGATCGATGGCGAGGCGGCGGATTTTGTAGCCGGCTCCATCTTTCTCCGAGGCGCCGCGGGGGATATTGATAATGAGATCGACTTTGCGCTGGGCGAGAAAGGTAGAGACGTTGGGTTCGTGCGGTTCGCCCACTTTATAGAGCAAGGTAGAATGGACGCCGTGTTTAGCGAGAAATTCTGAGGTCCCTTCCGTGGCGTAGAGATCCCATCCTTGCGCTTCCAAATGACGCAAAGGTTCGAGAAACTTAATCCGATAATCGCCTCCCGCGCTGACGAATAATCTTTTTCCACTCACTTTCTGTTCCGTGGCCACCCAGGAGGCAAGTAGAGCTTCGAGATAGGTGTCGCCGAGATAGGCTACTTCGCCGGTGGAGGCCATCTCGACATGGGCGACTGGATCGGCTCCTTTGAGCCGCTTATAGGAGAATTGGGGCGTTTTTACGCCGACGTAATCGAGTTCGAGTGTTTCGAAGGAGCGGGGCTTGTATTTATGCAAAAGAATTTCGGCGGTCATCTCAATGAGGTTGTGGCGCGTTACTTTGGAGACGAACGGAAACGAACGGGAGGCGCGCACATTGCACTCGATCACTTGAATCGCGTTGTCTTTGGCGATGAATTGGATGTTGAAGGGGCCGGTGATCTGGAGCGCTT
>CAYWKW010000159.1:0-1867 GCA_964458995.1 uncultured bacterium | reverse complement strand
GCCGCGGTCGAGCGGAGAGGGCATCCAACGGACCACCGCGTCGAGGATCTGCTGTACACCTTTGTTTTTAAAGGCGGTTCCGCAGAGGACAGGGTTGAACTTGTTGGAGATGACCCCTTTGCGGATCACTGCATGGATCTCCTCTTCGGGGATCTCATCGGGAGTTTCGAGAACCTTCATCATGAAGTCTTCGTTGCTGTCGTCAATTGTCGCCAGCTCTTCGAGGAGCTCGGTGCGCATTGTTTTGCACTGCTCGAGCAGATCGGCTGGAATGGGCTCAACGTCGTACTTAGCGCCCATTGTTTCGTCGTGGAACAGATAGGCTTTCATCGAAACGAGGTCGACCATTCCTTTGAAGCCCGATTCGGCTCCAATGGGGCAGTGGACGGGGATCGCGTTGGCGTGGAGCTTCTCGCGCATCGTCTTGACGGCATTGAAGAAGTCGGCGCCTGTTCGATCCATTTTATTGATGAAGGCGATCCGAGGCACGCCATAGCGCTCGGCCTGTCTCCAGACCGTCTCAGATTGGGGCTGTACGCCGGCGACTGCGTCGAAAACGGCAACGGCGCCGTCGAGGACTCGCAGGGAGCGCTCCACTTCGATCGTGAAGTCGACGTGGCCGGGGGTGTCGATGATGTTGATCTTGCACGACTTCCAATAGACTGTGGTCGCCGCGGAGGTGATGGTGATGCCCCGTTCCCGCTCTTGCTCCATGAAGTCCATCGTGGTGGACCCGTCGTGCACCTCGCCGATGCGGTGGAGGCGGCCCGAATAGAATAAAATCCGCTCGGTCGTCGTCGTTTTGCCCGCGTCGATGTGGGCCATGATCCCAATATTGCGGACATTTTCTAATTGATCGGTTTCTGGTCTATTGCCCATGTTTGTGTCCTACCATTTATAGTGGGCAAAGGCTTTGTTCGCTTCGGCCATTCGGTGTGTATCGTCTTTTTTCTTGATCGTCGAACCCTGGTTGTTATAGCAGTCGATCAATTCGCTAGCGAGGGCCTCTTCCATAGCTCTACCCGGCTTTTGGCGGGAATTCAGGATAATCCACTGCATCGCCATAGCGGTTCTACGGTCGTTGGGGATTTCGACAGGCACTTGGTAGTTGGCTCCCCCGATTCGGCGGGTTTTTACCTCGAGAGCCGGCTTCGAATTCTCGATGGCTTGTTCAAAGGCGTCGATAGGGTTGTCGGTCTTCACCTTTTCGGCGAATTTCTCGAGAGCGCGGTAGACAATACTCCGAGCTACCGCTTTTTTCCCGCCGTACATCAGTTTATTGATGAACTTGGCCAGAGTGACGCTTTGGTAAATCGGATCTGGCTGGGTCTGGCGCTTGGTGGCGCGACGTCTTCTTGACATGGTTACTTCCTTCTAATTTCTACATTCACCCGGAGGATTTCCCCCTGCGCCTGGGTTTATACTGGATTCCAGTACAAGCCGAGGGCTAGGAAACTGACTACAGTCTCCTGGAATTACTTCGGTTTTTTCGCGCCATACTTGGAGCGAGATTTTTTTCGGTCTTTGACCGCTGCGCAGTCGAGGGCGCCACGGACAATGTGGTAGCGAACGCCGGGAAGGTCTTTGACCCTGCCGCCGCGGACCAGCACGATGCTGTGTTCCTGGAGGTTATGTCCTTCGCCTGGGATATAAGCGATGATCTCCTGGCCGTTGGACAACTTGACCCAAGCCACCTTTCTCAACGCTGAGTTAGGCTTCTTCGGGGTTTTTGTCTTGACCTGGAGGCACACACCCCTTCTTTGGGGGCATTGCTGCAGAGCGGGAGACTTACGGCGTTTGACCTTGGGTGAGCGCCCTGTTTTCACGAGTTGGTTAAATGTCGGCATGAAGCCAATCTCCAATTTAA
>CAYWKW010000158.1:0-1974 GCA_964458995.1 uncultured bacterium | reverse complement strand
TCATTTTTAATCCGCAGTCGTTCCAAGGAGATAAAAAAGGGAAAATCGAATTCCAACTGGCGCTGAGATTGCCGTTCCGCTCGAAGCCGCTGCAAATCTCCCAATTAAAGGGATTTATCGATGCGGTCCGATATGAAGAGCCGCTGTTCGTGGGCGGAAGAAGACTCTTTTTCTCGCTGAAAAGCTTCGATCAACTGGGCGCTTCTATCTTGCAGATCGTCATGGACCACGCCCGAATCTTGGAAAACACCCAGAATGAACGGGCCGGCAGAATCGCTCAACTCGATCCCGAGGTATTTGGCCTGCTATTGGCCAGGACGCATGAAATCGCCATGAGCCAGGCAGGACCCCGAGGCTTTAAAAATCTCGATGAAGAAATGCCCGCCTTGCCTTGCTTGTATCTGGGAACGCTGGAGACCCCGCTTAGATATGCGCCCCATCCTGCACTCCTCCGCTTCCATTTAGAGTATATCGAGCCGCCCGCGGCCAAGATCTTGTTCAAACCGAAGCTGGTGGTCGGAGAAAACAGCCTAAATATTGAAGATGCCATTCTGTTCGAGTGCGCCCAGCCAGGGATGATCAACCAAGATACCTATTATCGGTTCCCGCCGCATATTAAAAGAACTCACTTGGTCAATTTGAGCGCGATTCGCGATATGACGGTGCCTGAGCCGCTGTTCGGGACGTTTGTCGAAAATGCGCTGCCCGAATTAAAGCGGTTTGCCGAGGTGGCGAATGAAGCGATTATTGAAAAATTCGTCACGCTGCCCTTTGCCGGTAAGCTGGGAGCGCGCTGCGAGCTAACTTATTTGGACGGAGAACTGGATGCGATGCTCTCGTTCTCGTATGACGGACAAGAGGTCTCTTCGCTCGTTTCGAAACTGACCTACGATCACATCAAGACCTTCGTCACCGAAGAGGGGATATTGGCGAGAAACTTGGTCGAAGAGAGGCAGATCGTCGAAGAGCTGTTCCAAGATTTCGTCTTCAATCCGCAGACAGGAGCCTATTCCGCTAAGACAGAGAAAAAGATCGTCGAGTTTATGACGGGCGTAATCCCGCGCAATCAACACCGGGTCCACTTTGAATGCCCACAAAACTTGTTGGATCAATTTATCTATGATGAAACGACCTTTAAATTAAAACTCGATGCGAGCGGCACGGTCGGTTACTACGACATCGATTTGAAGGTAAATGGAGCGCTGCGCGGCGTAAAATTAGAGCTGCTTTGGGAATGCTTGGCGGCGAAAAGGTCCTATCTGGAACTCGATGCGAAAAAAGCCAAAGAGGCCACCTCGCGCTTTTCGAAAATTTTGGTTTTGGACTTGGAGCGAATCGCCAAAATCGTCCAATTATTCGATGAACTCGGCATCAAAAAACTCGATGACCATAAAGAACAAAAACCGCTTTGGAACTTGGCGACCATCGATCCAAAGGCGTTCGATGGACTCCCCGTCGATTTCACGATGTCGGACAAGCTGCTCGAGATTCGGAGCCAAATGCTCGGCCAAACAAAGATCACCCCATCGCCTCTGCCGAAAGACGTCAAGGCCGACCTACGCCCCTACCAAACCGAAGGGGTTCACTGGCTCGAACGGCTCCGCCTCATGTACCTCAACGGAATTTTGGCCGACGACATGGGATTGGGAAAGACCGTTCAGGCCATTGCCGCGATCACGCAAAATCACAACAAAAACAAAGAAGCCCGCTCCCTCATCGTCTGCCCCACTTCGCTTCTTTATAATTGGAAAGAAGAGCTGCACCGCTTCAATCCGAAATTGCGGGCAGTCGTGGTCGACGGGATTCCCAATCAGAGAAAAAAATTACTGGCGAGATTGAACGAATACGATGTGATTATCACTTCGTACACGCTTCTACAAAAAGATATCGAAATTTATAGCCAGACGCCCTTTTCCTATGCGATCCTCGATGAAGCACAGCACATCAAGAACCCCGCCAACCGCAACGCCAAGA
>CAYWKW010000157.1:0-2061 GCA_964458995.1 uncultured bacterium | reverse complement strand
CCGCTTTTCACTTAACCTGGGGCATTCCTGCGATCAGCTTGGATAGCAATCCCCCTGCGGGCGATAGCGATGTAAATCCCACCGTGGCTATCGATCCTTTCGGCAATGCGGTCGCTGCCTGGGGGCGCACTGCGGGCATGAGCGCCACGGAAGACATTTGGGCGGCCTCTTATCACCACGCTTCCCGCGTTTGGACGGGAGCTCTTAGAGTTTCAGGGGGAGGGAACGCCTCAAATGCCTCAGTGGCGATGGACGGAAAAGGAAATGCAATTCTAGTTTGGGAAGAGGGCTTTCCCACCCAAATCTTTTACCGTACATTAAGTGCAGATGGTGTTTGGACCCCTCCATTGGGCACACCTCCTTTTTCTGTGGCCGAATCGGCCTATGCGCAGACATTGCCGCACATTGCGATGGACTCATCGGGTCAAGCTGTCGTTCTCTGGCAGGAATACTATGGAGGGCACACCCATATCCACTCAGCCAAAAAACTCCTCGACGCTTCTTGGGTTCTTTTCGGCGCCCTTTCCGATCCGTCGGTAGATGTCCGCCTCACGTGCTCTAATCCTATGGCTTTCAATGCGCAAGGAGAGGGGATTGCTGTTTGGGAAGAGGAAGGCAAAGGGGTGCATGGAGCCTTTTACACGGATGGTTCTTGGATGGTTCCTCTTTTTGTCGGGCCGGGCAAAGAGCCCTCTGTCGGCATCGATGGGGCGGGCAACGGGATGATTGTTTGGAATCAAGATGGTCTGATTCAATCAAAATCGCTCGCTCGGGGAGTTCTCTCCGATTTTTTTATGAATGTGTCTGACTTTCATTTTGCTGCTCAGCATCCTTGCGTGGGTCTTGATGAAAAAGGAAATGCCGTTGTCGTCTTCGAGCGATTTGATGCGGGCTTTATGCACAAATTCGTTTCGGGAGCAAGCTGGGTTGCGGACGATTCCAATTGGTCTTTGCCTGTCGATATTTCGGCCCCTAGTCCTGCAGAGGTAGCTGGCACGGGATTTCCTCTTTTATCGATCAACGCGATTGGCGATGGAGTGGTGATTTGGAAAGAGTTCAATGGAGAAAAAACGGTCATTCAAGGGGCTGGCTATTCATTGGGAACTTGGTCTTTTATTCGCACCCTCTCTTCCAAGAGCGATCAAGCGGGCAGACTCTCTCCGAATTGCGACATGGGCATAGCCTTGAATCTCGCCGGTAACATTATTGCTGTTTGGCCAGAGGATCCGAGTGGAATGAATACGCCCCACATTAAATCGGTTCCCGGCACAGGGTTGGCTATCGCAGGTCCTTTGCCTCCTCTCGTGGATGAGAAAAGTCTTTTCCTGGGAGTTGGAAAGGGATATCAAATTTCCCACCGTTTTCCTGCCCATACGGACCTGATCAACATTCTCGACTGGACCTCTCCCGGCGGCGTTGCCTATTTCAACATCTATCGGGGCAATCTCTCCTCTCTGATTGGAACATCTTCCACGCCTCACTACGAAGATCACCAGAGAGAACGGGGAAAAAAGGTGACTTATCTCATCACCTCCGTCGATGTTCACGGCCACGAAAGCGGACCCATGACCATCGTTGTAAACTAAGTTGGAGTACTAGTTCCGGGTTAAAACTTGATGCCGAGTCCGGCGCCCAGTGTGAAGCTAGAAACATCGACATCGGAATCTTCGCTGCTGATTTCGTCTGCCTCTATCTCGAGGTTTTTCAACGAATAGTCGGCTAGCACGTTGATGTAGAGATTGCGCAAATAATTGGTTTTTCTAGCGAAAGGAAAGACCCAAAAGCCCCCGTCGAAACCGCCTCCTATCCCCAGCTGATTGTCCTCGCCGCGAACAAAGAACGATTCATTGTGCAACTTCATCATGAAAAGCCGCGGTCCTGCTCCCGCATAAACGGCGAAAAAGTCGTTGAAAGAATGGATCAGCTTTAGCCCCAAAGTCAATGTGGCTAGCATGATGTGCGTTTTTTCAAATCCCCCAATCGCTTGTCCCGTTTTTTGGAAATAGCCCCCATCGACCCAAACGGTCAATGGCCCCCATACTTGACAGCCAAATTCTCCGC
>CAYWKW010000156.1:0-2091 GCA_964458995.1 uncultured bacterium | reverse complement strand
GCATAGGTGGCATGTAGAGGATGATCGGTTGGCCTCTTAAAAAATCCGATTAAAAAACAAACGACAATTCTCTTGAATTGCAGGCTGCTTAAGACTTAACAGTTTAAGTAACCCGGTAGGCTGAGATCTGATCAGGAGTTTCAGATTTCTACCGTCATACATCCTGAAGTGAGCTTCCGACATTCTAGGGCTATCTAGGTGGAAGTTCGAGATAGAGAAGGCTCATTTGGCCCCAAGCGACGAACCTTTCGGCAAGGCCAGATTATTTTAAGGTACTAAGCATGTAGTCATCTTTGTAGAGTTTGCTAAGGACGAGAGTTCGATTCTCTCCACCTCCAAACACCAAAGGCTCGGATTTTTCCGAGCCTTTTTCATAGACAAATTATCACAAAATTCCGACCTCAAAAACTTACGCAAAACCGCCCCATTTACGCAAATTTTACGCACTAGACTAGACGAAACTAGCTTAAAAACATTTCACTTTTCAAATCCTCATGACATGATGCTGTGACACTTGTGACAGCTGTGACCCAGAGAGAAAATAGGTCACATATCGACTTCTGTCTTGTAAAGGATGAGTGACAAATGCTTGAGACTGCCGAACAAACCAAAGACGTGATCGCAAAAGAATACAAAATCTTTTTGAAAGAAATTAAGGAGAGAATCCTTTCATCCCAAGTGAAAGCCGCGCTTGCTGTAAATCGAGAGCTCCTCACCCTCTACTGGGAAATAGGCTCAAAAATCCTTCAAAAACAAGAGCTCGGTAATTGGGGTTCAAAAACAGTCGAAACCCTTGCAAAAGACCTTAGATCAGCCTTTCCAGACATGAAAGGTTTCTCTCTAACCAATGTTAAATACATGGTTCAATTCGCAAAAGCATACCCCGATTTTACAATTAGCCAACAGCCTGTTGGCCAAATTCCATGGGGCCACAACATCCTTCTCCTTCAAAAGCTTACGTCTATTGAAGAACGTTTTTGGTATGCCAATAAAACGGTCGAGCATGGTTGGAGCAGAAATGTACTGTGGCACTGGCTGGATAGCAGTCTTTACCAAAGGGAAGGCAAATCCATCACCAATTTCAAAAATACCCTCCCTCCTTCAGAATCGGATCTAGCCCATCAGGCTTTAAAAGACCCATATTGCTTCGATTTTTTAACCCTCCGAGACAAGCACGATGAACATGAACTAGAATCTGGTCTTTTGGACCATATTCAAAAATTCCTACTTGAGTTGGGTGCAGGCTTCTCCTTCATAGGCAGGCAAGTTTTGCTCACCATAGGAGACCAAGATTTTTACATCGATCTCCTATTTTATCACTACAAGCTTCGCTGCTTTGTCGTGGTAGAACTGAAGGCAACTGATTTCAAACCAGAATTCGCAGGGAAAATGAACTTCTACCTATCCGCCGTGGACGACCTGATGAAGCACCCCGACGACAAACCAAGCATCGGACTCCTTCTTTGCAAGAGCAAAAATAAAGTGGTAGCAGAATATGCCCTGAGAGATATCAACAAACCCATAGGGATATCACAGTATGAAACGAAGATCATAGAATCCCTTCCCGATGAACTGAAAAGTTCTTTGCCAAGCATCGAACAAATTGAGGAAGAGCTTGAAGATAGAGGGCTATGATTGAAGTAACACAACAACCGTACGCCGCACCAATCTACAAAGGGGATTATGAATATATGATATCCGTTAGAGATTATCTTCCAGAAGATGCACAAGAGCTCGCAAGCATCTATTTCAATACTATCCATCGAGTAAACATTAAAGATTACACCCAAGAACAAGTAGATGCATGGGCTCCACCATCAGGATTTAAGTCTAGCGCAGGAACGGAAGATTGGGCGAAAAAATTTGCAAGAACCAAACCCATCGTCGCTATTATCGGAGATAAAGTCATCGGCTTTGCTGAATTCGAACCGAACGGACATATCGATTGTTTTTACTGCCATCATGAATGGATTGGTAAGGGCGTAGGTTCCTCCCTAATGAAAGAAATTCTTACCAGAGCTAAAAAGAGTCACATCCATCGTATCTTTGCCGAAGTCAGCATCACTGCAAAACCTTTTTTCGAAAAATATG
>CAYWKW010000155.1:0-2194 GCA_964458995.1 uncultured bacterium | reverse complement strand
AAAGCAGTGTCGTTGAGAAATATTTTGGGCTGGTCTATGCTTGTCCTTCTAAAAAATCCTTGTATGGAAGTTCCAAATGGAAGATTCAAGTAACAAACACCTCACGCCAACCACCCTATCTTTTGAATCACTCAAAAAGCTCAACCAGTATGGAATAGAATATTGGAGCGCCAGAGATCTTCAGGCATGCCTAGGCTATTCAAAGTGGCAACGATTTGAACCAGCAATCAAAAAAGCGATGGAATCATGCAAACAGTCTGGCAATAATCCTCAAAACCATTTTACCGGAGCCGGTAAAATGGTCGGAATTGGCAGTCAAACAGAAAGAGAGGTAAACGACTATCATCTCTCCCGCTTTGCCTGTTACCTCATTGCCCAAAACGGCGATCCGAGAAAGCCTGAAATCGCACAGGCTCAAAAATATTTTGCCATTCAGACTCGGCGACAAGAACTTTCCGATGAAATGATTGCGGATCTTGAGCGCTTAGAACTGAGAAAACAGGCATCTGTTGAATTCAAAGCCCTTTCTGGAGCTGCTCGAGATGCAGGCGTGCAGAATAAAATGTTTGGTGTTTTTCACGATGCCGGATACAAAGGTCTTTACGGAGGGCTAGGAGTTGACGCCATCAAGGCCCGTAAGGGAATTAACCCAAAAGAGCAGCTTATGGATCGGATGAATACCACTGAACTTGCCGCCAATCAGTTCCGAATGACTCATACACGTGAGAAACTCAAATTGGAAAAAATCAAGAATCAAAGAGACGCCATGGAGGCTCACGAGATGGTAGGAAGGGAGGTTCGGGCTGCTATTGCCAAAATTGGTGTCGCTATGCCCGAAAATATTCCACCGGCCGAGCCTATCAAAAACGTTGAAAAACGTCTAAAAAAGCAGGAACCTGTGCTAAGGCTAGAGGATCAAGATGCAATAGGATTGATTCCAAAAATCACTTCCTCTGAGTGATTATCCTTTGCATGAGTTTACACATCTGAAGAAAGTATAGCATCTGCCATAGCTGTTACTGTTTGAGCAAAGAACTCAGGATTCAATACGTGTCCCATCTCTTCGATTAACAGTAGCCGGGACCTCTTAATCGCCTTAGCAATAGCTTTGCTATGATCAGGAGGGAAAATAGGATCTTCACTTCCAGCAATTATCAGTGTAGGCACAGCAATCTTCTCAAAGTCCGTATCCCGGATCACCGGAGTTGCAGAGGCAGCCAAAGCATGATTGCTTTCATGGCCCCCTTTTCTCAATTTCCCATTGACCCGTTTTAGAGACCTCTCAAACAACTCTGAAAAAAAGCCTAGATCAAAGTCAGCTTTCGGACCATTTGCCAGCCTGAAACTCTCCACAAGAAAAGAGACTTTTTCGCCTAAATTTGTTTGAGGTTGAGCATGCAATGCAAAAATCCCTTTAATAAATTCAGGTTTTGGTGGCGGCAATTTCGCTTTACTCATATCCAGCCCACGAAAAGCATCGTTCTTGATCGTTAGATCCGTGGATGTCATCATAAGAACTAAGGAAAGTACCCTTTTAGGGAAATGGATGGTTAGCAATTGGGCAATAAACCCACCTGTTGAATATCCAACTATGTGCGCCTTCTCAATCTTCAATGCGTCGAGCAACTCTACAATATCTTGAGCCATGTCCATTAAGGTATATGGCGCTTCTGAGAAATCAACCCACGTAGAAAGGCCTGTATCGCGTTGATCGAAGCGAATCACGAATAGTCCTTGTGCTGCCAATGACTGACAGAACTGATCTGGCCACATTACTGCATCACAACTATTGCCCATGTTCAATAAAACAGGAGGATTCCCTGCTTTGCCAAATGTTTCGTAGCAAATCTGAATCTGACTTGGCAAAACAATCGTATGCTCTTTTCTACTCATTCAATCTCGATTTTACTAGTTTTTTGACGAAGTGTGTCAAAAATGTGCCAGAACATACGGCTTGGGTCAACCAGGCATCAAATATTGAACATAAGTGTTTGATAATCAATTGCTCGGAGTGGGACCCCCTCTCGCAGGGCCGAAACGGCCCTTGCTACCGGGGCGGCGATTCCTCGCGGGTTCAACCGCTCGAAATTCTCGTCCCAACACGAAACGCCAAGCAGTTGGCGTTTCTTTCCTCGCATCGAGGCAATGCTCGGAGTGGGACCCCCTCTCGCAGGGCCGAAACGGCCCTTGCTGC
>CAYWKW010000154.1:0-2232 GCA_964458995.1 uncultured bacterium | reverse complement strand
CGGAAATTTTCCCTTTACTGTATAGCTCTCTTGCTAAATCTACATTTCGCATGATCGGGATATTGTTTTCGACACCTATTTTTATAATGGCCTCGGCAGTAACACCGGCTCCCATGACTAAAATAATGGGGGCTACTTCTTCAGGAGGATTGTATTTTAAGGCCACGGCAATGTGGGTTGGATTTGTAATGATGGCGCGGGCTCTTCGGGCCGCGCGCGGCCCCTCTTGATAGGCGATTTCGCGGAACAGCTCGCGCCGTTTTCCTTTGATCATCGGATCGCCCTCGGTGTCCTTATACTCTTGCTTTACCTCGAACTTTTCCATCTTCATCTCGCTGGCAAAGTTCTTCTTTTGGAAGGCAAGGTCGAAAAGCCCGACAAGGAGAAAGAAAATCCCCACTCGCAAAGCAGCTGCGAATAAAAAGTCATGCACAACGCCGGCGCTTGCTGCAACAGGCAATAAAACCGTAGAGATAATTTGGGGAAGGCTATTCCAAATGACGATATAAATGATGATGGCAGCCCCCGTAATTTTGGCGATCGATTTTAAAAGTTCAACGAGGACTTTAAGTTTAAATTTATTCTTGATCCCTTCTACAGGGTTGAGTTTTTTGAGATCGAATTTCATCGCCTCCATCGAAAAGACGGGGCCGTTGACCAAAAAGCTCACGAGCACGCCTGTAAAACAGACGATGATCATGATGGGCAAGCTCGCATTTAAGATGAGGTGTATGGCCATGGTAAAATAGGCGGGGGTTTTTGCCTCTAAGCTATGGCCGCTGTTAGCCACCTCACGAAAGATCTGGACCATGAACCCAGCAATACTTTCAAAGAGGTAGCTGAGAGAAGCGAGCGTTCCGGTAATAGAGACAATGAAGGTCATTGCTGCAGGCAAGTCTTGTGCTTTAGCGACCTGCCCCTTTTTGCGCGCGTCTTTTAACTTCTTTGGCGTCGCCTTTTCGGTCTTTTCTGCCATGGAGGAGAGGATATCGACAATTTCGGCTGCGGTCAAGCGGAGAATTTGGTACAATAAAAATATGGAAAGAGGGTCCCATCCCACGTGGATTGAAATTGATTTGAATCAATTTCGTCAAAATTTGAAAGTGATTCGCAATCAGATCGGCCAAGCCCGGTTTTGCCTGCTCGTGAAGGCCAATGCCTATGGCCACGGCCTTGTGGGGATGGCCAAGGCGGCCTTGTCCCACGTCGATTGCCTTGGTGTTTCTTGCTTGCAGGAGGGGATTCAGTTACGAAAAGCGGGCATCGCTATTCCGATTTTGGTGCTGGGAGCCTTTCATGAAGATCAGGTCGATGATCTCATCCGCTACGAATTGGAATTTGCCATCAGCTCCCAATTTAAAGCCGATCTTGTCTCTAAAAAACTCAAAAAAAAATGTCGCGTCCATCTGGAAGTGGAGACTGGCATGCAGAGAACTGGAGTGAGATGCGCGACGGCCATCGAGTTGTTCAAACACATCAAATCACAACCCCATTTCGAAATTGCGGGCGTCTATTCCCATCTGGCCACAGCCGACCAGCCCAACGACCCGTTTGCCCTCAAGCAAATCGCCGAATTTCAAGAGCTCATCAACCATCTGCAACGCCCCTTCACGGCCCACATGGCCAATTCGGGCGGCGTCATCCACTACCCGCAATCCCACATGGACATGGTTCGCCCAGGCCTTGCCGCTTTTGGCTACGGCTCCCTTCCTGGCCTGGTCCCCTGTTTCTCGCTCAAATCGAGGGTCTCCTACTTTAAGGTGGTCCCCCCCAATACCGGCATCAGTTATGGCCACACCTATCAAACTCAAAAGCAGACTCGCATAGTCACCATCCCCATTGGTTATGGCGATGGCTACCGTCGGGCCCTTTCGAACCGCGGTTCAGTCCTCATTCGGGGGAAAAAGTATCGCATTGCGGGCGCTATTTGCATGGATCAGTTTATGGTCGATATTGGCCAAGATGAAGTTTATGTAGGCGATGAGGTAGTTCTCATTGGCAAACAAGGGCGCGAAGAGATTACACTCATGGAGATGGCTCAATTGTGCGATACGATTCCCTATGAAGTTCTCTGCCTATTCAACGAACGGATTCCCCGGTGTTATGTGGCTGACGCATCAAATCAAAAACAGGATGGGCATGAAAAAGTAACAGGATGGTTCGCGGGCCAAAGGAAAGTAACAGGATAACGCCTCGCTCTGCGAGGCTAAGGATGACGGCTCGCATGCGCGA
>CAYWKW010000153.1:0-2291 GCA_964458995.1 uncultured bacterium | reverse complement strand
TATCTCTTCATAAGTAGGTGAGACTCAATCTGTTTCGTCGTGTCTAAAATAACTCCTACTAAGATCAAAAGTGAAGTTCCGCCAAAAAATTGGCTAATATTTGCATCCACCCCCATCATCCGGCCTACTAGCGAAGGCAAAATGGCGATGATGGCGAGGAAAACGGCTCCAGCCAGCGTAATGCGGCTCATGGTGGCCTCTAAATAGTCTTGCGTTGGCTTGCCTTGCCGAATGCCTGGAATGAAGGCTCCGTTCTTCTTCATATCGGATGCGATCTGCTCAGGTTTGAATTGGGTCGCTGTCCAGAAGTAAGTAAAAGCCAGAATCAGCAAAACATAAATTATCATGTATACCCACGTGCCTGGTGAAATATAACTTGTAAGTTGGCCAAGCCATGTGCCCCGGCCTAAAAATTGACCTATGGTCCCGGGAAACATGAGGAGCGATGAGGCGAAGATCACAGGGATCACACCGGCGTAGTTTACTTTTAGCGGAATGTGGGAGTTTCCTCCTTGCACTTCATGGCGTCCTACAATACGCCGGGCGTATTGAAGGGGGATCCGTCTCTGTCCTTGGATCACTAAAATGGTTCCCACAGTGATGAAAATGAAAAGGGCGCAGAGGACGATCAACATGGGGAAAGTGAGCTGTCCTGCTTCTTGCGATTCCAAGTTGAGTTGATTGATGATCGAACCGATGGTGCTGGGGAAGGAAGCGAGGATCCCAATGGCGATGATCAAGCTGATGCCATTGCCAATCCCCTTTTCGCTGATCTGCTCGCCTACCCACATGAGGAAGAGCGTTCCAGAGGTCATGGTAATCATGACGGTGAGGTAGAAAAGCCAGGGCATACCAAAGAGTTGTACATCGGCGATCTCAGGCACAACAATGCCTGGGCTCTGCAGGTTGACTTTCATGACAAATTTGGCAAAGAGTCCCGCTTGGAAAAGGGAGAAGACGAGGGTCGCTAAACGGGTCCACTTGGATAATTTACGCCGTCCCTGATCGGGAGCTTCTCTAATTTCCCTTTGCATAGAGGGGACGAGGGCGATGAGCAGCTGCATGATGATCGATGCGGTGATGTAGGGCATCACTCCCAAAGCCAGAACGGTCATTTTGGCAAAGGCGCCGCCCGAAAAAATATCGACAAGCTGGAAGAGGTTTTGCCCCCCTCCAGTTGCAAACTTAAATAGGCTGATCGCGGCATCAGCGTTCACACCAGGTACGGGAATATATGCCCCAATGCGGCAAACGCAAAGTAGGAGCAATGTATAGAGTATTTTTACTCTCAATTCGGGTATACCAAAGATGCGCTGAATCGCTTCGATCATGGTTTAAACCTTTGTAAAAGAAATGCCTTGATCTTTTAACTTCTGCTCTGCTGCTTCAGAAAAGTGTCGAGCTTCAATCTTCACTTTCTTTTTCAGCTCGCCGTTGGAGAGGATTTTGATCCCGCCAGGTACGCGTCTGGGTACTAGCCCTTTTTCGCGCAGTGTGGCCAGATTCACTTTCTCTCCATCCTTGAAATTGGCTTCGATGGTCTCTAGCGCAATAGCAGTTGTCGGTTTAACAAATGTACCACGAGTAAATCCACGAATGGGGAGTTTACGATAGAGGGGAACTTGACCGCCTTCATATCCGTAGCGCTTGCAATATCCATTGCGATGGCTGTCCCCTTTTCCGCCGCGACCTGCGTGGCCGCCTCTTTTAGAGCCGACACCGCGGCCAATACGCCGTGACTTCTTTGTGGGGCGAGAAGTGTTTTTCAAATTGGATAGATTATGCATGAGAATGCACTCCTTTTCTTGCAGCGAGGTTCTTTTCGCGGTTCTTCAGTTGAAGAAGGGCTTTAAAGATCGCTTTTACTTGGTTCAGCGGGTTGCTCGATCCGAGGTTTTTTGCAACGACGTCTTTCACGCCGCCGAGTTCTAGCACAGACCGTACTTTCGATCCTGCAATAACGCCTGTTCCAGGAGAGGCTGGCTTCAAAAGAATCTTTGCGCCGTCCCATTCGACATAAACTTCGTGCGGAATGGTCGACCCTTCCATTTCAATGGTATAGATATTCTTCCTTGCAGACTCAGATCCTTTGCGGATGGCATCAGAAACTTCATTTGCTTTTGCAAAACCATATCCGACATGTCCTTGACCGTCGCCCACAAGAATCAGGGCGGAGAAACTGAATTTGCGTCCCCCCTTGACCACTTTTGAGCAGCGGTTAATATAGAGAACTTTCTCTTCAAATTCGGTTCCGAAATCTTCCTGCCGTTTTTTCTCAGGTTGTTTTGCCA
>CAYWKW010000152.1:0-2330 GCA_964458995.1 uncultured bacterium | reverse complement strand
AATCATCGAAAAATCAAATTGCCTTTCAAATCAAACGATCGCAGACAGCTTCTTACCGGCGGGGCGTGAGAATGGGCCCGTTCGAACTGCCGATGAGTCTTCGCAAGAAAGGGATCAAGGCAAAACTAATGGCCGCTAAGACAAGAGAAATCAAGCCATAGATATAAAACGCGTGAGCGTAGATGGCCAAAGAGGCGGCGCCTGTGATCTCGGTAGGCACGTCGGAAAAGGTGGCTAAACTACCCCCGATAGCAAAGGCGGCCGATTGCGTTAGAAACCAAACGCCCATCATCATGCCAACAAGATGCTTAGGAGTTAACCGAGTCACCATCGCGAGGCCAATGGGAGAGAGGAGAAGTTCCCCTACCGTCTGGATCAAATAGCTAAGAACAAGCCACCAAGGAGAGGATTGCCCATCGGTTTGAAAGAGGGTAACGCCAGCTCCTAGAACAAGAAAGCCAATAGCCATAAAGAGAACGCCGAGACTGAATTTGAGGGGCGTAGAGGGGTTTTTCCCTTTCCGGTCGAGATGAACCCAGAGCCAGCTGAGAAAGGGACTAAAGAGGAT
Organism: uncultured bacterium; assembly: GCA_964458995.1. GTDB lineage: Bacteria > Chlamydiota > Chlamydiia > Chlamydiales > SM23-39 > REEB52. The sequence goes on along the minus strand of CAYWKW010000152.1, from coordinate 1,762 downwards.
GATAAAAAACGGATTGAAGAACTGGGTGAATTCGGCATTGATCGTGAATCCGAGAAACTCTTTTGACATATTTCGATCGGCAAAAAGCATCAGTGAAGTAAACGTCTGATTGTAAATCGCCCAAAACCCAACCGAAATGACAATGAGAATAAGGCAAGCGATCATCTTGTTGCGCTGCTCGGGCATCTCTTTGAACAAGTAAAATAGAAGAGCCGCTACTATGCCTAACGAAGCGACGATAAGAATGAGATTCGTCTCTTTCGGATGGTAGAGGAGAATGTGAAAGACGCCGATCGCAACCAAAATGCCGACCAGCAAGGCTAGGTAAAAGCCGAGTTTAAAACCCCCTTTCTTATGGAGGGGGCTGTGGCTAGGAACTAATCCGGCATCTCCTAGGCGGCCTTGCCCAAATAAAAAGGTGAGCAAAGAGACAATCATGCCGAGTGAGGCGACCAAAAATCCCGAACCAAATGTATAGGCGGCGACCAGAGCCCCAGCAAATAAAGGCGGGATCAGCGCACCGATGTTAATGCCCATGTAAAAAAGGGTAAACCCTCCATCTCGTCTCGGATCATCAGCGCTATAAAGATCTCCCACAATGCTCGATACATTGGGCTTAAAAAATCCATTGCCCAAGATGACAACGCTCAATCCGAGAAAAAGGGCTCTTTCATTCGGAATCGACATCAGGGCATAGCCAACGATAAAGAGAACGGCTCCCAAAAGAATCGATTGCCGAAAGCCGATAAATCGATCGGCGAGATACCCTCCTACCACAGGCATCAGATAAAGGAGCGAACTGAACGCGCCATAAAGCAGATAGGCGTTATGATCGCTATACGAAAGCCCCTTGCTTAAATAGAGAACAAGGATGGTCGACACCATGTAAAAGCCGAATCGCTCCCATAGCTCTGTAAAAAAAAGAAGATAGAGTCCTTTCGGCTGGCCACGATGCGATGTATGCATAAAATAACTCCTTTCACGCCCCACCCTACAAGATTTAATGGGAAACGTCAATCGATCGATTGCAACTCTTTTATAATTAAGTATTTGCAAAGTATTTCTTTTTAACCGCTTGGTCTATATACTGAGGGTGTGAAACAGAGCACAACCAAATTATATAACTGGGCGATTCAAAAAGCTTCTTCCACCAAAGCGCCTCTATGGCTGGCGCTTCTTTTTGGTCTGGAGTTAGCTCTTTTTATCCCTCTTGATGCCGTCTTGATGTTTTTCTGTTTGCAGAAGCGAAGGAATATTTTTCTTTACATCTGGATCGCGACTTTGGCGTCTACCTTGAGCGGCTTAATTGGATATTTGTTGGGCCATTTCTTATGGGATTTGATTGGCGCCTGGGTGGTTCCTCATTTGATCTCGACCGCTACATTTAGCAGTCTGGCGAGCCATTTTCACCAGTATGAAAATTGGGCTGTCTTTCTTGGCGCCCTTGTCCCTTTTCCCCTAAAAGCTCTTAGTCTAGTCGCTGGTGTGTTTCATCTCGGGATTCTCCCCTTTGCCATTTGTTTGGCCACAGCGCGGCTCATCCGCTTTTCCTTGATTGGGGGCACCATGGCCCTTTGGGGAGAGAAGGTGAAAATCTTTGTCGACCGGCACTTTCACCGCCTCTTTATGCTTCTGGGAGCCAAGATGGCTCTCGCTCTTCTCTTTTTCTGGATCCTCGCCCGCTAGGAGACCCTCTCTGAATTAACGTTTCGTCGAGTTTTTGGATTATTTTGGCCGCTTTTCGGCTTCAAAGCTTGGGGGG
>CAYWKW010000151.1:0-2362 GCA_964458995.1 uncultured bacterium | reverse complement strand
TGCCCCATCATTTGGGGGAGTGTATTGCCACTTTACATTTAGACTAAAACACCTCATTATCAAGGCTATGGATCAAAGCAAAGGGGTTGTCGTAGGCTCCGATCAGACGCAAGAGTGGCTCCTTTTTTGGTGGTGGGATCATTACCGCCAGCACAACAGCTACCCAGTCGCCTTCATCGATTTTGGTCTTTCAGAGCCGATGAAGAGTTGGTGCCGAGAAAGGGGGGCCTATTTTCGCCTAAAACTCGCCGATGTTTTTGTGAAAGATAGAACGGAGGTTGATGCGCGCGCAGCCGAAGAGTGGGAAAAGCGCTATGGGGAAAACTTCTGGAATTCGCGCACAAGCTGGTTTAAAAAGCCCCATGCCTGTCTGCTTTCCCCCTTTGAGAAATCGGTCTGGATCGATCTCGATTGTGAAGTTGTGGGGCCACTTGATTTTCTTTTTTCGTTTCGACAAGTTGCTTTAGCCAAGGATCAGGCGATGCCCGTGTACAATTCGGGAGTCATCGCTTTTCAAAAAGAAGCTCCTTTGATCCAAGAGTGGGCAGCGCAATCTCTCACAAAAAACGGTCTTTTCCGCGGCGATCAAGATCTTTTATCGCACATCATCCAAGAAAAGAGCTTCTCCGTTCAAGAACTGCCGCAGATTTACAACTGGGCGATTGGCTATGGCCTAAATGCACAGACTGTTATTTATCACTGGCTAGGGGAAGCGGCCAAGGTCGCCCTAAAAAATCAGTTGATTTTCAACAACTGGTAGACCTTTTCCATTTCGTCGAGAGTATGGGTCAGTGTAAAGGTTTTTTCCACGAGCTGGCGCGCATTTTGTCCAAACTCATGACATAAAGCAGGGGCATTTTTTAGCTTGAGCACAGCCTGCGCAACCTGTTCGGGGGAGAAAGGGTGCACCAAGAAGCCGGTCACCTGATCGAGACATACCTCACTAAGTCCGCCTGTGGCTGTTGCCACCAATGGTTTACCCAAGTAAGCGGCTTGCAAAATGGCCTGAGAAACCCCCTCATGCGCCGTGCTGAGCAGGGCAAAGGCGTCGAGCGCCTGCAAACCGGGAAAAGGGGGATCGAGATGACCCGTGAAAACAACTACTCCATCTAGCTGCAACTCTTTTGCCTTTTTATGGTGTCGCTCGGCATGTCCACCCCCAATAATCACCCATTTAATCCGCCGATGTGAGCGCAATAGATCTGCCGCTGCTAAAAGATCATCGATCCCTTTCCACGAGCGCATAAAACAGACAGTCCCAACCAGAAAATCCTCTTTCTCAATGCCCCATCGCTCGCGAAACGCTTCCGCCTGACCTGGCTGAGCTATGATCTTCTCTTGATCTACCCCTGTCGCCACTGATCGGCACGCAGCGGGCTTTTTTCCCGATTGGGAGCAGATCATGGGGATGATCGAAGAGCAGGTAGTGACGACAAAATCGGCCAGCTTTCCATAGACAAAACGGCTATTCCATCCCCGTTTAATCGCCGTCGATAAATGGCGCGTCCGGACGATCGCCTTTCCCGCGATGCGAGCGGCAATCCCTCCAATCCACGCATCGAGCGAAGAGTGGGTGTTGACGAGATCGATTTTATGCCGCCAAATGATCGACAACAAGCGGAGCAGGGTAAAAATCCACGCCGGTTTATTGAAATTGAGTTCGTAGACGGTAAAGCCCGCCTCTTTTGCCCGCGCTACGAGGGCTCCGCGCCGCATCACGGCCAAAACCACCTCATGCCCCCGCTGACGCATCCCTTCCGCCTCGCGCAAAATCCGTATCTCCTGCCCGCCCCAGCCAGGCGACGCCTCTAAATGCAGTATCTTCACAGAGCTAGAATCCTCCGATGTCCCGACGAAAAGGGGAGCTCTTCCAATATATCCTTTGGCAGCCATTGATATCCCGCGACTTCTTTCGCCGTTTTCGCCCTCAGCCTAAACGGATACAGATTCGCTTTATACCGAGTAAACGTATGGGAGACCCGTGGGAGTTTTTCCATTCCCTCCACGTCGACTCCCCACCGCTTTACTACTTCGGCGCAGATCTTCTTCTGTGGCCACCCCCCTTTCTCCATCTCCAAATAGGGAAATTCATACAGATCGGCCATCACACGCCCCGACTCTCCCTTTTTCACCAAGATTTTTCCTTCTGCTTCAATCAAAACCACTGCCCGCCAAAGCTCGGTTGTCTTCCTCTCCCCACTTTTAATCGGCAGTGAAGCCGCCTTCCCACTCACATACCCCACACACCCTTTCTGCAAAGGGCACTCCTCGCACTTCGGATCGCGAGAACAAAGGGTTGCCCCCAGTTCGATCAGCGCCTCTGCCGTCACCCACGGCGCCTCCCCATCGAGCACCGCCTCCG
>CAYWKW010000150.1:0-2385 GCA_964458995.1 uncultured bacterium | reverse complement strand
ACTCGGACTCGGACTCGGACTCGGACTCGGACTCGGACTCGGACTCGGACTCGGGCAGAGGCAGAGGCAGGGGGTTTAGTACAGTAGATACTTCTTTCTTTTTTCCAAAAAGGCTTCCCTTTCCGCTTTATGAAGTTCGATGAGCTTCCACGCAGGGTACTTTTCTTTGAGGAGAATGTCATAGACCTCCTCCGTTCCGTTGGCCTTGCAAAAAAGATCCTTGCTCGATGTTTCAGCTAGCCTTTTCGTAAACTCTTTGGGGTAGAGGCTTTTTAACATGCCCATAATGAGATATTGCACGGCTAAGGGTTTGTAGATCTTTGGATCGGTAATCTGAATGAGAACGCCTTCGCAGTCAACGCCTTTGTAGGAGCCCCAAAAGGGGCGAAAATGGAAGGGCTGAAAGTGAACGCCAGGCAACTTTTGCGAGTTGAGCTTTTCGGCAAAGTCGGACGCTTGGATCCAGGGCGCACCTACAATTTTGAAGGGCAATGTAAAGCCAATGCCGATGTTGAGCATATGGAGCTCTCCAAGCAGGCCCGTAGAAAGGCAGTAAAGAGGGGTGTCGGGCTCGGGAACATTGGGACTCGGCGGGATCCAAGCAAGACCCGTATCGCGATAGCTCATGGAGCGATTCCACCCTTTCATGGGAATGACTCTCAATTTACATTGAATTTTGTACTCCTCGTTGAAGAAACGGGCCAGCTCGCCAATGGTCATTCCGTGGCAGTAGGGAACGTTGATGTACCCAATGAAGGAGCGCCATTTGTCTTCCAACATGGGGCCGTCGACAATCAGGCCGTTGATGGGATTGGGGCGGTCGAGGACGATAACCTCAATGCCGAGTTTAGCCGCCTCCTCCATGGTATAGAAGAGAGTGGTTGGATACGTATAGGCGCGCACACCCGTGCATTGGATGTCGTAAATGAGAACGTCGAGATCTTTGAGCATCTCGGGTTTGGGGCGGCGCGTGTCTCCATGAAGACTATAGACGGGGATGTCTTGTTCTTGGCCATGTTTCACCGATTCCCAAGCGTAGTGCTGCCCCTTCAGACCGTGTTCCGGAGAAAAAAGAGCTACGATTTTTGCATTTTCGCGCAAAAGCTGCAGCGTGGGGCGCATCTGACTGTCCACTCCCGTGTGGTTGGTCAGAAGGCCTACCCGTTTTCCTTTGAGTGAGGCGAGATGTCCGTCCTGAAAAAAGACGTCGATGCCAGGGAGGACTTGCGCCATGGCAGAGATCGCAAAAAACAAAAAAAAGATCGCATGCTTCATCGGTGTCCATTATACCTTGCAAAATCTTTTGTGCAATTCAATCATTGTGCTATAGAATAAGTTTTATGACATATCTTGAAGAAGCCACCGAGATTCTCGATAGCGTGAAGGGAAAACCTCAATCTGTCGCAGAGCGAAAGCGCCTTGCAATAGAGCTTGCCGCTCTCATGCTCCATGAAGCAAGCCGCACCATGACTTCGCAAGAAAAAGCACTTCAAGAGCAAATGTCTCGCCTCATGAATGATCCTGTCGGCAAAGCGTTCACTACTGCAATGACCGACCAATGTTTTCGCAGCTCATCCAACCGGCGCGTTGCCGATCAGATGATTTTTCTCCTCAATCAATTGGGCATTCCCCAATATCTCGATTGGCTCAAACGGACAGAACTTTTCACGTTCAAATCGTTAGGCCCAACGCTGGCGCAATTTCTTGTTCCCATTGCCACACAAGAGCTGCGCAAACAAACAGAACGGGTTATTTTGCCTGGTGAAGCAGCCCAACTCACCAAACACCTGAAAGAGCGCAAAACAGAGGGAGTCCGGCAAAATCTCAATCACCTCGGCGAGGCGATTTTAAGCGAAACCGAAGCCAAAAAACGGCTCCACACCTATCTCGAAGATTTGAAAAATCCCGACATCGAATATATGTCGGTTAAAATTTCTACCATCTTTAGCCAGATCAATCTTTTAGCCTTTGACTACACGGTCGATGCCATTGCAGAGCGAATGAGGCAATTGTATCGAGCCTGCATGAAATTCCCAGAACATAAATTCGTCAATCTCGATATGGAAGAATATCGCGATCTCGATCTCACTGTGGCTGCATTTCGAAAAGTTCTAGATGAATCTGAGTTTCAATCTTATTCTGCGGGGATTGTTCTTCAGGCCTATCTACCCGATTCCTACCACTACCAAAAAACCCTCACCGAGTGGGCCAAAAACCGGGTCAAAGAGGGTGGCGCCCCGATCAAGATCCGCATCGTCAAAGGGGCCAACTTGGCCATGGAGCAATTCGAAGCCTCTTTGAAGGGGTGGCAGCAGGCTCCTTATACTACGAAAATCGATGTCGATGCAAATTTCAAAAGAATGGTGACCTATGGATGCCTTCCAG
>CAYWKW010000149.1:0-2386 GCA_964458995.1 uncultured bacterium | reverse complement strand
GCAGTCGGTTGGGATGGGTAAGCGCTGCAACGACCTGCTGCTGGTCCAGCTGAAGGCGCTGCCCGTCCTGCTCCTGCTGCTCTTAATGCCAACACTGGTTCTGATCACGAGTAAAGGCGTTTCTAGAGAGGCGAGACATCTCGCCTCTCTTAGATTTACATTTCCACAGTCTGGCCGTCTTCGACGACGATGACTTGGTTGCCAGACAGCACAACGTTGCGGGCGATAAATTGGCTCCGCCCTTTCAGAATGATTTTCACCGTTTCTTCCCGATAGAGATCCATCTTCCAAAACGGAGACGATTTTTCCCAAACAACCCCGCGGTTCTTGACCGTCACATTTTCTAAAATACACCGCCCCTGCTCGGCAACGATCTGCAAACTCCCTTCCACACACAGTCGCTCCGTCTGAAAATCGGTGATTTCGGCGATCAGTTCCGCGCTCAAAGCCAACCTGCCCCCCTTCATCTTTTCTTGGATGAGCGAGTAAAGAGGGCCTAATCCCGGGTGGTAAAGGAAAAGAAATTCGGGCCCCTTTTGCATGTATTCTTCTAGCGAGCGGGCGGGCGGCAAGAGAAATCCGCAGCGCAAAAGAAGCTCTCGGTGAGCCTGCAAAAGATCATAGAAACAGTTTTCCGGCGTTTCCTGCAACGAGCGGCCTGGCACATAGGCCTTCTTGGCCGTCGAAATCGTCTTGTGCCTGTGGTTGTAGGTGACAAACGTTTTCTCCGTTTGCAGCGAGCTTTTTTTCGGTTCGATAAACACATCGGCGATATTTTGCATTGTCGATTCGAGCCGAGCCATCGGCTCTTCTCTCTTTTCTCCCGATTCAGTCAGATAAGAACCCGGTTTGAGGTTGATCAACAAGCCAGGAAACGGGCAGGTGTCGATCGCTTTCGCAATCGCCTGCAAATCGGCAAACAAGATATTCGTATTCGAAGAGTACTGGGAATAGGGCTCTCCCTCTTTCAACGGCTTATCTTCGATGCCAAAACGGCCAAAATCGCAGTATTCGACATTGGTCAACACAATGTCCCGATTTCTCTCAATGAGGACATTTACCCCTTCCGCCGCTTGAAGCAGACGCGGACAAGAAGCAAAACCGAAAGTCATCCCCTTCTTCCAACCAATCCCCGTAAAGGCCAACAGGCCATAATCCAATCCGGCAATCGGGTTGTTGATTTGCCTCACAAGCGCTTTGGTTCTTCCCAGTTCGGCCAGCCAGGCCAAAATCCCCTGATCGCGCGCCAATTTCCAGATTACGCCATGCCCGCCCGGCTTGAGAACCGGCTTAAGCGGCCCAGCCAGGCACCAGTCCCCGTTTGCCTTGACAGCCGGAACTAGCGGCTGCGTAAAAAAGCGGATCGACTCTTTCGGGCGGCCAAACCACTCGGCCTTCTCGCAAACTTCAAGTACATGCGCGTGATTATTTTTTTCGTGCGACGTCATGATCGCAATCGGCGTCACTAGGCGCCGTCCCGTTCGCTCGAAATAAAGATGCTCTCTCGCCTCGAGATCCCGAATCAAATGAGCGAGCAGCGAGCGCCCGGCGAAGGGCAGCTTGGCCGCTGGCAACTCCGAGCCGGTCTTTTCATCGACGAGATGCAAACGGTCCGCCGCCCCTCCGAGCGGATAAATTTCAGCCATTTCGGCCATCGCCTCGACGCCCCAGGAAACCGCTTCTTTTACTCCCTCAGACTCCTCTTTCAAATCCAAAAACGAAGGCGCATGATAAATGGCCTCTTCCGTTTTTTCCACCTTGTCGCGCAGCAGTTCTAGAATTTTCGCCTGGTAGCCGACAATGCCTCCGATTTCTCGGTAGAAGTGATCGATCGCAACGAGTTTTTCTAGCAAAGCGCGGATCTGATCAATCCGGGACGCATCGACCCCTGCAAATAACCGATCGGCCTGGCCAATTGCCATAACGCCCTTCAAAGCAAGAGCCTCTTCCAGCGGCAATCCAGATAAGAAAGCGAACCTTTTTTCTCCCTCTCGCACAGACGGAAGAGAGTCTAACAGAGCGATTTTTTCATCGATGGAACGTGAACGAGCCAGTTGCTGGGATAAAAAATCGAGCATACAGGCCGTAATTTGCCACGAACTGCGCAAAAAAACAAGTCGAAGTTTTCGTATGGCAAAAAAACAAATATCGGCTAGAATACCAATATCTTAAATCAAAACGAACGGAGAGCTCGACGGAAAAATTTTTTGAGCCGCGGAGGGACTTTAAGCGATTTGTTTTGACTATTAAACACCGAGACAGCTAAAAGATTTCTTTGAGGATTAAACTCAAGATTAGCGAAATCGAGCCTTTTCAAAGGAGTATGAAAAAATGGCAACGAAGCAAAAAAATTCTAAATTTATGCAGCCAATGAAACCCAGCAAAG
>CAYWKW010000148.1:0-2413 GCA_964458995.1 uncultured bacterium | reverse complement strand
GGATAAATCAAACCATCTGATTTGAAAGAAAGTTTTGAAGGGTTCAAAACCCTTTCAAGGAAACAAACACTGATTAGGACGGTAACATGGTCGCACACAAAGAAGAATTAGAAACTAGACCTGGAAAAGGCTTTAAAGATGTGGAAGAAGTCATCACCAAAGCGATTAAGAAGCTAGGCGCCAAAAAAGAAAATGAGCTCTGCAAATATCTACCGATGAAATCAGGCGGTTATATGCATCATTTTACTTTGAGAAAGATGAAATCTAAGCAGCCGCATGAACTCGCCGGAATTATTGAGCGTTTCGTTCTCAATTCTGACAGACCTTCCGTGATTGCCCCCAAACAAAGAGCGGCCCGCGGATCTCGCAAACGGCGCGACCATATGAATTTTACTCGCATTCAACTCGAAAGAATGCTCAATATCGCCCGACTTGCTGGAGACAAAGAAATTATTACTATCCTGAGCCCAAAAAAATCGTTGGCCTCTTGCAAACGGGAACTGATCCAAGCCATTCGGCACAACAAAGCCGAGCAAGAGCTGTGGAATAGTTATGTAGAAGCCGTTCAAGCGCAGCAGCTTCTCTCTAGCGACCCTAGCTTCGCTGCGGCAGGTTCTCACCAATAAACATTTTCCTCCTTTGTTTATTTGCCCTCAAGGTCTCTATAATCTTGAGGGCATTTTTTTAAACCTTAGGAGCGCGAAACTAGCCCTCAAAAAAAGAGTTGGCGCACTTTTCCTTGATTTTTAAGCACAATCGTTTATCATGTTGGGTTGGTTAAACATTAGAAACTTATCTGAGGAAAACCGATGTCCACTGAAGCCAAAAAGGCTGAGCAAGAGTTCACAGGATGGCGAAAGCTGCTCTGGCCTATTCATTCTCATGAAGTAAAAAAGTTTTTACCGATGGGGATCATGATGTTCTGCATCCTCTTCATCTACACCGTTTTGCGGGACACCAAAGACGCTATATTGGTTAACTCTCCTGGCGCCGGGGCGGAAAGCCTTGCCTTCGCCAAAGGAATTGGGGTAACTGCTGCAGCCGTTCTGTTCATGGTCCTTTATACCAAAGCGGCCAACATCTTTAATCGGGAAGGATTGTTCTATGTAACAGCATTGCCTTTCCTCCTTTTCTTCGGCCTCTTCCCCTACGCTATTTATCCGTTTGTCGACTCATTACACATGAGCCTCAATACCATCCATGCGTACCAAGAGACCTATCCGAATATTAAGTGGATTATTCCTCTGGTAGGAAACTGGACCTATACTCTTTTCTACATTTTGTCTGAGCTGTGGGGAAGCGCTGTTCTCTCCCTCTTGTTCTGGCAGTTTGCCAACGCGATTACGCCAGTAAAAGAAGCCCGCCGATTCTATGGAATGTTTGGCTTCTTGGGTAACTTCGGCCTCCTCTTTTCCGGCCCCATGATCATTTATATCACCAACACGATCCATGCTTGGGGACTTGACCGAAACGTAGCGACAGGCCTTATGCTCAAATATTTGATGGCTTTCGTCATTGTGGCAGGAGCTCTATTAATCGCTACCTTCTACTGGATGAACCGAAATGTTCTCACAGACAAGCGTTACTACGACCCAGAGGCGATGGGCGAGACTAAGAAGAAAAAGGAAAAACTTTCTCTCGTAGACAGTTTTAAATACATCCTCAAGTCCCCTTACATCGGCCTCATCGCGATGCTCGTCCTCGCGTATGGCGTTTCCATCAACCTGTTCGAAGGGGTATGGAAAGGACAGATTAAAATTGCCTATCCTACAGAAGTTGAATACAACCGTGTGATGGGTGGACTCTCCACCGTAACCGGCGGTATCGCGGTTGTTCTCATGCTAGTCGGCAGCAACCTGCTCCGCCGCTTTAGCTGGAAAACCTGCGCCTTGATCACACCTGTTGTACTGCTCACGGGAGTTTTGATTTTCTTCGGAGTGATTTACTACAACAACACCTTGATTCCTGGCGGCATGAAAATCGTCGAGGCGATCAAAGCGGGAGTTGTCAACCGAGAACTCATTGTATTTGCCGTGGTTTTAGGCCTTTTGGTCAACGCCTTCGGTAAAGCGGTGAAGTACTCTCTCTTCGATCCTACCAAAGAGATGGCCTACATTCCTCTTGACCCAGAACTGAAAGTGAAGGGAAAAGCGGCTGTAGACGTGATTGGTGGACGGGGCGGAAAATCATTGGGTTCTTATACCCAAATGGGACTGCTCACTGTCTTTACAGGAAGCGCCCTTTACCAACTCGTGCCGATCATTGCCCCTGTCGTCTTGGGCATTGTCGTGCTCTGGCTGTTATCTGTGCTTGGTTTGAGCAAGAAGTTCACTGCTCTGACTGCCCAGCAAGCTGAAGAGAAGAAAGCGGCCGAAGCGGCCAAAGCTTCTCAGAAGCCTATTTCGACCAAAGC
>CAYWKW010000147.1:0-2516 GCA_964458995.1 uncultured bacterium | reverse complement strand
CAGGCAGTTTACACGAAGAATTTGACTACGACGCTGCTCTTCGCCTCATTCGGCACGATCATCTCACTTTTTCTTATACTCTAGACGGATATAGAGCCTCAATAACGGAATCAGGAGTTAGGACGACCTCCTGGACCTACACTCCCGCAGGAAAAATTCAAACAAAAATAAAACCCGACGGAACTCTTCTAAACTACGGGTACAACATTCAAGGAGAACTCATCAGAGTAGGAAATCGAGAGTTTTCTTATGACGAGCTCGGCCGCTTGATCCAGGGAAGTGGCTTTTCTAGAAGACTCGATCCATTTGGTAATCTTTTAAAGGAGGAATTTTCAAATGGTCTCTGGATTGAAAGCATTTACGACGATTCAGATCGGCCTCTGGAAAGGATGCTTCCAGATCAAAGTCGCATCGTTTATGAATACGAAGGACCGCTTCTTAAAAAAGTCATCCGCATTAGTCCTTCCGGATTAATCCTCTACACTCATACCTATGATCAATACAATGAAGCGGGGCTTCCCATATCTGAAACAGGACTTTTTCAAACTACTTACGTTTACGATAAGACTGGAATGCGCAGAATATTTCAAGCTAACCCCTATCTAAAAGAACACCTGATCTACGACAGGGCAGGCAATCTGATTCAAAGGGGTGATCTCACTTATACTTACGACAATGCATCCCAGCTAACTTCAGAGACAAAGAAGTTCACGGCACGTTACGATACCCACTATAATTGTATTGAAAGAAACGGTCATTCTCTGACTATCGATGCACTCAACCAAGTATGCGGTGTTAACTTCGATCAAAATGGAAACCTCACAAGGCCTGGTTTTGTTTTTGATGCCTTTGACCAACTCGTGCAAGCAGAGGGAGAAGTGTTTATCTACGATGCTCTTGGCCGAAGACTTCAAAAAGACAATACGGCCTATCTCTATATTGGAGAGGAAGAGATCGGAGCTTTTGAGATGCAAAAGTTCAAAGAGCTTAAAATACCGGGAAAACAAGATTCTATTGCCCTTGAGATAGATGGTTGCCCCTATGCCCCTGTTCAAGACGTGCAGGGTACCATTCGTGTTCTTGTTAATTGGAAAACAGGGAAAGTAGCCAAAGAAAATGATTGCGATGCCTTTGGATCGGGGTTAACCGATGCTATTCCCTACGCCTATGCAGGAAAAAGGTATGATGCAAAAACAGGACTTATCTATTTTGGGCAGCGTTATTATGATCCAGAGTTCAATCGCTGGTTAACGACCGATCCTTTAGGCGATCTTGATCATTCGAATCTTTATCAATATATTTTCAACAATCCATTTGCGTACCGAGATTTAAATGGACAGTTTGCATTTGCAATACCTCTTCTCTTTTGGGGAGCGGAGTTAGCGCTCCCTGCAATATCCGCCTGTGTGACCACAATTATTTATGGAGCAGCTGCCGGGGCTGTTGCTTATGGGGGCTACAAAATTACTCAGGCCATTAATGAGAAAAGCTACGATATTTCCTTTTTCAAAAACTCCTCATCAAACTCTACAGTTCCAGAATTGAACAATAATCCAGACGGTGGCGGCGGTGCTAATGGAAAACCTCCTGGTGGATTGTTAAAGCCTGCTATAGGAGCAACGGGAGCTCATAGTGTGCTTAAAAGAAATCCAAAGGGTCAAATTATAAAATATGAAACTTATCAACCACAAACAAACCCTAGAGATCCGAAACCTTGGGAAAGCGTAAAAAGATACGATGGACCTGGCAGTGATCCTCATTTTAATAAAAGCTCAGGGCAATACATAGAGGCTCCTCATGTACACGATCCTCATTGCCCTGGCGGTATAAGACCGGCTGCGCCTTGGGAAATGCCAAGATAAAGGAACTGACGATGGAACAAGATGATTTTTTATGGCTTCAAAAATGGTATCTAGCTCACTGCAATGCAGATTGGGAACATGGAAGTGGGGTTCATATAGGCACAATTGACAATCCAGGCTGGTCAGTTAAAGTCAATTTACTTGAGACAGAATTGGAAAATAAACAATTTGACAAAGTTCACATAGAACGATCTGAGCATGATTGGATATTTTGCTCTGTGAAGGACGGTAAGTTTGAGGGGGCTTGTGGTCCAATCAATTTGCCTGAAATTTTGAAAATATTTCGTAATTGGGCTGAAAAATATACTGAAATATAACGGTTGAGATCGACTTTCAATTATATAGGTTGTAATTGATTCCTCTAGCTGTCGGATATTTCTTGGCTAGGTTGTTTAAAATCTTTTTTCTCAATATGCTTTAGGGCATTTTATACAGCTTCGAGAGTACCCATGGAAAAAGATGAAAGCAATAGCTTGGTTCCAACCAAACTGTCATTTGAAGATTTAAAACAGATCAACCAGCACGGAATTGAATATTGGAGCGCCAGGAGCTTGCAGCCGTGTCTCGGATATTCTCAGTGGAGACGATTCGAGAATGCGATCCAAAAAGCCATTGAGTCGTGCAAGCAGTCTGGAAATGATCCAGACCATCACT
>CAYWKW010000146.1:0-2523 GCA_964458995.1 uncultured bacterium | reverse complement strand
GGCACCGAATTGCCCGGCCATGTGAGCGCAGCGGCCGACGCGGCGAAAGAGACGGCGTTCATCTTGCTGGTGCTGTCCACCCTGTTGGGCAGCGGAGCGCATTGGTTTCTCCTCGTTTTCGTCGTCGGCTGGCTGATTTGGAAAACGGGGCGGAGCGCGATTTTAGGTTGGTCTCGCTTAGAAAGACTCCACCGCGTGATCGAAGAAGAGCGGTGGGAGATCGAGCACCACCGCCCTCAGGAAAAAGAGGAGCTCCGCGCGCTCTACGCAGCGAAGGGCTTTTCGGGAAAACTTCTCGATGAAGTCATCGACGTACTGATGGCCGATGACAACCGCCTCTTGCAGGTCATGCTCGAGGAAGAACTGGGGCTTAGCCTTGAATCGTATGAACATCCGCTCAAGCAAGCGGCAGGTGCTCTCCTCGGAGTGATAGGCGCAGGACTGATTCTCTCTTTCGGCCTGTTTGCCCTTCCTGCGTGGGGACCTATCGTTTGCGCAGCGGTGATCATCGCCCTCTCGGCGGGGACCACCGCCCAACTCGAGAAAAATAAGCCCCTTCCCGCAATCGTCTGGAATCTAGCCATCGCCGCGCTCGCCACCGGGATCACCTATTTCCTCGCCCAAATGCTCCTCTCCTCATGAATACGCCCTATCTCTTCGACGAATTTTTTTCTTCGGGCCGCGAAGAGAGCATCAGCCCCTTTTTAACGCCCACGTCCCGCCGCTGGGGCAAAAACCTCTCTCTCAAAAGCGCCAGCTGCTCAGCCTTTTTCCTCGCCCTCTCTTTCACTTTCTCTTTCCACAACCCGTCCCTCTCCTCCCTCTTCCTCTCTTTCGTCTTTTTTTTGTCGGGGATCCCCGCCCTTCTCGCCTCGCTCGACGACTTGAAAAACCTCGAGATCAATATCGATGTCCTCATGACACTGGCCGCCTTTCTCGCCGTCGCAATCGACAGCGGGATCGAAGGCGCCCTTTTGCTCGTCCTCTTTGAACTCTCCCACGGTCTCGAGCACCACGTCTCCGATAAAGCGCGGAGCGCGCTCCACAATCTCAACCACATCGCCCCCAAATTCGCCCACATGGTCGATGAAAAAGGAATCCCATTTGAAAAATCGGTCCGTGAAATCCAAATCGATGAAAAAATGGTCGTCAGACAAGGAGAGATCGTCCCTCTCGACGGCAAAGTCCTCGACGGGATCTCCTCCGTCAACCTAGTTCATCTCACCGGAGAAAGTCTCCCCATTCCGAAAACGGTAGGCGATTCTGTCCCCGCCGGCGCCCGCAATCTTGAAGCGGCCCTCATCCTCGCCGTGACCCGCACCAGCTCGGATTCGACTCTCGCCCGGATCATCCAGCTCATCACACAGGCGCAAGAGGCCAAACCCCGCCTGCAGCGCTTCCTCGACCGTTTTGGCAAACACTACGCGACCTCCATTATCGCCCTTACCTTCTTCTTCGCCCTCGCTCTCCCGCTCCTTTTTTCCCTCACCTATGAATCGGCCATCTACCGCGCGCTCGCCTTCCTCATCGCCGCCTCGCCCTGCGCCCTCATCATCGCCACCCCCACCGCCTACCTCAGCGCCATCAGCGCCTGCGCCCGCAAAGGGATCCTCCTCAAAGGGGGCATTACCCTCGACGCGCTGGCCAGTTGTTCCATCATCGCCTTTGACAAAACCGGCACCCTCACCACCGGCGAGCTCGCCTGCCTCACCGACGCGCCCGACAACATCCTCTCCATCGCCTACGGCCTCGAACGGCACGTCGTCCACCCGATCGCCACCGCCCTCTGCGCCTTAGCCCAAAGCAAAAAACTCCGCCCCGCCCCCATCACTGAACTCAAAGCCATCCCCGGCTTTGGCGTCGAAGGGCTCCATCAAGGACAACGAGTCGCCATCGGCCGCCCCGAAAAAACCCAAGAAGAAAACGTCCTCGCCCAGCTCTGGGTCGGCGATAAAACCTTCCTTTTCCGCTTCACCGACCAGGTGCGGCAAGAGATCCCCCGCCTCATCGCCTCTCTCCCTCTGCGGGCCGTCATGCTCACCGGCGATAACGAGCGCAACGCCCACGCCGTGGCTAAAACGCTCGGCATCACCGAAGTGTTTGCCAACCTAAGACCCGAAGATAAGCTCGATCAGGTGGCTCGCCTCTCGCAAGCGGGTGGCCTCGCCATGGTCGGCGACGGGATCAACGACGCCCCTGCCCTTGCTCGCGCCACCGTCGGCATCTCGATGGGCAAAGTGGGCAGCGCCACCGCCGTCGACGCCTCCGATGTCGTCCTCCTCAATGACGACCTCCACCTCCTCTCCTGGCTCTATATCAAAGCCAAAAAGACCCAAGCCATCGTCAAACAAAACCTCACCCTCGCCCTCGGCGTCATCTTCTTAGCCACCACTCCCGCCCTCCTCGGACTCGTTCCCCTCTGGGTCGCCGTCCTCCTCCACGAAGGAGGAACCGTCCTCGTCGGCCTCAACAGCCTCCGCCTTTTAAAGAAATAATACTTGATGCGGGCCTTTCCTTAGCGTA
>CAYWKW010000145.1:0-2591 GCA_964458995.1 uncultured bacterium | reverse complement strand
GCTTCGCTGACTCAAATTCAGGGCGCCTCCTTGCCATATTCCCGATTCTTCAAGTGGTTTCGGTATATTTATTGAACGGCACAGGGAAAAAGTCGTCTAAAAAAGTCCTGCGGGGCTCTTGGGGGAAGAGCGCGTCCTGCTTCATCTCCGTGAACATCGATGCGAGCATGGCCGTCTCCTGGGGGAGCGTCTTCTGTGTTAATATTGATGCGTGCCCATTTTTTGTCTTGATCTTTAACGAGATATACTTCGCCTTGATAGGTGACCGTCCATGCCCATCTGGTTGTATATTCGACTTCTGGGAGTGAATGGATGATTTCATAGTCGGTTTTTGATGCGATAATGCGAAAAGTTGCATTGTCTAAAAATGCATTTCCCCTGAACTTTTTAATTGCTTGAATTGCCTCAGAAATAGGGGAATTTGTAGGGACAAAAAATGTCTCAAAAGCTACTAGATCTTCAGCTTTAAAGACATTACCTTTAATAGTAATTGAATCTGGTATTGCCATATTTATGCTCCGTAATTATTTTTAAACAAAGTTATTATATATAAATTGGTGATTTTTTTCAACTAATATCTTTCATTTTTTTCAATTTAGGGATAAGATGGGGGCAACTAGGAGGCGTGGATGGAAATCGGTGTTCCTAAAGAGATAAAGAAGGATGAGTTTCGCGTGGGGGCGACGCCTGAGACGGTGAGATCCTTTGTAGAGGCGGGCCATAGTGTCCATGTGCAAAAGGATGCGGGGGCTAAAATTGGCTACTCCGATGAGATTTACAGGAGGGCGGGCGCCCAGATTGTTGAGAGCGCAAAAGAAGTGTACCAAAATGAAATGATCATCAAAGTCAAGGAGCCGCAAAATAGCGAGTTCCCTTTGATGCATGAGGGGCAAATCCTCTTCTGCTACTTGCATTTGGCTCCCGATCCCGAACAGACCAAGCATCTCTTGGAGAGGAAGGTCGTTGGAATTGCCTACGAAACAGTGACGGATGAGTTGGGACGTTTGCCCTTGCTCATTCCGATGAGCGAAATTGCTGGGCGCATTGCGGTGCAAGCGGGCGCTACGGCGCTACAAATGATTAATGGCGGAAGGGGTGTTCTTTTGGGAGGCATTCCAGGTGTAAGGCCGGGTCGAGTAGTGATCATTGGCGCTGGCGTTGTGGGAACGGAGGCAATGCGGATGGCTTTGGGGCTCGATGCCGATGTGGCTATCCTGGATCGCAATCTCCATAAACTGAGAGATCTCGATATGCGTTACGCCCCTGCCCTGAAGACCCTTTTTTCGACTCCCGCCGCTATCGAGGAAGCTGTCACGCATGCCGATTTGGTGATCGGGGCTGTGCTAATTCCAGGCAAACTGGCTCCCAAATTAGTGACCAGGGCGATGATCAAAAAAATGGCGCCAGGTGCGGTTGTCGTCGATGTCGCCATCGATCAAGGAGGCTGCTTTGAAACTTCCAAGCCCACAACACACTCGGAACCCACCTACGTGGTCGATGGAGTGGTACACTACGCAGTTGCCAATATGCCGGCTGCCTGCGCAAGAACCTCTACGCAAGGGCTTACGATTTCTACGCTCCCCTATGCACTGAAAATCGCTAATCTGGGTTACAAAAAAGCCCTCACGCAAGACCGGTTCTTGATGGAAGGTCTAAATGTCTACCTCGGCAAAGTGACTAACCAAAACGTCGCTGAGGATCTAGGCTATACGTATCACCCACCTCTCTCGGTCCTTATGTAGACAAAGAAGTTGACAATGTCATAGAATGAGGAAAGGCTCATGTGAAAATGGGGTCGGTTTTCCTCTTATGGATCATCAACCTGAATTTGTGAAAGAGTATCGGAAAGATGCAGAGTCGCTCGTTGGAGCGGGCGCTGTGGGCGAACCGATCTTTTCCAAAGGAACGTATCAGATTGAGGTTCAAGAGAAAGGAAAAAAGAAAGCCTTTCCCTTGCGAAGCGGGGATGGGGGTTAAGGGGGAAGGGCTTCCTTTGGGACTTTTTCGCGCCTACTATATGCAAGTTCCCCGATCTCGGGGATTGGCTTTGGATAATCTAATCTTTGGATATTTACTTCAAGAACATGTTCTGAAAAATTAGCAATCACTTCCGTAGCTATATTTTCCGCTGATTCTCGGTCTTCCTCAGATATTTCTCCATCGTAGTAGAAAAAGAGGTGAATTATTTTCTCATCCCATTTAATTCTAACAGCACGCAAAGGGGGTGATACTTCTCCAATCAATGCATAAAGTACTGACAATAAGGAGTTGACTCGTAAAGATAGTTTCGAATTATTTTGGTTTTGATGGGACAATATGAGCTCCTTCTTTGCTGTAATGAATGATTCCCATGGTGGTTGGAATTCTTTCAGATGTTTGTTTGTCTACGAAATAGCCAATGACTTCACCGAAATCTACTCTTTCTCTGTAACCTGCTTCCCCAGGATTGCCAGCCACTTTCTGTCCCTTACCTGCCATTTCTCTTAGTTTTTGCAGTGGATTGGGATGTGTCCATTCACTTTTTGTTTTGTCAAAATTATACCGAAACTACTTGAAGAATCGGGAATATGGCAAGGAGGCGCCCTGAATTT
>CAYWKW010000144.1:0-2705 GCA_964458995.1 uncultured bacterium | reverse complement strand
ATGGAGGCGCACCCTTCGGGAGAGATGACCGAATAGTAGGAGTGCTCCATCATGCCGATCACATCTCCTACACCCATTCCCAAAGCCCCTCCGGAACACCCTTCGCCAATTAAGATGACGATCACGGGGGTCGGCAAACGGGCCATTTCCCACAAATTGTTGGCGATCGCCCATCCTTGGCCCCTCTCCTCAGCCGTCAAGCCGGGATAGGCGCCTGGAGTATCTAACAATGTGATCACAGGAAGATGGAATTTCGCCGCGAGCCGCATGCACCGTATCGCTTTCCGATATCCTTCTGGATGAGGCATGCCAAAATTGCGATAGAGGCGACTTTCTGTGTCTTTCCCTTTCTCCTGGCCAATGATGACGTACTTTTGCCCCTCAATGCGCGCCAAGCCGGCGATGATAGCGTGGTCGTCTCTGAAAGTGCGATCGCCAAACAATTCGACAAATTCTTCGCTGATATTTTGAATGTAATCAATCGCATGAGGGCGAGCCGGATGGCGGCAAATCCCCACCCGTTCCCAAGGCTTTAGCTCTGCATAAACTTTCTTTTTAAGCAGCTCGAGTTTCTTCTCCATTTTATGAAGCTCATCGGTGGAAAAGAGAGAGTTGTTCTGCTCTTTCAGCTTAAGCAGGGTCTGCTCCATTTCGGTAATCTGCTTTTCATGGGGCAAAATGGTCATTACAGGCTCCTCTCATGCCCAGGGAGCTTGGCCTCATGAAAATCTTTCACAATTTCCACTGTCGTCGGTTTTGTGATGACGATGGCAAAAATCTCCTCGATATCCTCTGCCCCCAATCGAATGCAGCCATCGCTTTCGTACTTGCCGATCTTGCTCCGATCTTCTAGCAAAGCTCCATTGCTATCTTCGACCCACGGACAGCCGTGCAGTCCATAGCCTTTGGCCACCTCTGAACACCCTTCAAGCTCTTTTTCAAAAGGGAGCCAGCGAGTTCCAAAGACCCGGATCATCTCGGCTTTCTCATTTTGGAAATAATTCATCACGCCCTGTTTATAGATGGCGATTTTGTCTCCTAACTCATACTTGCCTACGGGCGTTAAAAACCCGGAAATCCGTTGATTGTCTTTTTTGCCCAGTCCCACTCGATAGGTCTTGAGCAAGACCCTTTCATTATTGTCTAAATCGATATAGTAGAACCACATGCGGCATCGCGACAGATCGACTAGGAGGTGGAAGCGGAGGTTTTTGTCTTTTTTGAAGACGTTGAACCGATCGCCGGGGGAAACTTTTTGGCTAACGTAGTCTAGACTGCCATTTAAGCTTCTGGCGATGAAGTGGCGAGACGTCTGATAGTGGGTGGCGTAATCGGCAATCCAGGCGGGGCGATCTTTCATCCAGGGGACGCGGCTGGTGAAAGAGACGGTTTCCACGATGGGCAATTTATTCTCATAGAGATCGAACAGCCGGTCGATCCGGTTGACTTCGGGGAACTCTTCCGTAGTTGCCATCGGGGTTGTGGGAATAGGGAGAGGGGCGGAGGAGGTTCCTAGCGCGATCTCTTGAACAGTCTCGATCTCAACAGCTTTGGGCTCTCTTTTCATCCAGCCCATGACGCCAATTATGCCGAAGAGAGAGAGAACGCCCACAATAAAATATTTCACTAGCCAGAATCCTCAAGAAAAAGTTTAGTAATCCCTCCCTATTATCGAAAACCGTAGACTATTTTGCAATCTCGAAAGCCACAAAAACCATCAAGAAAACTACAGAGGCGCGGAGGGCCGCAGAGAGGTCAAGAAATTTATAGAGAAGGAAGTTTGGGGGACTAGAGGATGGATCTCGAAGGCGATAAGAAAGGTAGCCTGCCAAAAGGAGGCATCGCCAGCCAGGGGCACTACCTGCACTTTGTGCGGCCCTGCGGCCTCGATCTTCAGTTGGTTATGTAAAACGACCGATTGCGCCTCGCCCTGAAAACGGCGCAGGCTCTTCGGCTGAAGCGTCTCGCCACCTACGATGCAAGCGGCGGCCTTTGCATAGAAAACAAACGCCATCGGCGCTTCGGGAATCAGTCCCACAAAACGGAGGTCCAGCCTACACTTTTCCTCCGCCGTATGGATTTTTGTTTCAATCCAAACTTCCGGATTGCCTACACAACAGGCCCAATTTTCAAGGGAAGGTTCCCTGATTCCGAACCGCGCCAGGTTAGCGGTAATCGGCAAAGCCTGGGGACCAAAAGCGGTAATTTCTACTTCGCGCGCGCCGATACTTCCCAAGGAAGTCCCCTGGCCAGGGCTGAGTAGGATTGTCATCTCATCTATTCAATCAATTTGCGCATTTTCTTGCCAGGCGTAAATTTCACCGCCTTGCGCGCAGGAATCACGATCGGCACTGCCGCATTTTTCGGATTGCGCCCAATCTTTTGCTTTCTTTCGACCACCTCAAACACGCCGAAATCGCGAAACTCTAAACGATCCCCTTGCGACAGAGTGTCGGTCATGGCATCGAGGAAAGCCTGGATGACATTGCGAACATCATTCGGGTGCAAGCCTTTGGTAGATGAAATCGTTTGGATCAGCCTCTTTTTTGTAATAGTCGCCATATCCGGGCTCCCTTTTTGACTTTCTTTAAGATTTTCAGACAAGGTGTTTGTCTCCTTCTTTTGAGGCCTTTTTGAACCTACCTCAAAACTTTGCCTTCGACTCACCTTACCTACTTGGAGTGAAGGGGTTCACGAGTTCAACA
>CAYWKW010000143.1:0-2761 GCA_964458995.1 uncultured bacterium | reverse complement strand
TTTCAATTTTTAAGGGGGACGGCCTGAAAAAAAGGGTTTGGTTCTATGTGGGCGGTACCTGCGAGGCCTTGGACCGCATCCTCCACTGCGCAGATTTTGCTAAAATCAAAAACCAAGAGATCAATCTCGGCACAGGCAGGGCCGTTTCTGTGCGGGAAATAGCCGAACTCATCGCCAGCCATTTCCCTTCCAGCCGCTTAAAAAACGTCCCCGATCGACCTGGCCAGGTACACGATCAAATTGCAGACAGCCAAAAAGCCCGGGAACTTTTAGGATGGGCGCCTACAACAACCCTAGAAGAAGGGATAGCGCAAACCATTCAGTGGTATGCGGATAACCCCACTTTTGCCCAAAAACGGGAGCCTTTTGCCGTTATTTCCATCGAGACTAAGGAGGGAACCATTGATCAGTAGATGGCTCTTTTCTTTATTCCCCCTTTTTCTTTTTGCGGAAACTTTTTTGGTTTTTGGCGGGAAAACCGGCTGGATCGGACAGAAATTGGTCCATCTGTTGGAAGAACAAAATCAGACGGTTTTTTGCGCTGAATCGCGGCTTGAAAACCGAGAAGAGCTCGTTCGAGAGATTGAGCGGCTTCAGCCCGACTTCATTTTTAATGCGGCAGGACTTACTGGGAGACCCAATGTCGACTGGTGTGAAGACCATCCTCGAGAGACCCTCCGCGCCAATCTCATCGGCGCGTTAAACCTGGCTGATGTAGCCTTTTCATACGGCATTCACGTGACCCAGTTTGGCACTGGCTGCATTTATACCTACGATGAAACGCATCCCATCGGAACCCGCTTTACAGAAAAAGACCCTCCCAATTTCGCTGGCTCCTTCTATTCGAAAACCAAAGGCATTTTGGACGATCTTTTAGCGATCTACCCCAACGTGTTGAATTTGCGCTTGCGGATGCCTATATCCGCTGAATTTCATTCCAAAAACCTCATCATCAAATTGACCCGCTATGCCAAACTGATCAACCTTCCCAATTCGATGACCGTTTTAGAGGACCTTCTCCCCGTGGCGATTAAATTGGCCTTCCGTAGAAAAACAGGGACGTATAATTTCACGAATCCGGGAGCGCTTTCCCACAACGATCTGATGCAATTGTATAAAGAGTACATAGACCCTACTTTTACTTGGGAAAATTTTACCGTTGAAGAGCAGGCCCTTATTTTAAAAGCGCCCCGCTCCAATAACGAGCTGGACGCGAGCAAGTTGCTCGTGGAATTCCCCGATATCCCCCCGATCCAGCAATCGATCCACAAGGTTTTCGAGGCGATGACTAGCTCCCCGCTACGAGCTGAGCGAAAACAGCCCTAACCGATTCATTTTTTTTGGACAGATCTAGATAGGGGTTATGCCAAAACACCTCAATTTCATCGGTCCATTTCTCTAACTTCGCCTCGGCAAGATCGTGATGATTCACCAAAATAAGACGAAGGCGATTGTTCGGAAATCGATGCTTCAAAAAGCGCAAAAGCCGCTCTCCCCACTCTAATTCCAGATACAGATTCGTCGGATCGGGATAATCAAAAGCGATAGCAGTTGCGTTTACATAGGCGGCCCGAAAAAAAATGATCTCTCCCCCGAAGTGGACGAGTTCTCGATACCGCTCGATCCGCCGATTGTATTTCGCCTGGAATTTGGCGAGGAGCGTGGCGTAAGGAGTCGTGTTGGCATTTCCCTCATGGGGAAATTCCATCCGGTAGCGCGTATTGACGAGCACTCCATTCAACTTAGGGATCAAATACGCTTCTTCTGTAAAGTGGGAAAAGTCCTCCTCCATACAGAGGAGGAAGCCCTCTTGATCGATAGAGATGACCCAGTCCAGGGGGAAAGCCAAATGGCGCAGATCGAGCGCCCGCAAAAGGTGGGGAATATCGCAGCTTGAGCCCAGGCTGACAAAAAGGGGCGAAGGGGTATGCGGATCGAGATAGCGCCCTTCTAGTGGCGCATCGTACTGATCGATAGCAAAAAGAGCCCTAACCAAGCAGAAAAAACCACAAAAAAGGGAAGAAGCCCTGCGCATAACGGGAGCCAATCTATAGCTATACTGAATTTTTTACAAGATCTTGAACCTATATCCCCATTCTTCTACAATTGACACCCTTAAACTAACCTTGGGGACTCTATGAAAGTCAAAGAAATTGGTCTGAGCTGGATCGTCGTTAAGGACATCAAAGCAGCCGTTCGCTATTACACCGACACCGTTGGGCTAAAGCTCATGGAATTTAACGAGCAGTATGGCTGGGCCGAGTTAGAAGGCTACGAAGGGGGCTCTCGCTTAGGAATCGCCCAAGAAAATCCACAAGAAAAGATCTCTGCCGGCCAAAACGCAGTCATCACCTTTACGGTGGCCAATATGGACAAAGCCAAGAGCGAAATGGTCAAGAAAGGGGCCCGCTGCGAGGGGGAAGTCCTTGAAGTTCCCGGCCATGTTAAGATGCAGACGGTGATCGATGGCGACGGGAACCGCTTCCAGATCTGCGAGCTTTTGCACCACTCTTGCTCCTGCTGCTAAGCACCTTTATTTTCTTTAACCAATAGGGCATGTAGAGTTTACGGAAGTTCCATTTCCCTTTTGTAAACTCTTCCCTTTTCTTCTGTAGGAATTCTTCGGTCACCTCTTCCCAGGAGCGGACCACGACCACCGGCAATCCTTCATAGAGGGGACCCAGCGTCGAGCTCAAGACGATCGGATAGCATCCCATATAGAGCGCCTCCCAGGTGCGGTGGCAGTCCAAACCGCTGCCCG
>CAYWKW010000142.1:0-2773 GCA_964458995.1 uncultured bacterium | reverse complement strand
GGCGGATCTCAAATTCAGTGGCTGTCCGACGAAGCCAGAAACCGATTGTTCAGGTTGTTTTGGTATATATGATCCCTTTTTGCTAAACTCTACGGCCAAAAAGGAAAAAAAAATGAGTTGTGCATCTATTCCTCCAGTCGCCGCAGCCTGCGCCACAGCGAGTTGCTCATCTGCAATACCAGCCAAAATCAAATTTGTTGCAGAAGATCCGGCCGTTTTCATAGAAGAGGCTCGTAATTGCACAGATGTGCAACTTCGAGAAAAGCTTAGGAACGCTTACCCCCCTCGAAATTTCATAGAGCGGGAACAGGCCTATCGGTTGGAAACACACTATTTCGATGAACTGGAAAAAGGGACCTTTCAGATTCTTTCTTGTAAGGCGGAAGGGATGTCTTTGTCGTTCCATTTGGTTCAAAATTCGGATGGGATAGCAGCCCTTTATCTCCATTTTTCTCCTGGAGATGAGAACGTTGTGACTTGGCTTCGGGATCAAATGGGTCAGACCATGGATCCTTCGAGTGTGGCTTTGGGACGCCGTAAAATCGACGGTGCCAAGAATATAAGCCATTTCATCACGACTTTAGACAATGACCATGTATTACCTTGGAATCGTGATGAACGGGAAAATGTTCAATGTGCGCTTGGAATTCAAGAACAAATAGATCATGACCGCAGTCAAAAAATGAAGGAAATGAGGGCAGCTCTATCCGAGATAAGAAATCAGATTCAAAGGCTCGAAGCAAGCAAACAAACCACTGCAAGGGAGATTTGGGGGACATTCGAGAAAATGCGGCGCGAAATCGTGTTGGCAGAGCCGAAGATAGGCTTACCAATGGAAGGATTAATGCGCCAACTCGGCCCTTTAGAATTGGGTCCTAGCGTAGTCAGCGAGTTTAATGGGGCCGCAGCGAGTGCAGCTGGGCCATCGGTTTTAAGACGAAGACCGGCCGAACTTCAGCCATGGCAGATGACCGAAGAGCAAGCTCTTGATGCCGCTATGCGAGCTAGTTTAGAATCAATCAGGCCTCCACCACTACCAGAAGCAGCAGCGGCAGCAGCAGGGCACAGGTAGCTGCCGGTCGTTAAATTTCCTAGACAGAAGTGGGACGGTTCATGTAAAAGAATCTTGAAACATGAACAGAAAGCTCAAAATCGCCTTTTTCCTTCTGGTCCTTTTTGGCGTGGTAACGATCGGCTCGGTCTTCTATTACGGCGATAGCATCGCTGTGTTGAGCCCGAAGGGAGCGGTAGGAGAAAAACAGAGAGATCTGCTCCTGATTGCTACGATTTTAATGCTCGTCGTCGTTCTGCCCGTTTTCGCTTTGACCTTCGGCATTGTTTGGAAATATAGAGCCGAGAAAAAATCGACCTACCACCCCGATTGGGATTTCAATTTGCTGGCGGAAAGCTTGTGGTGGGGAATCCCCTTCGTCATCATTGTGGTTCTGGGTGTCTATACCTGGAAAGGTTGCCACGAGCTGGATCCGTTTAGGCCTCTGGATTCAAAGGCAAAACCGATGGCTATCCAAGTGGTGGCTCTGCAGTGGAAATGGCTATTTATCTACCCAGAACAGGGGATCGCGACGGTGAACTTCGTCCAGTTTCCCGAACAGGTGCCAGTTACTTTCGAAATCACCTCCGATGCTCCGATGAACTCATTCTGGATTCCCGATTTGGGAGGACAGGTTTATGCCATGTCCGGCATGAGGTCCAAGCTCCATTTGATCGCCAATGAGGTGGGCAGTTTTAGAGGTTCTTCAGCGAATATCAGCGGAAGCGGGTTCTCTGGAATGACCTTCGTCGCCAAGGCGAGCTCCGTAGAGGATTTCGTGCAGTGGGTTGAGTCTGTAAAAGGGTCCGGCGGCTCATTGGGAATGGGGGAGTATGATCAATTGGTCAAGCCAAGTTCGTATGTTCCTCCCACTTATTATGTTCTGGGCGATAGCGATCTGTTCGACCGCATTGTTATGAAATACATGATGCCAATGGGGAATTGATGTTTTGGGGAAGGTTGACAATAGACGCTTTCAAGCATGATGCCATTGAGGCTTCGGTGGGCATCTCCATATTCATCATCACCATCGCTCTTGTGGTCTATTTAACTGTGAAGAAACGGTGGCGCTGGCTCTGGTTCGAATGGCTCACTTCAGTCGATCATAAAAAAATCGGAATCATGTACATCCTCTTTTCCTCTGTCATGCTTTTAAAAGGGGTTGTCGATGCGGCGATGATGAGGGCCCAGCAGGTCCTTTCCATTGGCGACTCGTTTGGGTATTTGTCTACCGACCATTATCAGCAGCTTTTTTCAGCGCACGGAACGACGATGATCTTTTTCGTCGCAATGGGATTTGTCTTCGGGATCATCAACTACGTTTTGCCCTTGCAAATCGGCGCGCGCGACGTGGCATTCCCTTTTTTAAATAACTTGAGCTTCTGGCTCTTTTTCTCAGGAGGCAGCCTCCTCATCGCGTCGCTCATGGTGGGCCATTTCTCCGGAGCGGGATGGGTCGCCTATCCGCCTCTTTCGAGCCTCGAATATAATCCGGGGGTTGGAATTGACTACTGGTTGTGGAGCGTCCAAATTTCGGGAGCGGGAACTTTGCTTTCGGGAATCAATTTCTTGGTGACCATTTTAAAAATGAGATGCCCAGGGATGACTCTGATGAGAATGCCCCTTTTCTCGTGGAGCGTACTAATCACTTTGGTTCTGATTGTGTTCGCATTCCCCATTTTAACGGCAACAGCAGCCATGCTGACGTTAGACCGGACGATG
>CAYWKW010000141.1:0-2814 GCA_964458995.1 uncultured bacterium | reverse complement strand
AGTCCCAGTCAGCCCGAGTTTCATTTTCGCGTGGATCGCTCTGCGCGCTTGATGGGTCTGCGAGGCGTGGTTCTTCGCGATCTGGATTTCATCGAAAAAAGCCACTTCGAACCGGGTTGTCCTGAGATCTTCCCGGCCTGTGCGCAAAATCCCGTACGAGGTCAAAAGGAGATCGTAATGGGTTTCGAAATTTTCCAAACTCCGCTCCAATCCGTAGTAGGTACAGACGCGGATGTCGGGCAAAAACCGCTTCAAAAGTTCTTGCCAGTGGTAAATGACGGATGTTGGGCACACAACGAGATATTTGTTTTTTTTCTCTCCATCTTCGTTGATCACGGCAGCGAGGAGCGCCATCGCTTGGTGCGTTTTGCCAAGTCCCATGTCGTCGCAAAGAAGTCCCGAAAGGCCGTGGCAATAGAGGAACCAGAGCCAGTTGAGCCCTTGTTCCTGATAAGGCCTGAGCGTCGCTTTGAGTCGGCTGATATCGAGAATCTGATCGGTTTCAAGGCGGTTGAGCTCCTCGAGGAATTTTTTCGTCTCGGGCTCTTCTGGCTCCTCAATCGCCTCGAAGCCATTGAGCCGAATCCATTCAAGTGTGTTGAGCCGGATGAGCCCTTTTTTCCGATCGAGCCGCTTTTTTTGGAGCTGCCGGATCCAGTTGAAGCGGGGCTCTTTGAGATAGAGGAGTCCCGCCGGGGAGAAAAAGTGGCGTTTGCGCTCTTGGAAAGCGTCCCAAATGGAGAAAATATCGACCGTTCCTCTCTCCGAAACATAGGCGAGATCGACAAGCCAGTCGCGCCCCCGCTTTTTTCTGCTGGGAACGATGCGGCGCACCTGTAGCTTGAGCGTCTCGGGGCGGATGAGGCGGGGATCGATTTCGAGAATGTAAGGCTTAAGCGGCTCGAGATCGTAGGCCAAAAAGGCCGCCTCTTGCGGAGCGGCGATCACGCTCGGCTGCTGATACCGATCGGGCAGGCGCGCCCCGGCCGGTATTTCAGAAAATCCTTTTCCCTCCACATAGACATAGTCGCCAAACCACTTCAGACGGGCCGGATCGATGCCCGGCGCGTAATCTCGCTTCGGCACAATCGAGATAAGCCCTTCCTCATTGATGGTGATATGGAGTCCCGTCTTCTGGATCGCCGCTTCGGGATTGTAGAAGTGCTGCACCTGCTCGAGCTCCTCCTTGTGGGCGGTGATGAAAGAGGCGATTCCCTCTTTGGGCACGTGCAGGCCCGGATGGAGCGGCAGCCGCCCCCGCGCCTCTTTTTTCATGTAGAATCCCTGCCCTTTAATGTAGACCCATTCATCGAAGTGGAATGTTTCCCCATACTCCTCTGGGAAATTGAGCTCCGCATCGAAAATCAGCTCCTCATCGGCTGTCAAAATGTAGGTGAGATGCGACTCGAGGCTCCCCAAATGGGTCTGAAAGCCGGGGAAGTTGTGGAGCCAGAGGCGGTGGCGGTTGATGAAATCGGCCATCTCGGCCCGCGGAACGATTTTCTCTTTCCCCTCAAAGAGCCAATCTCCGATGAGGAAAAATCCCTGCTTCGGCACATAGACCCAGGGGACAAAAACGGCAGCCCCCTCGCCCTGTAGATCGCCCGGCCCCTGCACATAGAGTTCGATGTGGAGGTTCCCCTCTCCATCGAACTGCAGCCGGTACTGCCCGCTCCGCTTTTCCAGCGAGATCGGCAAGAATTTCTGCAGCGCCTTGGCCGATTGGTTGAGCGCAGAGGCGATCTGTCCCGCTTCGATCTTCTCTTGGGAGAGAAGCGGATCGTAGCGGCGTCGATAGAATCCTTTCCCCTCCACATAGAGCCAATCGCCGATCGGCACACCCGTGAAATCGCTCTCCGGTTTTGCCCTCTCTCCTTTGTGGCGGATCCACAGACACCGCTCCTTTTCATCATACGCAATCGCCTCAATCGTCTCATCTTCCCCATCGAAGACTTTGAGAGGCGAAGTGACTGTGCCGAGGGAAGGGATGAGCCAGGGCCAATTCACCTCGGAGATGTAGAACCAGATCCCGAGGCCTGGGAATTTAAGCGTGATCTCCTGGGGGATCGGCTTCCCCTCAAAGACAATCTCATAGGGCTCTTTTTCATCCTCGAGGAACATGAGCCACTTGGCCAGATCGGACCAAAACGAAAGCTCGAAGCGAAGCGCGTGGCTTGCGTGCCCCTGCCGGTAGCTGGCGATCTCGTCGGCCGACAGGTTCGAGAACTTGAGCGATGTCTCCTCCGTCTCAACCGGCCGCTCGGCGACAATGCTCTCCAGCTTGGTCTTCGCTTTGGCGGATGTCGCCTCAATTGAGAAAAGAGGCTTTTTCGTCTTCGATTCGCAGGTGTAAAGGCCCGCCTTTTCCTTCATCAGACAGTCGATATCGTAACCATGCCGCTTGCTCGCCATCTGGAAGAGGCGGTTCCAAAGCGACTTCCGGTAGCGCATATGGAGAGGATTTTCAGTCTCATTGAAGATGCGCAAGTAGGCCGCAGCCAGGTGGGGACAGCCATGCCCCGCTTCCGACACCTTACAGCTGCAAAACGAATCGGTCACCCTCCCTTCATCGCTCATCTGGATGAAGGGGAACGACTTCTTCTTCCCTCTCTCTTGGACCGCGAATTGGTAGGTTCCTTTGGAAAAAATCGGCTCGCCGACAGCCCCCGCCTTAATCAGAGCCTTCGCCTGGCTTAAATATTCGCTCACGAATGCAGGTTGACCTTCCATGATAGGTTTACCCAGCCCATTGCCATACAAACCTTCCCCTCATTTTCTCCACTTCTGCAACTTCCTGCCCATTAACCAAACCTT
>CAYWKW010000140.1:0-3055 GCA_964458995.1 uncultured bacterium | reverse complement strand
GGCACCAAACCCATCGTTGGAATCCAAAGATGAAGCGGTTCATCTTTGAAGCGCGCAACGGCATTTACATCATCGACCTCGCGAAAACTTTGCAGCAGATCCGCTCAGCGGTCCAAGTCGTTCGCGAAATGGTGGGCAAGCGGAAGTCGGTCCTCTTTGTCGGAACCAAAAAGCAGGCTAAAGCCGTAGTTAAAGAGTGTGCAGAAGAGTGCGGCGAGTTTTATGTTTGTGAAAGATGGCTTGGCGGCGCCTTGACCAATTTGACAACGATCCGCCACTCGGTCAAAACGCTCGAGCGAATTGAAAAACGCATTGCCTCTGGCGGCGAAGGGTTCACGAAAAAAGAGATATCCCTCATGTCTAAAGAGCGGATTAAACTCGACCGCAACCTCTCTGGCATTCGCGCGATGCGCAAGCCTCCTGGCCTTCTCGTTGTAGTCGATCCAGGAAAAGAGCACATTGCCGTGGCGGAAGCGAACAAGCTCGGCATTCCTGTTATGGCTCTCGTCGACACCAACTGCGATCCCGATCCGATCGACTATGTCATCGCCTGCAACGACGATGCATTGAAGAGCATCAAGATTGTTCTCACCTCCATCATGCAAGCCATCATTGACAAGAAGAACGATATGAACGTTCCTGTTTCTAAAGGCGATGAGGAAGAGGGCGAAGAAGGCGAAGAAGAAAGCGAAGAAGAAGAAGAGTCAGATGAGTAAAGGAGCCCCCGTAATGAAGGAAATCACTGCTGATATGATCAAAGAGTTGCGTGAGCGCACCGGTGTTGGCATGGGCAAGTGCAAAGAGGCTCTCGTTCTCGCAGAAGGCGATATGGAGAAA
The DNA here is from genome assembly GCA_964458995.1 of uncultured bacterium. Taxonomy (GTDB): domain Bacteria; phylum Chlamydiota; class Chlamydiia; order Chlamydiales; family SM23-39; genus REEB52. The sequence continues at coordinate 2,218 of CAYWKW010000140.1, read as the reverse complement.
GCCATCGATGTCCTCCGCAAAGCAGGGATGGGCGCGGCCGTCAAGAAAGAGGGGCGTGAAACCAAAGAGGGGCTCATTCTCGCTGCCGAAGATAAAGCGCACCTCGTCATAGCAGAAGCCAATGCGGAGACCGACTTTGTCGTTCAGAACGATCGTTTCAAGCACTTTCTCCATGACTGCGTAAAGCAAGCCTTGGAAGGCAAGCACAAAACGCTCGCTGATTTCGTTCAACAGCCCTATTACAAAGACAAATCGATCACCATCGACCAGTATCGCAATTTAGTGATCCAAGCTCTTGGCGAAAATATTCAGCTCCGCCGTCTTGAAATGATCCATAAGCACCCGAATAGCTCTTATGGCATCTATTCACACATGGGCGGCAAGCTTGTAGTGATCGTTGAGATCGCAGGCGCTGCCGATCAAGAAGGCATTGCGAAAGAAATCGCCATGCACGTTGCAGCTGAAAGCCCTGAGTACATCAGACCCGAAGAGGTTCCTCCGACTGTGATTGCCCGCGAAGAGGAAATTGCCCGCTCGCAAGTGCAAGGCAAACCGGCCAACATTGTCGATAAGATCATTGCAGGAAAAATCAAAGGTTACACCGATCAATTTTGCTTGGTGAGCCAAAAGTATATTAAAGACAACAGCGTAACCGTACAGCAATTTCTCGAAACATGCGCAAAGAAAGTAGGAAAGCCACTTTCCATTAAGTGTTTCTGGCGCTGGAAAGTTGGGCAGTGAAAAAGCCGATATACAAACGAGTTTTACTCAAGTTGTCTGGGGAAGCCCTTATGGGCGACCAAAAATATGGGGTTGACCCGGACGCCTGTCTCAAGATTGCTCTTTCCGTTCAAGAGTTATCCCAATTAGGCGTCCAAGTTGGCGTCGTCATTGGCGGCGGCAATATATTCCGCGGTGTGAAAGCTACCGAAGCAGGTATGCAGCGCACGCCGGCCGACCACATTGGCATGCTTGCCACCCTCATCAACGGCATAGCCCTTCAGCAGGCCTTTGAGCAAATCCAGTGCGATAGCCGCATCATGAGCGCCATTACCCTTGACGTGATGGCCGAGTCCTATTCCTGGAAAAACGCCCTCAAGTACCTCGAAAAGGGGATCGTCCTCATTTTTGTGGGCGGCACTGGCAATCCCTACTTTACCACCGATTCCGCCGCGGCTCTTCGCGCCCTGGAAATCCAAGCTGAAGTCCTCCTTAAAGCCACTAAAGTGGACGGCATTTACGACAAAGACCCTGCCCTGCACCCCAATGCGATCAAATTCAACCAAGTGACCTATTCGGAAGTCCTAGCGAGCCGGCTTCAGGTGATGGATGCGACAGCCATAGCCCTTTGCAGGGAAAACGGGATCCCCATTCGGGTATTCAATATGTTTGACAATTCCCTAAAAGCGGCGATTTTTGATGAACCGGTAGGCACTCTAGTCGTTGGAGGATAAAATTATGAGCAACAATATCGAAGATCAAGTGAAGAAGGCCATGCAAGCGGCCATTGACCACCTTAAGTCGGAGTTAAAAACGCTTCGAACAGGGCGGGCTAACGCCTCAATTCTCGACAAAATCCACGTTGAGATTTACGGCTCTCACATGCCCCTCAAAGGCTGTGCCAACATCAATGTTCCCGAGGCCCGGCAGATTGTCGTGACTCCATTCGATCACTCCAATATCAATGCCATAGCCAAGGCCATCGAAGCGGCCAACCTAGGCGTTAACCCCATGGTGGATGGAAAAGTCATCCGCATTAATGTTCCGCCGATGGATGAGGCCATTCGCAAGCAAATAGCCAAGCAGTGCAAGGAGCATGGTGAGAAGACGAAAGTTTCCCTTCGCGACGTCCGGCGCAAATTTAACGATCTTGTGCGCAAGCAGAAAACGGACGGCCTTCTTCCTGAGGATCAGATGAAGCGACTGGAGAAGCACATTCAAGAGCTTACTGAGAAGTTTTGCAAGGACGTGGACGTGACCTGTGCGGAGAAAGAGAAAGAGATTATGACCATTTAATCATCTTGCACAAAATAAAGGTGATAGAGTAAAATCGAACCGATTTTAGTGGTCAAATTTTGACAATGGCCCCATCGTCTAGCCCGGTCTAGGACATCAGATTTTCATTCTGCGAACAGGGGTTCGAATCCCCTTGGGGTCAACAGCTTCGAGACTTTAGCTCAGTGGTAGAGCATCTCACTTTTAATGAGAGGGTCGATGG
>CAYWKW010000139.1:0-3328 GCA_964458995.1 uncultured bacterium | reverse complement strand
AGCTGCTTCGGCGTCGCTTCGCTGACTCAAATTCAGGGCGCCTCCTTGCCATATTCCCGATTCTTCAAGTAGTTTCGGTATAGCTGGCTCGGACGACGTTTTGATTGAGATGCTTGAGTTGGGAGATAGCGCCTTGGCATGCTGTTTGGTAGAGATTGCGCACTTCGACAATGTCGCCCCCCTGTATGCGCTCCAGATTAAGCGCCGTTCGGGTCATCAATGGCCCTTGATAGAGATCAGAGGCGAGGGCGCTAATGGCAAGAAAGGCCTCCTGAACGGCTCCCTCAGTCTGGTAACTTGAACCCCTCAAGATCTTCTGCTCGAGATTTTGCTTTTGGGCATCGGAAAGAGCCATCACTTTGGCCTTGGCGGCAACCAATTGCTCGCGTCTCGGATTATAACAGGCGAGGTTGGGTGAAAAGCTTTCCGGACAATAAAGAAGCGTTTGGAGGATTTCTTCATATTGCGCATAGGTTGTGAGCTGAATACAGGTCGAAGCAGCGAGTATTTCCAACAAGTATTGCCCAGTATGGCCTTCCTGATCTAGGCATCCAGAAAGGGCGGGTTTCTGATGGATTTTAAGAAAAGCGTGCTGGAGAAGATGAACAAGCCGATTTTGATAGCGGCGCTCTTGCTCTGTGCTTGGAATGAGTTCGAAATAGAGGGCGCTTGCGCCTTCTGGGGCAGGGAGAACTAGCCCCATATCGGCCAGCAACGCTCGAAAAAGATGAGCTGTTTGATTCCGATAGGCTCGATCGTTGATCAGAGTTTGAAAGTTGAAGTTTGTTACAAGGGGGCGGTATTGAGGATGGCGGCTGAGAAATTCATCGAGCCGGGGGATTTCTCCCAGTCTTTCACGGAAATTGAGCTCAAAGTCTCTTTGGATTTGGGCAAGTAGGTCATTGAGAAGATAGGGGTGGCTGTCTCTGAGAAGATTGGTGGTTCGAGTAATGAAAGATCGGATGTCATTTCCGGCAGCAAAATCCATCGCCGGCCCAAACAGGCACTGCGCAAAGCTGGCAGAACCGAGATAGAGCGCATTGTCAACAATTGCACTTGATATGTGGTAGGTCAGATTGGGATTTTTTAGACCCAAAATGAAGAAGGCGACCGTCATGACTGAACTATGGACGGCATAGGAAAGGGCTTTTAGAGCGTGCTTTTGAAGGAATTCAGAATGGTTTTGGCAAAGAAACCTATTGATCGCAACAGCCAAGCCAGCAATGACGAATAAACAGACCGATTCGATTAAAGCAATGGGTAAGCAAACAACGGCGCCAAAGATGAACACAGGTTTAGAGAAAACCCGCAAAGATTCGCTCTTTTGCAAAGTCGTAGTCGTCCATGCGAACCCTCTTCCAAGGCGTGCGCAAATGGGCTTGAAGTGCAAGTTGTTTGAAGCTAAATAGGCAGAAACCGGTGCCATCAGAATACCCCCCACAAAAATTCAGATGTAAGACGTTATGACAAGTAACAAATTTAATCTAGAAAAATTTAATGGTGGTTTTTGCTTTACAAAATCTTAAATGCGCAAGTATCATAAATGACCAAAGAATGAAAAGTAGGTGTTTATGCTTGGCTGTCCGGGTTTCAATTTAATAGTAGGTGATATTCTGCGTAACAATAATACGTTACAAGAACTGACATGGAGAGCGACTCCAGCCGTCGTGGCAGGCGTGGCAGGAGCGATCGCGGCGAACTTTACCCCCCAGAACTTTCGGACAGTGGCCAGTCTGTTTAATTCTTCGATGGCAGCTCTTAAAAAAATAGGTATATGCATTTTACCAGCTCAAGTAAAAGACATGGCAGCTCTTATAAAAAAAGGTATATGCATTTTACCGGCTCAAGAAAAAGACCTTGTGCTGCTCCCTAAAAAGCTTTGTCAAAAGGCTCAAGACGCATTCATCAGCACCCTTCTGTGGGTGGGGGCTTATTGTCAAAGGAATGCGGCTCTAATAAGTTGCTCGGAATTGAACATAAGTCCTAAAGGACCATATACACTAATCGACCCTGCTCTGGGGGCTGTGACGGAGCCGTATATGACTTTAGGAGGCAGGGGGAGTTTGAAGATTTAAACCACCTGCCTGGCTCTTTTACCCCTCCAGTCCTTAGACCTGTCCAGGAGATCTGTCCAGGTTGGGTTCCATCCTCATTGGTGCAGCTCTCGGCCCTGTGGTGTGGAAATACCGGAACTTCATTTTCAGATATAAAGCCCTAAATTGCAACTCTTTAGAGATAGCCAATCGGTATAGATCAAGATTAAATTTTTATTGATATATATATATCGCAATTAAGGTATAACAGATGTAAGGCGAAATGGGCGTTTTAATAAAATAATACAAAATTTTGGTGGGTTATGGTTTCAGGCATTAATTCAAATCCAGTAGATCACAGTGTTTGGGTCGAAGATTGGTCAGAAGATCTAGATGCGCAAAAGTATATTTCTTCTCTTCCAAGAGGGGTCAATACGATCAACATCTTCGTTGGACAGTTAGATAAAAATGGAACGATCGACGGATTTAGCGAGGATACTCCTGGCAAGCCCGCCGGCACGGGAGCTTTTAAGACAGTTCAGGAATTGAGGGATTTCATCCAGCAGCTGAGGGCCAAAGGGCTCAATGTCAATTTATCGATCGGAGGCCAAGATGGGACTGTTTTTGGAGACTCTTGGGACAATTTAACGACGGGAAACATTCAAACTTATGCGCAGGCATTGAACAATCTCTGCAAATATACGGGAGCCACCGGCGTTAATTTTGACGATGAGCACAATGATTCGAGCGCAGCGCTGGCGGGTCAATTAGCAGCAGCCTTGAAAACGTTGGACCCTTCACTGGAATTATCCGATTGCGTGATGGCTGGGATCAATAGCCAGGGACCTTGGCATCAAGAAGATAGCGAAGTGTTAGAAAATGCGACGATGCCTAATGGGACTTCGGCATTCAGTCAGGTCGATATCATGGCTTACTATGATGGCGCGACTCTGGCGCAGAATGAAACGTTTGTGACAGATTGGCTCTCTTATCTGAAAAAATGGGGCTTCACTGCATCGCAAGTCAGCGTCGGCGTCGATCCCAATGATTCCATCACAGGAAAAGCCAATCTAGCTGCCTGGATCCAGTTTTGCGCACACAATGGCTTCAGCACTGCCATTTGGGATCAATCGGGCGTCGATGATTACGTACAGAACGATTGGGGCGATAAAATTGCCAAACTCTATGGTTCAGAGAAAAATTTCTAATGGGAGATTTTGACTTAACTGTGGCAACGTAGTAACCTGTGAAATGCTATGTCAGTTGCCCTTGTAACTACCACACACTATCGCCCC
>CAYWKW010000138.1:0-3417 GCA_964458995.1 uncultured bacterium | reverse complement strand
CCACCCCGGCAGCATGGGCCGAAGGCCCAGCGAGAGGGGAGTCCCCCCTTTCGCAATAGCGAAAAAGCAAATCAAATTGATTTGATTTGCGTGGGTGGGACGAGAATTCCGAGCGGTTGAACCCGCGAGGAATCGCCACCCCGGCAGCATGGGCCGAAGGCCCAGCGAGAGGGGAGTCCCCCCTTTCGCATAATCAACCCAACTTTGCACCGATAGCTCAATGGATAGAGCACTTGGCTTCGGACCAAGGGGTTAGGGGTTCGAGTCCCTTTCGGTGCGCATTAATTGCCCGGCGTGCGCAGCCCAATAAGAGGCCCGACTTGCAAGCGGGGGAGCTTCTCCCCCGCTCTTCTCTTTTTTGGTTTTTGTGACTAAGCGAACTCTTTGATCCAGGCGTCGGGGGTGAGAGGCTGGCCCGTAACGTGCTTCACAAGATCAAACCAATTCATCCGGTTGCCAGGACTAAAAAGCTTCTTTTGAAGAAAGGCGCCCGCCTTGGAACTGTTGAGATCCATCGTGCCTGTCTCTTTAGAAAGCGCCTCCTGAATAGCCGAAGCAAACATCTCGCCAAGCAGATAACTAAAATAGTAAACAGGGGCAAGACCAATGTGATACTTGGTTGCCCAATCGAATTTGTTTTGCCGGTTTTTGGGAGGGGCGATTTTTTGGTACTTTTGCACGCAATGCCACCAGAGCTGGTTAAGGTCTTGCTCGGGGTTGCGATAGAGTTCGCTCTCAAAGGCAGTCATGACGAGAACCCAACGGCTAAAGATGAGCTGCCGGCGGCGCAGGCTCTGATCAGCCTTTTTGCGGAGGGCCTCTTTTTGGTTGCCGATGAGGTGGGCGAGAGAGGAGGAGCGGTAGGCTTGGCGCCCAGCAATGAGGGCCATGGCCTCAGTGGGGATCATGTGGGGCGGTTCCCGTAGAAGCCAGGGAAGCTTGGAGTCGAATCCAAGCTCGTAGATGGCATGGCCCAGCTCGTGAAGAACTGTCTCTAGCCACTTGATCGAATCTTTGACGTTGTTCAGGGTGCGCACATCGCCTTCTCTGTCGAGATTCATACAAAATGCGTGCTGGTTTTTACCGGGGCGCTCATACATGTCGCTGCGAGAGAGAATGGGCTTCACGTCGATGCCCATTTTTTGATAAAACTGGGCGCTGGCGGCCGCGATGTCGACGCCATCGACGAGTTGGTCGAGTTCGTGGGTATCGAGCGGATCTTCCTGGCAAAAGGGGTCGCTCCAGGCCCAGGGGCCGAGTTCTGAGATGGGCGCATGGAATCGCTCCGATTGCCTCTTTTCTATTTCATCAAGAACGGCGGCGTAGGCTTTTTCCGATTTTTGAGAGAGATCATCGAGCGTTTTCAGGAGCCATTTGGACTCGACTTCTTGCAGATCGAGCTGCATTTGGAAATAGTCGGGGTAGCCGAGAGCCTTCGCCGCTTTGTTGCGAAGAGCGACGAGATGGAGGATTTGAGGGGCAAGAACTTGTCCGATGAGTTTGGAGGCTTCCCAGGCTTTTTTCCGCTTCTCAGGATTGTTCTCATTTTTGAGGATGTCGCGGATGTCGTTTTCAGAGAGCTTTTTCCCGTCGAGTTCGGGACGAAAGGTGGCGTAGCTTTGAGAGAGGGCCGCCTCTTTTTGCGCCATCTCTTCAAGGAGATTTTTGGGAATTTGGTTCTGCTTGAAGGCCCGAATGAGGACATTCAGCTGCCGCCCATTGATGGGATCATTAGATTCTTTTTCCCATTCAAGGAGTTTTTTATAAGTTTTAGGATCATTGAAGAGAAACCGAAGCTCAGTGTCCAATTCGGCCTTGAGATCGGCCGCATCGGGAGAGCCGGTAGTTTCTAAAATCCAGTAAGCTTTATTCAGCTGTCTGGTTTTTCGGGCTACTTCAGGTACAAAGTCTTTGAGGAATTCTTCAAATTTCATATGCTTGTTCTCATGAAAAAAGTCGTTATTTTATTGATCCGGTTTTATCAGGCGGCGATCAGTCCCTTCGTCGGGCACTGCTGCCGCTTTTTTCCCACCTGCTCCGAATATGCCATGGAAGCGGTAACAAAGCACGGAGTTTTTCGGGGTTGTTGGCTATCTATTCGGCGCGTCTGCAAATGCCATCCTCTTCACCGGGGCGGCTCAGATCCAGTGCCTTGAGGCAGCTTGAGAGTCATCCCTGGAAATAGGGAATCTTTTTCTAGGGCATTGAGCTTCACAATCTCATCCACCTTCAATCCATATTGCCGCGAGATTCTCCAAAGGCTTTCCCCTTCCTTCACGATATGAAATTTAGCTGGAACTACAGGGGCCTGTTCCCGTTTGGGAGCCGGCGCAGGCGCTGCAGTCTCGGGGGCAAAACGGGCCAAGACCGCTTTTGGGTCGATGGGCAGGGTGGCCATCTCTCCTGCATAAGAATAGAGCGTCATCGCCGCCGCTTGCCAAATCGCATCGCTGCGGGGAGAGCGGAGAAGTTCAATACAAAATTTAGTCCCCTCTTCCGTTTGCTTCTTTAACAAGGCGAGAAGATCGAGAATGCCCCTATCTTCCAATCGCTTAATCGCAAAGACAAAATCGGTGCGCAACAGAATTTGCGCCGCGGTTGGAGAGTGAAGAGCGAGATAACTCAAGAGGAGATTGCGCCTCCGGTCGACAGAAAAATCTAGCACTTGCGATTGCTCTTGAGCAAATCTTTCAAAAAGCTCCCAGCTCCCTTCGCTGACCAAATTGAGCAGCGCGGCGGGCTCTTGCGGCGCCTCCGACTTTTGAAAGAAGACTTGTAGCGCATGAAATTCGGGCGTGAGCAAAAAAGCCTGTTCTAAACTTTCATCATGCGGGCGCTCTTTCGATTGCAAGTGGACAAAGAGCCCCTTTGGCGTCAAAGGCCACTTTTCTTGATAGGCAAAGCGGATGATGGCTTCAAACTGGTCTTCAGAAAGGCCCGGAAATACATCCACTTTTTGCGTCTCGGAAATGGGAATCGTTCTGACCTGGGCGGGCGAAGACGAGAGGGCTTTTTCCAGATTGAAATGGTGGAAGGCAACCAGTGCGGCCACGGCCATATCGCGCTTGGAATACCCCTCTTCCACCAGGTCCTTATTCGTGAGAAAACTCACGAGCTCCCGGAAAGAGAGTCTAGAGAGCGTGGTAAAAATTTGGCTATTTGAGTCCTCTGGCTTCGCGGCCTTCGTGATCCTTTGAGAAATCGGAGTGTCTTGATACAGGAAATAGGCAAATGCGGCCACGAGTCCGATGTTGAGGGCCCCGCTAAAAATGAGGGCCAAGGTCAATATGCGAAATTTTTTTGTGATCATGAAATAAAAAATACTCTTTTGGACAAAATTTGAAAAGAGTAAACTGCTTGCTTGTAAACAACTCTCGCCTAAAGGCGAAAGCTTTATGGTCAGTCAGTGACTGCCAC
>CAYWKW010000137.1:0-3439 GCA_964458995.1 uncultured bacterium | reverse complement strand
ATTTTTATATTGGCTTTTGGTTTGCAAAGGCCTTTTTTATTTTGAGACTTGAGGAAGCTAACTGCTTGGCTTCCGTATGGGTGAGAAATGAGGGCGATGTTTTTGCGTTTCGCAAAAACCGACCGAGTCGGACCCCGAGAAGCCGGGGCCCCGAACTCTGTTTGGGGCTGGCGTGACGGGACACACGTTTCGTGTGCCCGCCGAGGGGGGAACCCATCAAGTCTCAAACTTCTATCTAGTTCAACATCAGCAGATTAGAGTATTCCAAGACCGAGAGGTAAAGTGCCCCTCGGCTTGAAAAACAGCTGCCGGTGCAATGGCGGTGCAGCGAGAAAAAGTTTTGACGTTGCCCCCTTCCAATCGCAAACAATATAAGGGTTGGAAATATGGCATCGATCTATAAACGAAAAAATTTAGGTGGCCGTCCTGAAAAGTACACACCACAAAAAATCGAGCAGGAAGCCGATGCCTTTCTCGAATGGATGACCCGTCCCGACAGCATTTGGTACAAAGATTTCGCGCTCGAAAGGGGATATTCCGCCGAATATTTTTCCATTTGGGCCAAATCGAACAAAAGGTTTTCTCAAGTTTATGAGAGGGCCAAGGAATGGCAGCAGTCCAAGCTCGTCAAGGGTTGATGCAATACCTTTCCATCATGAGAATATTGACGATTGGAGAAACAGCAGGCGAGGCATCAAATTTCTTCATGAGCCTACGCAGTTTCTGATTTCTGGCGCCCCTGATGAGATTTGCATCAAACCAGACGGTGAACTCGTTATTGTCGAGGTTAAAGCGACCAGTAAAGAGTCTGAGGTCAATCTGGATGCGGATTGGCAGATTTCCTATAAACGGCAAATGGAAATTTATCAGTGGTTGTTACGAAATAACGGTTTCAAAGTGTCTTATCAAGGATACTTCATCTACTGCAATGGCAAACGCGATGGGAACTCTACGGGCACATCACTCTCTTTTGATGTTTCGGTGATTCCGTACGATGGCGATGACGCATGGATTGAACCTCTCCTTAATGTAATGCATTCCTCTCTTCTTTCATCAGAAATGCCAGGCCCTTCTCCCAGTTGTAAATTTTGCCGTTACCGTTCACAGAATTTCTAAGAAGCGAGCATGCCGCAGATGGCCCGATACAAGAAAGGGATGCCATCGATGATGAGGAACACTCCTGCGAATGCGAATAGGGGGAGCCGGGAGAAAAAACGTGCTTTTTCGTGTTGATTTCTGAAGTATCTCGACCACATTAGGTAGATGCTGACCGGAAGAGATAGGGGAATCAAAAACACGGCGAAGATGCTAAGGGCTGCAAGGAGAGGGGATGTATGAGGACCGTCAACTACCATCGGAGAAAGCATACCCATGTAAAAAAGACAAGGGAAGAGGATGCTGTAAATGATGGTGCAAGTGGTCGGTGTCCAGTTGGATCTTTTTTGTAACGAAACAGTGCCTTTTTCTGTGGGAGGATCGTTTGGCATGCTATTCAGATTTCTTGCGATATTTTTGAATGATTTTTTGAACGGTCATTTGATAACAACCACTGCTAAATTTGTGTTTCCACTGACTGCCTGGATCTGGGTCTAGTATCGTCAAATTGTTGATCCGGGAGAGTTCATGCTGGTAATGCCGGATCCGTTGTTCTACATAATTTTTTAACACTTTGGCGTCGATTGAGTCTAGATATAAAATCGCATCTTGAAAAGACAGCTGCTCGATCATTTGCAAATCGCTTAAGCCTTCTTTGCGTGCGTAGTAGCGTCTCAAAGCCAACAACTGAAGATTGGGTGATGCAAGGCGGCATACGAAATCGGCAGCGCTTGCATAGTTATGTGAATCGGGGTGACCTTTCCCTGATGCAATAAACGATCCTCCGCCAAATGTAAAAATTCGGAGACGTTCTGTTTCACTTGGGTCGAGGAGTTCGAGGGCATGTTCGAGGATGATGGCACCCTGGCTATGAGTGAATATGACAATGGGAACCGAGGTGGTGTCTTTTTTTTCTAAAGTGAGTAGGTAACGTAAGAATTTTACAGCCCAGTTGATAATGGGGATGTTTGCAGAAGTCTTTAAGACGAGGCAGTCCCCAAGATCGGTGAGTTTGCACATCGTGTCATTTGGCATCGATAAGACCTGCTCGCCTCCAGCCATGACGGAAATATGTTCCGCTGATTCGAGTGCTTCCTTTTTAGTGTTGTCGATGCCATTGATAAATGCCCAGATGCATTGGCCTGGTTTAGCGGTGCCGACAATTCTTACGAGGGGGGCTATGTCTTCTCGAGAAAAGATAGCGGTAGGTAAGTGGATATTTTGGATACAATGGTCGGGCCTTGAGCGCAAATGAAGGCCGCCGCCATATTCGTGTACGATAACGGCATCTAGGCGGCTCGATTGGGCCCATTCAAGGGCTTCTTTTTTGGAGAGGACGAGACCTCCCCCGATTAGATAGGTATCCTCAAGATTCTTCCCATTTTCAATTTTTGCAATAATCTTGGGTAAAATAGAAATTTTTTCATCCCCTTTTGGGGTGTAACCGCATAGTTTTTCGATACCGACTAGGAGTTGTTCAAATTCTTGCTTTTTGAGATCCTTGATTTTTGTGCGGACAGGTATGTTGGTTAGGGAGGACAATCGATTGGCGAAGCTGTCAGGGTCGTTTGGTTGATAGTGTTTGGCGAGAGTCTTCAACGACCCTTTGAAATATTTTTTTGTATGTAGCCATTTTGCAAGCGCTGCACGCCCCTTTTCAGGATTAGAAAAAATGGCATAATGGCTAAAATGTCCTATGGAGTCTTGTTCACGAGAAAACCAGCCAGATCTATGAACCAGCCCAGGGTTATTCAGGCGCCAGGCCAGGCTGCCTCCGGAAGCTACGTACTTATTTCCCGAGGAATCAAGGTAAAAAACGATTTTGTCATTGTTCGCATGAGCTATTCTATACATGGGTAGAAATAGTAAAGCGAAGGGCTGTTTTTATCTATTGAAAAGGGTCTAAAAATGTTTTTGCTCAAGGTGTAGGCTCCTTGGTGCAATGGCGGTGCACCGAGTTGCCTATTGCACCGGCAACAACTCGCTAAAACCCGTTGCATCCATCAATGAACTCCTTTATAATCATGCTCATAACGATTGGATAAGATTGGATAGAGGGGATTTCACCCTCACTTTTAATGAGAGGGTCGATGGTTCGAACCCATCAAGTCTCAACTTTATTTTTTTGTCAGAGTTGATTTTGCCGAGCTTTTTCCCCTATAATGTCGGCCAAATATAGGGGAGAAGTGATGTGGAAAGAAATTATTTTAGCTTGGGCTTTAACCTGTTCTGGGAACGCCTATTTTAGCCAGGAACAAATTCTTGATCAGCGACTGGAAGAGGTAACAGCCGTTCCGTCAAACTTACTCAAACCTATCTATAGATAGATATTGACGTTGACTTC
>CAYWKW010000136.1:3278-3543 GCA_964458995.1 uncultured bacterium | reverse complement strand
CACTTGAGTGGCTTTCGTGCGGGACTCGAATCGAGGGCGATGTTTTTTTCGTTTCGAAAAAAACCGACCGAGATCGCCGCCCCGGCAGGACGAGCGAAGCTCGCCGAGAGGGGGTCCTGCTCAATCCGTTAGGATTGAAGAAAGCCACTTGAGTGGCTTTCGTGCGGGACTCGAATCGAGGGCGATGTTTTTTTCGTTTCGAAAAAAACCGACCGAGATCGCCGCCCCGGCAGGACGAGCGAAGCTCGCCGAGAGGGGGTCCTGC
>CAYWKW010000136.1:0-3178 GCA_964458995.1 uncultured bacterium | reverse complement strand
TCAATCCGTTAGGATTGAAGAAAGCCACTTGAGTGGCTTTCGTGCGGGACTCGAAGATCGCCGCCCCGGCAGGACGAGCGAAGCTCGCCGAGAGGGGAGTCCTGCTCAATCCGTTAGGATTGAAGAAAGCCACTTGAGTGGCTTTCGTGCGGGACTCGAATCGAGGGCGATGTTTTTTTCGTTTCAGTGTTAAATAAATGGGGGTGCGGGGGCTTCCCCCGCCGCCGCGGGTGGTGTGATTGAGATTAGGCGATCATAAGATTACGATTCGGTTGTTTGATGATCTGGATCAGATCATCGGAGAATTAAAGGGACTGAGGCATGTAGCTGACCGGAAGAAAAGCGAAAAGGTCAACCGGTTGCTCTTGGAGCTGATTCAGCGTGAATCTGAGCCCTGCTTCTTGCTCTCGGCAGTCCTCCAATTCATCGAGAGGGTCGACCGCGAACAGATTTTGCAACACTACACGTTTAATAGTTTCGAACTTTGGCTCAACCAGTTTTCGGACTTAAGCTTCGAGGAAAATTACAGGGTACGGGCGAAGATTGCCGGAAAATGGATCGAACGGGGCGATTACCAGACGCTATTCCCGATCGGAATGGGTAAGGTGTACGAGGGGACCCATTTTGTCACAGCCCATAAGTCGCCCGATTTAGATACGACAGTTGCTTCGTTTTGGGGATGGATGGACGCCTTCGCTGCGAGGGTGAGCGATGGGCTGCACGTGTGGAATTTGCCCGATGGGCCGCCCGCTTCTCAGATCGAAATAGAGTGGATCTTTAAAGACTTGTTCGGTGAGGGGGTGTTTAGCCATCTGCCAAAGACCCGGACGATTTTGAATTTGACCGGCAACGACTTGATGTCCCAGAAGGGATTCCAAAAGATGACCTATGCCGATTCGATCGCCAATATCGATCACGACCGGAATTTAAACTCGGTGGTGATTGTCGACGACGAGGGCTATTTTTTAGGCGATTGGAGGGCAACCGATGTCGAGGGCGTAAGGCAGGTCATCATCTTGTTGAGCAGCTGCTTGAGATGGTTTGAAAATAATTTGCACCTCAACCTAATCACCCTTTTTGCTCGAGAAAAGTTGTTTTTGAATGACATTGCCCCGCTGCTATGCCGGTTGATGGAGATGAAGCTGCAAAACTGCGAGCCCGGGTTGGAGTTTTCGAATAAGCAGGCCAAGCAGGTGGACGATTTTCTCAAACTCGTTTTGGAGATGAAGAAAGGGCTCGGATCGAGTTTTGAAGAGTTGGCCGATTTGCTGTGCCAATTGGGCCATGTCCCTTTTGGAGGTGTCGATGGTCTGATCGACAAGATGAAAAAGGCAGAGCTGTTTGATAGCAAGGGGAAATTGGTCGACGAAAGGCCGAAGCTGTTTACGTTTTTAGAGGGGATTGTCAAAGGGCTCCATTTGGGAATTACCCAGATCCGCAGCCGCTTGGAGAGAATCGACATTGCGATGAGGACGAAAGAGGCGGTCTTTGGACACCGGCCAACCATCGTGACGGTCCGTTCCGATGTGGATGAGATCCGGGAAAAAATGACCAATTATAGCTCTTTAACGGTGGTCTATCCAGATAAGGACCGGTTTTACCCGGTCGGGGTCATTCAGGCGGCCGATTTGCGCAGGAACGCTTTGGGAACGGTCTCCTTGAGAGATTTTTGCAACCGAGATGAGATGGGAATTCCAGGCTATCTGGAAGTGATTAGCGTGATCGACCACCACAAAACCGATTTAAATACCTATGCTCCTCCGATGGCCACTCTTTCCGATGCGCAATCGAGCAATACTCTGGTGGCTCAAAAGGCCTTTGAAATCAATGATGCAAACCGGAAAAAACCCCATTATATCCATCCTGAAAGAGAATTCATTGAATATCTCCATTTTCTCTATGGGATCATCGATGACACCGATCTGTTGAGCAAGGTGAGCTCCATTGATGTGCAGTGTGTGGCTACGCTTCTCAATCGATTGAAGTCTCTGAGTCGAAGAAAAAAGACGGAGATCATCGATTTATCCGATTTGCAGCGCGATCGCCGGTTTGCAAGGAAGGCGGCTGAACGGATTTTGAAGAATGAGGATATGTACTCCCTCTATCGGAAGGTCTACCAATATCGAGAGAAAGAGGTCGAAAAGAATCTCACTCTCTGTGCAAAAGGGGAGCCGTCGAATCTCTTTGCCGATACGAAGGAACAGAATGGGTGCTGCCGTGTGGGGCAAACGAAGCTTTTTGCCTCCAACGTTCGCCATTTTGAGAAGTTGACGAACAAGATTCAGCAAACTTGGATTCATAAGGCCATGAAGGTCCACAAGGAAAAACCCGATATCGATTTGCACATTTACATGACGAGCACGATTGTGAATGCAGAAGAGGTCCACAAAGGCACGGTTGGCAAATATAGGCATAAAGACCAGATGTGGATCTGGATTCCCAAGCACGAAATGGCCGTTGAGCATTTGAAGAGCTTTTTGAACTCTTTCCAAAGATCGTCTGGTCTTAAAAACAATCCGCTTCAAGTCGAGTTTCTGGGAGCCAATGGTGATGAACTTGCAGCTATTTTCAAGGAGAGCTTTTTCGATATCCCTCAAAAGAGAGTCAAAAAGAACTTGCCGATTGCAGTGCTCAAATACCGGGCCGGCTCTCTCAATTCCAGAAAGGCCATGGTTAGCCCCTTCCTGCCCGCCTTACAATAAAACAACCACAGAGAAAAAAAAAGACACGGCCCAACTCTGTGATCTCCGTGTTCTCTGTGGTGTAAATTTTCCTTTTCGGTCGATTATTGCTTGTCTTCGATGATTTCGAGGTTGACGCGAAGGCCATTGCGGCTCGCAACCGACATCAGAAGAGTGCGGATGGCGTTGATCGTCTTCCCTTTCTTCCCAATGATCTTGCCAATGTCCGATTTCTCTACTCCGAGCTCAATGATGAGCGTGTGCGTTCCGCCAATTTCATTGATACGTACTTGATCCGGATAGTCGACCAAATTCTTAACGATGTACTCTACAAATTCCTTCATTTGCGCTCCTCTCTCCAATAGGTTCCGTTCGAAGTTCAAAAAAAACTTTACTCGTTGTGAAGGAATTTTACAAGAGGGTTTGTTTTAAACAAAGCGTTTTATACCGAAACAACCTGAACAATCGGTTTCTGGCTCCGCCCCTTCCCCAATTAT
>CAYWKW010000135.1:0-3547 GCA_964458995.1 uncultured bacterium | reverse complement strand
TATTCCTCACCAAGGGCATGAAAGAGCATTTGATTGAAGGCATGAGCTTTTTCTGGGGGGACTTCAAGTCCAGGTTCTCTACGATGCCAACCTTTCTGTCGAAAACGAATAATAAGGCCCTTGTAGTAGTGATCTTGAATAATCTTCAAATCTTTAAGACGATAAAAAATTGCTGCCATGCTCATATGGAATTGTTCTTTAAGTAAAAGGATTTCCTGCCATTCAATAGCTCGACGTTCTTTCCCTAATGCCTGGAATACGGCTTCGCGTGGAAATAAAAAAGCACCAGCAAACCGATTGCATGCCTGCTCTTCATCCAAATTGGGATTAAGACGGCTGATAAAAATATAATGAGCCAGTTCATGAGCTAAATTGAATCGCTGCCGGTCGCCAGGCCACCTTGAGCTAATCACAATGATTGGCTGATCATTGATTACAGTAGAGAGACCATCAAAATGTTCTTCATCAATATCGACAATAAATACTCGTATTCCCTGACTTTCAAAAGCATCGATGAGATCGTGAATTGGAACAAGTCCGAGTTTCCAAGATTCGCGAAGTTTTTTAGTAATTGATTCTATCTCCTCAAGACTATTGATTTTCTCGGGAAAATCAGCAGGAAATTGAAAAATAGGCACAGGGGAGGAAGGGTAAAGATTTTCTAATTCTAAGCGGCGCTCAATTTGACTAACCACCTCAAATCTAATTGCCTCTTCCGCTTTTCCGTTTAACTTTTTCCGTTTTCTAAATTTTACCTTTTCAAGGGAGACTTTGATTGGGCGAAAAAAGAAATCAACGCGAACTTTAAGAGCCTTTGCCAACTTTATGAGCATATCGGAAGAAGGATAGACATCTCCATCCTCGTATTTTTTGATAGCGGCATGGCTCAAGTTCACAAGAACAGCAAAAGCCCGAAGGCTCAACCCTGCCGCCTTCCTTGCTTGTTGAAGTCTAATCCCTAAGTTATTCATATATAGATGATTATGTATTTTTCATGTCTTTAGTTTACAATATACAAAAAACCGGTGTTTTTGTAAACTGTTGGCTCTATAGGCCACCAGCCGGCAGTTGAAAGAAACTAAACAGTCCGATAGGCTGGCTCTCTGCACAGCAGTTAAGGAGTGCCTCATGAGGCGATTAGTTGGAGCTGTTTTCTCGCTGTTTTGGGTGCGGGCGCTTGTTTTCGGGGAACAGCCTTATCAGCCTGTGGAACAGAATCTTCAATCCAGGGAGTGGTTTCGAGATAGCAAGTTTGGATTATTTATCCACTGGGGGCCCTACAGTGTTCTGGAAAAAGGAGAATGGGTGCTGGAAAAATCCAAGCTTTCTCTTAATGACTATGAAACCTTGGCTGTGTCTCAGTTTAACCCAACCCAGTTTGATCCCGCTGCGTGGGTAGCATTGGCAAAAGATGCGGGTATGAAATATATCACCATCACAAGTAGGCACCACGATGGATTTGCCATGTGGGCAACCGGGCAAAATGAGTGGAATGTTGTGGACGCTTCCCCTTGTGGGGTCGATCTTTTAAAATTGCTTGCAGATGAGTGTCATCGTCAAGGCATCCAGATCTTCTTTTATTACTCTCAACTAGATTGGCACCACCCAGATTATTTTCCTTTAGGGCGGACAGGTCACCATTCGGGCCGTTCTTTGAGTGGAGATTTTGATAAGTATCTGGATTACATGGATGCGCAACTGACTGAATTATTGACTGGATACGGAAACATCGCTGGAATCTGGTTTGATGGAATGTGGGACAACCCAACAGCGGATTGGCGTTTGGCGCAGACCTATTCGCTGATTCACCGGCTTCAGCCTGCGGTGCTTGTTGGAAGCAACCACCATTTGGCGCCATTTGATGGCGAAGATATTCAGATGTTTGAAAAAGATCTACCGGGACAATGTACGCAAGAATTTAACAGCGAGTCTACGAAAGTCAGTTCGTTGCCTTTGGAGACGTGTGAAACGATCAATCACTCTTGGGGTTACAATAACAACGATCAAAACTTTAAGAGCGCTAAGGATTTAATTCATTGTCTTGTGAAGGCGGCGGGAAATAATGCGAACTTGCTTCTCAACGTAGGGCCTCGTCCAGATGGCACAATACAACTCGAATTTGTAGAGCGGCTGCGAGAACTTGGGGCCTGGCTACGAAAGAATGGCCCATCCATTTATGAAACTCGAGGAGGGCCGATTGAGCCCACATCGTGGGGTGTTGCGACACAAAAGGGGAATCAGATTTATCTGCACGTCCTTGAATGGGAAAAGGGGCCGTTATGGATTCCCAATATAGGGCCCGTTGTAAGGGCAAATATTTGGCCAAATGGACCGCAAGTTGCCATGACGCAGGAAGGCGACGGCATCGCTTTACATCTTTCAACAGATGACCTCGACCCAATTGACACAATCATCCAGCTAGGGCTATTCGAACAATAAGAATTGCGATTTCGTTGCAGCACCACTCGGGGGAAGGGAAGCCCTTCCCCCAAACCCCCATCCCCGCTTCGCAAAAATCAACGCTTCGGAAGCAGAAGGATCGCTTTCTTCCGAATGTTGTAATCTGCTTATTGTTATTCACTTATGAGTTAATAGTTCATTCATATTATTGAGTGGAAATTAATTAAAATAATATGTATAATAGACATATAGGTTTATATGGCTTCAGTTAGAAAACCAGATTCGGGATTATCGTCTACAGCATTAATCCCTCACATGTCCCCAGTTTCCTCCGAGTTGGAGAAAAGGGCTGAGAGGGCCTATTTAGATACGTATAAGGCGATTCATTTAGGCGGAAGAGAAACGCTAGAAAGCCGAATGGTGAAACGGGTCGCGACCAGTTGCCCCACTCACAGCCAGGAAGAGATGGCCCTACGCCTTTCCAACTATAATAGAGCTGTTCAACACTTGAGCCGTCTGACTGATGGTGAGATGATGCAGCTTTTGTCCTCGGCCAAACATCTTGGAGCTAAGACTGGAAGAGAGATCTATTCTGTTGCAGTGGATGGTGTTCCGGTGTTCATAAAAAAAATCCGGCTTACCGCGATCGAACAACAACATCCCCAATCGACCGCCAATCTATTTCATTTGCCCACCCATTATCAGTACGGTGTTGGATCGATGGGTTTTGGGGCCTGGCGTGAGTTGGCTGCTCTTGAAATGACTACGAAATGGGTTCTCAATGGCGAATGCCAAAATTTTCCCCTCATGTATCATGCACGAGTATTGCAGCGCTCCGTTACGGCATTAACGGAAAAAGAAGTGCAAGACAGAGAAGATGATATCGCTGATTGGGAAGGTTCTTCTGCTATTGGTTCACGCCATGCTGCTGCCGATACAGCTGAGGCTGAGGTGGTCGTATTCATGGAAAACCTTCCCCAAATTCTGGACAGATGGCTAAGCATCGAAGCCTCCAAAGGCAATCTCACCACTTCAACAGTAGCCAGGCTCGAAAGGGAACTCAACGCCGTCACAGCGTTTATGAAATCGAGAGGGTTTTAACAGTTTTCTTGAAAATTATCTAAACTTGTCCAATAATGTCCTTTAT
>CAYWKW010000134.1:0-3587 GCA_964458995.1 uncultured bacterium | reverse complement strand
AATTCAGGGCGCCTCCTTGCCATATTCCCGATTCTTCAAGTAGTTTCGGTATAAATGCCTTAACGGTGGTGGCCGCCGCCATGGTGCCTGTGCCCATGTCCGCCATGGCCTCTCCAGCCCCAGCCCCAGCCGCCGCCCCAGCCACCACCATAATATCCACCACCATAGTACGGATAGTTGTAATAGTAGTAGTTAGGATAGTAATAACCGTAGGGATAATAATAAGGATCGTTATTATAAGAAGGCCCAAAAAAAAACCGCAAGCCCATCGGCGAACTAATGGTCAGGCCTGCAAAGCCTAATAAGCAAGCACATACTAATGCAATTCTCCACATATAAACTCCATAATTACCATAATTATTATAATTATATTAATTTGAAATATTATGCAATTTAATTTCGCGCCATTTATGGATCATTTGGGCAGCTAGGGGGGCCGCCTCTTTTCCCGCATCACCGAACCTGAGGAAGACAACCACGATCAGTTCGGGACTTAAGTGGCGTTTGTCGGTGAAGGAAGCGCCTGCAAACCAAATGTACTTATAGACTTGGGGAGGACTCGATGGATTCATCGACAAGTTGCAAACGAGTTCTGCAGTGCCTGTTTTCCCGATCATCTGATGCTGCAGGGCTAAATAATCGCGCATGAGCAAGGGGTTGGTTAAAAGCGCCTTGATAGCGGCGGGCCTAGCGCTTCCCTTTGCGCCCCAAACGACGCGGTCCATCCCTTCCAAAAGGGTGTTTTGAATGGAGGGCTCCATTGGAATGAGCCGTCTGATTTCGGTGGGTTGCTTTTGTGCATCAGAAAGGGGCGAGCGAACCTGTAGAGAGGTGAAGAGCGGGAAGGGGATTCCCAAGGCATCGAGCTCCTCTTTGGCGAAGTAATCGCATCCAGCAAAAACGCCCAGCGGCTGCCGGTCGGGCGTTAGGCCGAGCGCCTCTTTCATGATCTTAGGCTTAAGCAGCTTCCCTCCATTTACAATGGAGGCCATCATCGCGGCCGTTTGCAGGGGCGTTGTCAAAAGGGTATGCTGCCCGATCGCTGTGGAATAGAGGCCCGTCCGGTTCGTTTTTAAGTCGGTAGGAACTTTCCCCCTTTTTTCTCCAGGTAGATCAAGCCCCGTTTTTTCTCCAAAGCCAAATAGGCGCGCCGCATTGGCCAGATCTTCGGGATCATTGAAACAATCTCCTGCGAGGATTGAAAAGAAAGGATTGCTCGTCTGTTCGATGGCTCCTGTAAGATCAATTTTCCCAATAGCTACCGCCGCGCTGCGCGGAAGGCGCCCCCCTTTGTAAAAGCGGGGATAGGGAACGCGATTGGTATTGAAGGCAACGCCCTGCGCGCTCAACTCATCGAGGATCGTCAGCTGTTTTCCTTGTCGCAGTCCCTCATATCCTGTAACGAGCTTAAAAATCGATCCTTGAGGGACTCCCGACTCAAAGGCGTAAGAGCGGCTAAATCCAAAACCCCCGCTGGGATAAAAGGCCGCCGCCAGATCTTTTTCTATTTGGTCCTTTTTTCGATTGCGCACCATTTTGTATTTTCCCAGCAAGGGGCGAGTCAATTGGGAAAAGGGGCGAAACGTCCGGATGAGCTCCTCGGGTATTTCGGCTGTGGCTAACAGAGGGATCCTCTTCTCTTCCCAATAGGCGGCAAATAGTTCCCTCTCTTTCTTATCTAGATAATCGATATAGGGACGCGCGTAGGTCTTTTTCTCTTTTTCGATTTTCCTTTTTTCTGCGAGGAATTCTTTTTGATGCGCGTCTCTCCAAGTTTTGAACTCATCGCGATGGAACGCCTCTTTCGCTTTCTGCTTCGCTTCCGATTCCATTCTTAAAAAAGTTTGGCAAAGCGCGCGGTACGCGGAGAGTTTCATCGAGCCGATTTTTGCAATGAGCTCATCGGTAAAGGCGGGCGCATAAACCTGTGTGCGGCACAAATCGACGGCAAATAGTTTGTCTTGCGTAGGCAAGTTGGTCGCATCGAGCCGCTTTTGAATATCGGCGGGAACGGGGAGATGATATCTAGTATAATAGAGCATGGCTTCGTAGTCTTCTTGCAATTGGATCGCGCCCTTCACGTCATCCATCTTGCTGAAAAAGGATCGCAGAGGCCCCTCTTTAGGCAAAACGACATCGAGGTAGAACTCCCAAGTGAGCGGCTGGCTCTCTTCTTGAAAGGGGCGCGAGCGCTCCCGCTTCAATACATCGATCCCATCCCAAACGGCTCCAATATATCGCTCATTTTCAAGCCACCGGTTGATTTGCCTCTCTTTCCCATCTTTCAGTAGCGCGTGGCCCGACGGAATAAAATCATTCGGATCAAAACGGGGATGGCTCGCCATCGCCAAAATTTCCCCTGTTTTGGGATCGAGCGCGACAATGGCCCCTCCCTTAATCCAAGGCTGTTTTAGAACTTTTCTCGTTTTGTCTGCTGGATCGAGTCCCAGACTGCGTCCGTCGCGAATTTGCTCATTCTGGCATAAGAGACTCTCTGCGAATTGCTGCAGTTCGGACGAAAGGGTCAGCACGATCTGTTTTCCAGCAATGGCATCTTTACCTGCGATTTCATGGACAAACCGCCCCTTTTGATCCACTTCAAATATTTTTTTACCAAAAAAGCCCCTGAGCTCCTCTTCGAACTGCGCCTCAATTCCCGTCTTGCCCACCAAGTCGTTGATGGAGTAAGCTTTTTCTTTAAGTTCTGCTAGGCGGTTGGAATTTTCGCAATCTTCGGCCCATTGCAGATCGCTGATCTCTTGAGCGATCGCTGCATACTCTTTTTGATTGATAGCTCCCATCGTCCCGATGAGGTTGCAGCCCGTTTTCCCCATCGGATAGAACCTCGTAGAGGCGATTTCGGCATGGATGCCGGCCCAATCCTTTTCCATCATCCGCAGCCGGTAGTGCTCCTCTTCTGTGAGCCCCGACTTGATGATGAAGGGAACGTGGGGAAAGAGCGCCGCCTTGGAATGGATCAAATCCTCTACTCTCGCGGCATCGAGATTCAAAGTCTTGGCTAGGATCTCAGAAAAGTTTCGAATATATTCTTTACGGGCTTTCGCGCCTGGAATTTGGGCAATTTGTCCGTAGTAGATGGCGGCATTATAGCAGATGCGGTTCAGCGCCATCGGAATATGGAACCGGTCGCAGATCGTCCCCCGGTCTGCCCGCACCAGGATCGTCCTCTGCTGCGGTTTTTGAGCCTCTAGGAGTTTCTCCTCTCTTTGGACTACCCCCAAATGCCAAACCCGCAAAACGATGGCCAAAAAGGCTAAAAGAAAGATTCCCAGGACCCGATTCGTTTTTGCGGCGATTGTCATGAGTCAGAGTATATCAAAAAGAAAATATGAAGAGAACGGGCACGGACACGGGCTCGAAAGTTGGGCATGGAAAAATCCTTGAGGAAAATCGCCCTATGAGGTAAAACTGTTATTTCGATTTTTTATTTTTGGCGTGCGCCTGTAGTTCAATGGTAGAACAGTAGCCTTCCAAGCTACGAGTGTCAGTTCAATTCTGTCCAGGCGCTAAAAAACTTAATTTTTGAGGAGCATTTTGGCTACAGCACAGAAAGAAGCAGGAGTAAC
>CAYWKW010000133.1:0-3819 GCA_964458995.1 uncultured bacterium | reverse complement strand
TGACTTTGCCGATCTCTTTCATCCGCTTTTTGCCCTCTTTCTGCTTTTCCCAGAGTTTGCGCTTGCGGGTGATGTCGCCGCCGTAACACTTCGCTGTGACGTTTTTGGTGATCGCACTGATCGTTTCACGGGCAATGATCTTCCCGCCAATGGCCGCTTGAATGGGCACTTTAAAGAGTTGCTGAGGGATCACCTCTTTTAGCTTGGCGCAAATAGCTCGCCCCTTGTGTTCCGCTTTAGAACGGTGGACAAGGCAGGAAAAGGCGTCAACGGGCTCCTCATTCACCCGGATTTCGAGCTTGACGATGTCGCTTTTTGCATAGCCATCAGGCTCGTAGTCGAAGGAGCCGTAGCCGCGGGTGACCGATTTGAGCTTGTCGTTGAAGTCGGTGATGATCTCGTTCATCGGCAGCCGGTAAGTGAGGAGAAGCCGGGTGGCCGACATCGTCTCCGTTTTTAAGAGCTCGCCCCGCTTGTCCATGCAGAGACTCATGATCGCGCCCATGTAGTCGGAGGGAGTCATGATGTGCACTTTGACCCACGGCTCCTCAACAAATTCAATATGGGCGGGATCGGGATAGCGGGCCGGATTGTCGATTTCCAGGCCAGCGCCATTGGTTAGGGTGAAGCGGTAGATGACGCTGGGGGCTGTTGTGATGATATCGAGGTTGAATTCCCGAGTGAGCCTTTCAAAGACGATTTCCAGGTGGAGAAGTCCTAAAAAGCCGCACCGGAAACCAAATCCCAAAGCTAAACTGCTCTCTTGTTCTACATGGAGGGCTGAATCGTTCAATTGCAATTTCAAGAGGCAATCGCGTACCTGTTCGAAGTCGGAAGAGTCGACCGGGTAAATCCCGGCAAAAACCACCGGCGCGATGAGTTTAAATCCAGGAAGGGGGGTGGACGCCGGGTTTTTGTGCAGAGTCACCGTATCGCCAATCTTCACATCGGCAGTATTTTTGATATTGGCGACGAAGAATCCAACCTCTCCAGGGCGCAAAATATCTGTAGTCCGCTCATTGGGAGCAAAAACGCCTACATCTGTCACTTCGAAGGTTTTCTGATTGGCCATGAAGCGGATCACCGATCTTTTGCTGATTTCGCCGCTCATCACCCGAATATAGACCAGTACGCCGCGATAGGGATCGTAGTGGGAATCAAAAACAAGGGCCCGCAAAAGGCTATCGGGCGCCTCTTTAGGACAGGGAATATCAGTTAAAATCCGTTCCAGAACCGCTTCGACTCCAAGGCCTGTTTTTGCAGAAATCATCAAGGCATTCGAGGCATCGATGCCGATGACATCCTCGATTTGCTTTTTGACGCTTTCGGCATCGGCTGCAGGCAAATCGATCTTATTGATCACGGGCAAGATTTCGAGATTCCGGTCGATCGCCAAATGGACATTGGCCAATGTTTGCGCCTGCACGCCTTGCACCGCGTCCACAACCAACAAAGCGCCCTCGCAAGCAGATAAAGACCGCGATACCTCGTAAGCGAAGTCGACGTGGCCGGGCGTATCGATGAGGTTGATTTGGTAAATATGGCCGTCGTTGGCCTTGTAATACATGGTTACAGGCCGCGCCTTAATGGTGATGCCTCTCTCTCGCTCCAACTCCATATTGTCGAGGAATTGCTCTTGCATTTCCCTCTTTTCAACCGTGTGGGTCAACTCCAAAAGACGGTCGGCCAACGTCGATTTCCCGTGGTCGATATGGGCAATGATGGAGAAGTTGCGGATGTACTTGCGCTCGTATTGAAACATATCGGACAAATTTAAACGAATCTCCAGATGTTTGCAAGGCATGACTCACTTGAGATGTCACTCTTTGCTTGCAAAAATTTCACATTTCATTTAAAAAATCTTAACTCAATATCTTTTTATGAATATTTTTTTAACTCCTACAGTCCCTTCCAGGGAAAGAAACCGAGAGGAGGGAACCGTTCCGGCTCGCAAACCGATCGATACGAAGGTACGAGGATTTGTGCTTGAGCGAATCAGCCATGCGAAGGGGGGGCTTCTTCCCTCGGCGACGGCCCCTCAAATCGTGATCGATCTTTTGCCTGCGTTTGAATCGGCCAAGATGGAATATGCACCCAAGGAAAAACGGAAACCCAAGTTGCGCCGGACGCCGCTTGCCCGCAGAGAGCCCATCGGCCTTCGTCCTGTCGACCCAGAGGGGTGGCTCAACGCCCTCATGCAATTCATCATCTTCATCCCCGGTTTTGCGGAGCTCTTTTTTTTCGCCCCCCGCTCCTTCTATCCCTTTCAAGAGTTCATTGACCAATACCATCAAGACCAGCAAGAGAAGCGTTCCCTCTCCACAGCCAACGGCCTCACCCTCTACCGGTTCATCGCCTCAAAGCTTCCCAACCTCACCCTCCAAGAGATCTTTCAATTTCTCATTCGCGTACTCCATCCCAAATGGGGCATGCACAAAACGGCCGTTGAGGCTTTTCAAAGCGGGTACCCGTCTGATATCTTTGTCTTAGAGAGCAATCTCAAGAAGCAGCTCTTTACCGAGCCTGACTTTTTTTGTTACGACCTTGACGCTTTCGTTGAGCTTCGGCCGGATGGTGCATCGGTTAACTTCATCACCTATGTTAAAATCGATGGGACCTGGTTCCAGTGCGACGACGACCGGATCACTCTCCTTCGCTCCAACTGCCTAACCGTCCCTCTCCACCGTTCCATTCTCCTCCACTACAAACGCCTCGCCTTCGGCAAACCCTACGCCCATAATCAATAGAAAGAACAGGATGAACAGGGTGAAAAGGATGGGAAGGAAGGACAAGAAAAAGGGTCGTTTGGAGGCGACCGGGTGTGTTGAATAACCCCCTGGAATCAGACAACTTCCTCTCCCGCCACAAGAAAACGATGTAAAGATGTAACGATATAAACGATAGGGATTTATAACTTGCTTTTCTGATCGTTTTTTCGTTCCATCATTTGATCGTTGATTGTGTTATGAAAGAAGGCCGCTCTCAGGTGGAAAGAAGGGCTATGCAACACACCCGAGGCAACCCCTAGTATTTCCTTTCTCCCGTCCTTCCCATCCTTCCTATCTTGTTCATCCTGTTCCTTGTTTTGGATAGCAAGCCAAAAAAAGCCCGGGGGTTGCCCGGGCTTTGCACACTTTGTTGGGAAAGTGAAGAGTTAGTTGCCGACTTGAGCTGTCGCTTTGGTGGCGACGGGCTGGGCGGTCTGCGCAGCTTTCTCTTCGGCTGCCTTCTCGGCTTCTTTGCTGGCGACGAGGGCTGTGAATTTGCGCCCCAGGCCAAGTACAGAGAAGCACCAGACGCCGCAAATCACAAGGACCACTGGCCCGAGGATGTAGGTCAAGCTGGCGAGAGAGACACTGCCGCCAATAAGCGCCAGAAGGGTAGACTGGATGAAGGCTCCGCCCGACTTTCCGGCTCGGCCGCCAATCACCTCTACAGCTCCCTGCCCTTTCACTTTCGCTTCTTGATCAAGCGGGATGTAGGCCATCTGCTTCGTAGAGTCAAAGAGAGAGTATTTCGTCCCTTTTGACAAGACGTTTTGGATCTGGCCAACCAGAACCGCAACCAGTACAACGGTTGTACCCATCAGCGGAGCAAATGGGGTGCTCTTGGTTCCGTTCCAGACGAAGAAGAAGAAGACGGCTGATGTGACAAGTACCATGATCGGAGTGATAATGGCCGCTTTTGTCCAGCTCATCTTTCTCAAAATATTGTTACCCACAACCATGAGGAGGATGGTGATGGCGCCTGTCCATGTGGAGAACTGTCCCATGAACATGTTGTAGTCGTTCATATCTGGGAAGGCAATTTTAATTTGAC
>CAYWKW010000132.1:0-3891 GCA_964458995.1 uncultured bacterium | reverse complement strand
CCCATGATCCAAAGCATCTTTCTTTTCGAGCTGGTCTGAATGAGATCGGTGATCACTTTGAATCCTTTATGCACGTCGACGACTTCGACGAGGGTCATGGCGCCCATCAGAAAGAAGATAATTTGGCTGACGTCATTGACCTTCTCGCCAAGGGCATGCAGATCGGGAGAGGCGAAAAAAAGAAACATCCAACAGAGGACGGCCATGAGGAGCGCGGAGGCTGTCTTGTTCACTTTGAGGTTGTACTCAAAGATGATGGCCAAATATCCAATGATAAAAATGGCAATAATCATTTTAGTTCTCTTTGAAGTATATCATGCATCCGAATCAATCCAACTACGTGCCCCTTTTCTAAAACGGGCAAGACGGTGATCAAGCGGGCGGGATCTTCTTCCATTTGCTTTACGGCTTCGAGGGCGAGTTTCTCAGGCGAGATGCTTTTGGGAGAAAGGGTCATGAGCGCTTGAAGCGGCATTTTCAACGCATCGGGCCCTTTTGATTGGATGGCGCGGCGCAGATCGCCATCGGTAAAGATCCCTTTGAGTTTTCCCTTTTCATCCGCAACGAGCAGACAGCCACACCGCTTCAGTGAGAGTTCATGGAGGACGTCCATCAAGAGGTCGGAGGGGCGGCAAAGGGGAATCGCCTCTTCTTTGAGCATGAGGTCGGCTACTTTGAAGGTGATCTTACGGCCCAAAAGGCCTCCGGGGTGGTTGGCGGCAAAGTCGCTGACGCTAAAGTTTTTGGCTTGCATCAGGGCGATCGCCATGCAATCTCCAAAAATGAGCTGGGCGGCCGTCGAGGTGGTGGGAACTAGGTCGTGGGGACAGATTTCTCGCTGAATGGGCAAATGGATGGAGAGATCGGACAACTTGGCCAATTTGGAATGGGGAGATGAAACGACTGCAATGGTGAAGGCTCCCCTCTTTTGCACATGAGGCAGCAGATCGATCAGTTCATGCGACCCGCCGCTCTTGCTAAAGCAGAGAAAAACATCTTGCGCTGAAACAAAACCGATATCGCCATGAAGGGCATGGGCAGGATCCAGGAAGAAGGAGCGCGTTCCTGTGGAGATCAAAGTAGTCGCCACTTTTTGCGCGATGTGGCCGCTCTTTCCCACTCCAGAAAGGACAATCACTCCTTTGCACGAGGAGAGCCTCTGAAAAACCTGTTCCGCTTGATTTATATCAATAGAATCGAAGAAGTGGTTGAGATACCGGCGCTGATCATCGAATAAGTCCTTTACCATAACACTTAATGCTACAAAGTGTTAATGTATTTGGAAAGGGATTATTTATGGCGAAGGCACCAATCGCAGTTGCAAATGGGGATGGAATTGGCCCCGAAATCATGCAAGCAACGCTCCATATTCTCGAGGCAGCGGGCGCCCAAATTGAGATCCATTGGGTTGAAATCGGGGAAAAAATGTATCTCAAGGGTTTTGCAACTGGTATGGACCCTAAAATGTGGGATGTGATTCGGGGAGCCAAAGCCTTCTTGAAAGCTCCGATTACAACTCCTCAAGGCGGTGGATTTAAAAGTCTCAATGTGACGGTTCGCACCACTCTCGGTCTTTATGCCAATGTCCGTCCTTGCGTCTCCTATTTTCCCTACGTAGCCACAAAGCATCCCGAGATGGATGTGGTCATTGTGCGGGAAAATGAGGAGGATCTCTATGCCGGCATCGAATATCGACAGACGGCCGATGTTTGCACATCGATCAAGATCATTTCTCGGGCGGGGACGGAAAAAATTGTCCGCTATGCGTTTGAATACGCGCGCCGCCACGGGAGAAAAAAAGTGACCTGCTTCATGAAAGACAATATCATGAAGTTCTCGGATGGGCTTTTCCATAAAGTTTTCGATGAAATCGCGACCGAATATTCCGATATCCTCAATGAGAGCTGGATCGTCGACATTGGAGCGGCTAAATTGGCCGATACGCCGGAGATTTTTGATGTAATCGTCATGCCCAATTTGTATGGCGACATCCTCTCCGACGTGGCGGCGCAAATTGCGGGCTCCGTCGGCCTTGCCGGCTCAGCGAATATTGGTGAAAAGGGGGCGATGTTTGAGGCGATTCACGGGTCGGCTCCGCGCCGCGCGGGGCAGAATGTGGCCAATCCTTCAGGGCTCCTGTTAGCGGCGATCCAAATGATGGATCACATCGGTCAGCCCGAAATCGCCTCCAAAATCCACAATGGATGGCTTAAAACGCTCGAAGAGGGAATTCACACCTACGATATCTTCAAAGAGGGTACGAGCAAGAAAAAAGTGGGCACCAAGGAATTTGGCGAGGCGGTGATCAAAAACTTGGGAAAAAAACCCGACACGCTGAAGCAGGCCGTTTATGGCAAAGGGGGCGCATCTTTAAAACATACCCATGTGCACACAAATCCGCAGCGGCTGCTAGTGGGCGTCGACGTCTATATCTACCACCGCGGCTCGCTAGCCGATTTCTATTCCCGCATTTCTCATATCAATGTGGGGCCTTTGCGTCTGAAAATGATCACGAACCGGGGCGTTCGCGTTTGGCCGGAAGGTCAACCAGAAACTTTCTGCATTGAGCAGTGGCGGTGCCGCTTTGTCTCTGATGACAATCGGACTGTTTCTCAAAATGATGTGATCCAAATCATGCACGCTTTTGACCACATCAACATGGATGTGATCAAGTCGGAATTTTTATACAATTTCGACGGCAAACCCGGCTATTAGCAGGGTGGCCAGGAGGGGCGTGTCAATAGCGAAAGAACAAGATGAACATGAAAAGAAATTATTTTTCCCATCCTTCCCATCCTTTTCATCTTGTTCATCCTGTTCCAAAACTGGCGCTAGATGGAGGTGTCTTCTTCGAGGTGCTTTTTCAATTCATTGAGGAACCCGCAGCCATAGATGCCGTCGAGAACGCGGTGGTCAAAGGTGAGCGAGACGAACATGACAGATCGAATCGCAATGGAATCGTCGGGCATGGCGGCCACCTTTTTGGTGATTGCACCGAGGCCCACAATGGCCACTTCAGGATAGCGGATGATGGGAACGCCGATCATCGTGCCTGTCATGCCAAAGTTGGTGAGAGTAATGGAACCCTCTTTGATGTCATCGGGAGCGAGGGTGTGATTGCGCGTTTTTTCCGCGAGCTCGGAAATCTGCTTGGCTATATCCGTGAGCGACTTCTGCTGGCAATTTTTGACAACAGGAACCATGACGCCCTGATCGACGCTGACAGCAACGCCCAAATTGACAAACCGCTTCATCACAATCGTATCGCCTTCCAGCGACGAATTGATCAGCGGATAGGCTTGCAACGCGCGCGTAATGGCGCGGGCTACAAAGGCAGTAATGGTCACTTTAACGCCCGTTTGCTGCTGCTTGTGCTGTTGAATCGCCTTCAAAACTTGGGTTACGTCGACTTCAGTGATGAGGGTGGCATGAGGCGCTTCATAAAACGACTTGACCATGTTGTCGGCGATCGCTTTGCGCATGGCGGTCATTTTG
This sequence comes from uncultured bacterium, assembly GCA_964458995.1. Classification (GTDB taxonomy): domain Bacteria; phylum Chlamydiota; class Chlamydiia; order Chlamydiales; family SM23-39; genus REEB52. Next base: position 396 of record CAYWKW010000132.1, on the reverse strand, counting down.
ACCCGCTCTGTGCTGGCCGCTGCCGGGCAAAGGGGCTTTTTGGGAACAAACTCTTCCACATCTTTCTTTGTTAGGCGGCCGCCTTGGCCTGTGTGAGGGATCTGATCAATCTCGTTTAAAGAGAGTCCTTTTTCTCTCAACAGGCGCATAACCGATGGGGAGATAAAGTCCTCCATGCCCGACGAGGAGCAGGTCGAGACAGGCATCGTGACGGCAGCGGCAGCTGAGGCCATTGCGGGGACGGCAGCCTCCGTTGAGATGAGAGCGAGGACTTCGCCGACTTGCAATTCTTGATCGGGGTTGGCCAAGATTTGCTGCAATGTGCCGGCTATAGGCGATGGAATTTCACTATTGACCTTATCCGTAGAAACTTCAAGAAGTGGCTCATCTAGTTGC
>CAYWKW010000131.1:0-3957 GCA_964458995.1 uncultured bacterium | reverse complement strand
CCGATTCCCACTTGGCAAAATTTGATGTGTGAAATGGATTTAGTGGTCGCGGTCGATTCGAGCGCTCTCCATCTCTGCGGCACCACCTCGACGCCCAGTTTCAGCGTCTTTGGCCCGACATCCGCCGAAGTGTTTAAGCCGATCGGCTCCAAACACATCTCTTTGCAGGGAAAATGCCCCTATAACCGCTCGTTCACTAAACAGTGCCCCGTTTTGAGGAGCTGCCCGACCGGCGCCTGCGTGAAATCGCTCACGGGTGAACAGCTTTTTCAAGCCTATCAAAATCGATGTGGCTCTCCACCACCTTGACCGCCTCTTGGATCTTTTCGGTGTCTTCCTTTCGGATTTTCGCCGTATGGCTGTGGATCATTTTCATCGCGACGAAGCTGCTCACCGGTGCATAGAGCATCGGGATTTTGGCCCGCCGAATCTGGTCGACAATCGTCTCTTTCGGCGCCGTTTTGCCCGTCAAGATCAGCCCCGTCTGCAGATCGTCTTCCGGATGGGAGATCTTCAGATCCCAATAGCGGGTCAGCATGGCCAAGATGATATCCTCGCGGGCGGCAGGGGTGATGATGAGCTGATTGGGGCTGATCAGCGTTCTGTGGGTTTCTGCCGTGCTGGCGACCAGGCTGATATTTTGAAAGTGTCTTAAACGGTGTTCTTCGCCCGATAAAAGCTCCGTTTGGAAGAGAAATTCGAAGTCGTTCATGCTCGGCATGCTTAAAAACGGCGTGAAGGGGATGCAGCCGAGAAGGGGGATGTTCCACCTTTTCAGCGCTTTAGGGACATATTCGAGGATCATCTCCCGCTTTTCATCGATTACTCGATTCAAAATCACCCCGGCGACCCGCACCTTGTGCTTTTCGCACTGGGCGTAATTTAAACTCAGCTCATCGAAACTTGAACCCAATCCGCCCGAGGCGATCAGAATCAGCGGACACTTCAGCCGCGCGGCCACTTGCGCGTTATTCAGGTCGACGATCGATCCGACCCCCGTGTGCCCCGTCCCTTCGATCACCGTGATCCCATTTCTCTTGGCCACCGCTTTGTAAGCGGCATCGATTTTATGGACCAGATCTGCGTGGTCCACCTTCCCATCGAGATAATCGCGGGTAAACCCCCTGGGGAATAAGACCGGGCTCATCTCCTCGTAGGGGTCCTCCAGCTTGAAGTGGCTTTTAAACAGCACCACATCCTTGTCGACATGCACACCCGTCTCAGTCTCAACGTGTTCTTGGCCCACTGGCTTTAAAAATCCGACCGACTTATGCCTCTTTTTCAACCCCGAGACAAGGCCGAGGCACGTGGTTGTCTTTCCGACATTCTGGCCGGTAGCAGCAACAAAGAATGATTTCATCTTCTTGATTATAGCTATTGATTAAAAAAAGAACAAATGTGTACAGGGGAATTAAAGGTAAAAAGGAGTTTTGCCTATGAAAAAAATCATCCTCGCATTTGTCGCCTTGGGCTTTGCCTTTGCGATTTCATCGTGCTGCGATCAGAGCTACTGTCCGCAGAACATGAAGTGCAATGACGCCGACATGCGTCCAGGGAGAAAACAGGAAGAGACCCCCTACCGTTGGGATACTCAGACTGAGAGAAAGCACCAAGAGCAGCAGCAAGAAAGACAGCGCCGCCGTTGGTAACCATTTAAGAGAGAGGCTTGGACGGCACTTCTGGTTGGAGGCGGTCCAAACCCCTTTCTTTTAATAATTTGTGAAGAACTTCTCGAGTGTCGGGGAAAACGTCGAGCTCCTGAAGTTCCTCCCATCCCACCCACTGAAATCCCTGTAAATCATCTTTTACGCTCAAAGGCCTCGCCAAGTAGATGAAGTCCATGTGTTGATGGACTGGCGTAGGGATATTTTCAAGAAGGCAAAGGTAAGGGCGGGTGAAACTGACGGCGTTGTAGTCGTTGACTTGGATGTTCTCTTGCTCGATGAAGGCGATCTCTAGGCCGGTCTCTTCAAGGACCTCGCGCCTAGCGGCTTCGGGGGGTGTTTCGTTGGCTTCGAGATGGCCCCCGGGCGGGAGCCATTTACCGAGCTTTTCGTGTAAGTGGAGAAGCACCTTATCTTCGTGAAAGATGTAGACTGTGGCGGTAAACTGCCGTTCCATCAAACTATTTCGCTATTTCTATCAAGACGCTCGTTGCAAAGGCTTCCGAGATTCTGTCTCTGCCCGATCCGGTGCAAAGCTTAATCGCGTTATCGAATACCTTTTTAACCGCTACTTCAGGGTCTGTGCAATGGTTCTTTAGCCAGGGGATTTTAGAGCCGATTTTAATGCCCTTGATTGTGCTGAAATTCACCCCTTTCCAGAAATGTCTGCTGACAGAATCTTTTAAGCTCGGCGTTAAGTCGGCCTTCATCGATTTGATTTTAGCTGTCAAGAGATCCATCCGTTCGAAAATCGCCTGGAGTTCCCCTTGCATGTCGGCATGGTTTCGCTCTTTGAGGATTTTATAAGCGGCTATTTTTTCTTCAACCCAGGGAGTTGCTTCGCCGATCACCGCATCAAAAGTGGTTTTGTGGTGGGCTTTCAGATCTCTGTGGCTATCAAAGATGCGTTGCATCGAGTGTTTGAGTGGAATCCATCTTCTCTTGAGCTGTGTTCCATCCCCAATGAGCGCTCGGAGTTCATCTTGATCTTTTTCGGGCAGAAGGGCCAGATTCTTATCGATTTGCTCAATGAGGGCGCTGGGGGCTCCGTACTCGAAGCTCGCCAACTGGTCTAAGAATCCCTTTCGGGCCACTTCGGGAGAGGAGGGCGAGAGGGCTTCCAGCGCATCGAGTACCTTCTGTTCTCTGGCTACTTGCAAAGAAAGGGGGATAATTCGATGGATGTACGTCTTGAATTTTACAACGAGGGGGGCCGTTTCACCGAGGACGAGGGCGATTTCGCGCAACGGCTCTTTGAGCGACTGGATATAATCAGCTTGGTGTTGAGTTGGCTGAAGATGGAACCCTTTCTGAGTGCCTCTTAAGGCCGTTTTCAGTTTGGTTAACTCGTCTTCAATGAGTTTATGTCGAGGATGGTAGTGCTGGAGTTTTTGGAGTTCAAGAACTCTCTCGCCAAGCTCTTCGAGTCTTTTAAAAACGGGATCGAATTGCTTCCAGATCTCTGTGTGGTGAGATCCGCTGAGTCCCTCTACATTCATTCGAAACTGTTTATGGTTCGCTAGGACCTGTAAAACTTGAAGGAATGAAACGAGATCCTCTTGGATATTGTTAGCGCTGCTTGGCGACTTCTTGGCTTGTTTAATTTTCTCTTCCATGTCTAGAGAGAGGTCGGTCAGTTTTTCAAGGGAGGCGGCGAGAAGTTTCTTTCTGGCTTCCAAGAGATGATCGCCAATTTTTTTCGAATCTTCCGGGTTGATATCCACTTTGTGGATGGACGACTTGATCAACCTGCTGACTACATCATTGGCAGCTCGTTCGAGTTTGTCTTGTTCGGCCTGATATTCATCCTGCAGGGCTTTTAAAGACTTCTTTTCTCCAGAAAAGGGGAGGCATGAAAGTTCCAAAAAGCGGGCAAATAATTCTCCCGACTGGGCTCTTTCACTGAGGTATTTGAAGAGGAAGTGGCCTCCTTCAATGACCCCGCTTTCAATATTCTGTTGGATCTCGGCGTTTACATACCCGCTTTTCCGATTCATTTCTTCGAATTGCTTTTTCAGCTCAATGTCTGTTTCAAAGGGTTCGAGTTGTAAAACGGCCATGAGGTTTTTCACCGTGGCAGGGAGGGCTTCCGTACCGGGGAATCGGGTGATTTTTTTCGAGCTATTTTGTGTTTTTAGCTGGTCGTCGAGAACGTCTCTGTAGTTTTCAAGCTGATCTGCGAAGAATCGGGTCATAGCGATGGTGAAGGGGAGATATTGGGGCTTCGTAGCGCCGATGCCATTGTGAAAGCCACTTTCTAATGCGCCGGGAAGAATAGCGGACTTCATTGCGT
>CAYWKW010000130.1:0-3983 GCA_964458995.1 uncultured bacterium | reverse complement strand
GACGATCGGTCAAAAATTGCCTCCCCGCGCACAGAAATCGGAATTCCTTTTAGAGAAGGGGATGGTCGATTGCATTGTGAAGCGGTCTGAATTAAAAATGCGTTTGTCCTTTTTAATCGAATTTTTGACAGGGAATGAGAGATCTTTTGAGAAAGATGATCTTGCTAAAAAAATGCCTAGAGCGTTAAAAGAGCTTCTCAAACTAGCAGAAGTTTCTCATGCCTAAGAAAATCCCAGTCCCTATCCAAGTCATCGATGAAGAGTTAATCCCTCTTTATGCGACCCCATTTGCTTCTGGCTGCGACGCGCGCGCATCCATTGCCGAGCCTGTGATCATCGCACCTGGCGCTTCGGCGCTCATTCCAACGGGAATCAAAGTGGCTCTTCCGGAAGGGTATGAAATCCAAGTTAGGCCTCGCAGCGGATTTGCGGCAAAGAATCAAGTGACCGTTCTCAACACGCCTGGTACCATCGACAGCGACTATCGTGGAGAAATCTGCATCATCTTGATGAATCATGGGCGCGAACCCTTTCCCGTCGCGCCCAAAATGAGGATTGCTCAATTGGTTTTGGCACCTGTGATTCAAGCCGAATTTGTACGGCAAGAATCGTTATCACTCACTCAACGCGGAGAAGGAAAGTTTGGCCATACTGGCGCGAATTAATCCCTTTACGAAGCCATTTAAAAAGAAGGCATTCATGAGAATCTCCGACTATTTGGAGTCTCGGCTCATTACGTTTCTCGATGTAGATACGCGGGATGAAGCGATCAATGCGCTCATTGATTTACTAGATGAGGAGGGCTATCTAGCCAATAAAGAAGTTTTTCGCAAAGCGATTATCCATCGCGAGCAACTCGTATCCACTGGCATTGGGATGGGGGTTGCGATTCCTCATGCCAAGCTCAGGGAATTTACCGACTTTTTTATTGTCATTGGCATTCAGAAAAACAAAGGGCTCGACTGGAACGCGCTTGACAAAGCGCCTGTGCGCCTCATTTTTATGATTGGCGGCCCCGACGACAAGCAGAGTGAATATCTGCAAATTCTCTCTCTTCTCACCTCGGCGATCCGCGACGTCGACCTGCGCAAAAAGCTCCTCAGCGCCCCCACCCCCGAAGCCGCTCTCGAACTCTTCTCCCAATTCTAACCACCGAGGGGGGAAATAGTCGGGGGAAGCCCCCGAACCCCCATTATTTAACACTGAGCTCACTGAGGCCACTGAGGCGCGAGGCGCGCAAGAGGAATTAAAATCGGGTGATCAATGTTTGGCCAACCAAGCGCTCGCTACTGCTGCAACGGACGCGCACAACAAGAGATAGACCTTCCGATTTTGTGCCCCCTCAATTTGTTTAAAGCGCTCTTGGGCCATGGCTTTCAGCTCCGCACCGAGGTTTCCAATAGTTCTTACTCGATCAGACCCGCCGCGGTGCCTCAAAATGGATGTGCTATGAATTCCAGTAGGGAGCCCTAATCTCTTACGGGCTTGTTCTCTTAGGCAAGCAGCCGGAGATCCACGATGCAGAATGCTGATACAATCACGGCTATCCATATCAGTCTCTTCTCCCATTTGGAAGGCAGGAGCATCAGATATCTGAGCGACCACACTCATTTCATGATCTGCCGCCGGTCGAGCCCAGCCATTACCGAACAGATAGGGTACAGGGTCGCCGTGGACTAGTTCAAATGTCCATAGCGTGCTTTGAAGCGGAAAAGAGACGCTAAAATGGGCGACTTGATTAGGCCCGAGTTTTTGGAGAAACCCCCGAAAGGCCGTCCTGACCTCCTCCCTAGTTCGGACCTCTAAATGCCCATCACGAACAGCTGCAGCCATATGTTAAAATCCTCATTTTTTTCGGGATAATTGTACACTAATCAGCCCAAAAAATCAACCCATTTAAAATTCCTCTTGCGCGCCTCGCGCCTCAGTGATCTCAGTGTGCTCAGTGTGCTCAGTGTTAAAAAATGGGGGTTCGGGGGCTTCCCCCGAATTGAACCTTCTGTGTTTGTTTTTTTTCTTCTTTCTTTGCGATTAATGCTGGTTTTGCTATTTTCGACTTTGCGGGGTATTGATTATGGATTTGAAGATAAAAGACGTTGTTGAACTTTTAAATGTCTCAGAAACAACCATCAAACGATGGATCGCCGATGGGAAAATTCCCTATTATCGGCTCAATAATCAATACAGATTTAGCCGCAGTGAAGTAGAAAATTGGGTCCTAAGCTGCAAACAAGAGGGCGACTTCTCCCCATTTGATGAAAATCCAAAGGAGCGCTTGGGAACTCAGCAATTCGGACTCTTCCGCGCCGTCCATAAAGGAGGCGTCTATCACGACATCTCCGGCGAAACAAAAGAAGAAGTTATCCGCAATGCAATGGAACTCATCGCCCGCGATCTTCACCTCGATGCTGAAGTCATCACAGAACTTCTACTAGACCGGGAAAATTTAATGCCGACCGCTCTGTCCAACGGCATCGCCGTGCCCCATACACGCGATTTTCTTCTTCAAGAATCGTACGATGTGGTCGCTGTCGTCTTCCCAAAAAATCCCATCGAATACGGCGCACTGGATGGCCAACCCGTCCATACCCTCTTCTTCCTCTTCGCCTGCGATGATAAACGGCACCTCCACCTGCTAGCCAAGCTGGCCCACCTCAGCAGCAAACCAGACAATCTGGCCTTCCTGAAAGGACATCCCACCAAAGCCCAACTCCTCGAAACCATCAAAAATTGGGAGGCCAAGATCATTTCGCCCTCCCGCGAGGAAGCTCTCTCTAAAAGCTGAAAATTGTTATCTCTTTATTGTTGAGTGTTTTATCATGTCCGCCCTCAACGATAGGAGAACGACCATGCCGATAGAGCTGAACCCCGCCGATCCACACCATTTTGACCAAAACCGTGACAACGAGAATCCCCCTTCAAATAAAAATTTGACTTCAAGCGCAGCCCTGCCCGCGATTCAACACGCTGCCAAACAGGTAGTTCACCCCTATGATGTGCCCCTTCCAGAAATGATAATTCCTCGTGTGGCACCTCCTCTGAATGTACCAGCGAAACCACCAACTGCGCCCTCTCATGTCGATTTCTATTCAGAGGATATGTGCGAGGGGAACGAATGTTCGCCATCAAATAAAATTGCAAATGAACTTGTTAGTAAATATATTCAGCAAAATTTTAGAGAGGAAATCGGAAAACAGGTCGATACCATTGAAAAATTAACAGGTCAAGAGAAAGAGCGTGTAAAAATTGTTATGCGCAATCTGTTTCGAATGAGTCATTATGCGAAACAAGGGTTATTCCATATAGATTCATTTAATGTTTTAAATGAGCAGCTTAAAGTAAAAGAGGAGTTCCCTCTATTTCACCCTGGTCAAATGATGACGTATGTCACAGCAGTGTCGAACGGTTTGGAGAGCCCTACTTCTTAGCGAGGGCTTCCACTTTTTTGCCGCCCGATTCGGGCTCCTGGTCAATGAAGACGATCTGCCCCTCTTTCGCAGAGATCAGATACCTCTTCTCTTGATTCGGATGCTGCAGCAGTTTCTCGGAGAGTGGGTCTTCGAGGAATTGCTCAATGATGCGGCGTAAAGGACGGGCTCCCATCTCAGGCAGATAGCCCTTCTCGACCAAAAGATCGCGGGCTGGGTTGTCGATCGTGACAAAAATTTGCTTCCTCTCAAGGCGCGCTCTGAGCTTGTTGAACTCGAGGTCGACCACAGAGCGGAGCGCTGTTTTGTCGAGTGTACGGAAGATCACCAGACCATCGAGACGGTTGATGAACTCAGGTTTGAAGTGCTTCTTGACCGCCCCTTCGATTTTTTCCTGCATCATCTTGTAGTCCATGAGGTTTTCCTTCACGCCAAAGCCCACTTCCGTCGATTTGCGGATCAGGTCGGCGCCGAGGTTCGACGTCATGATAATGATGGTGTTGCGGAAGTCGATCTTGCGGCCGACCGAGTCGGTGAGGCGCCCCTCTTCCAAAA
>CAYWKW010000129.1:0-4013 GCA_964458995.1 uncultured bacterium | reverse complement strand
AGGAAAGGATACCAGTTAACGGCTGGGCATCGCAAGATGACGGAAAGTGCAACAGAGACCATAGCCTAATACCGGGAGTGGATTGAAAAATCGGGAGACGCCAAGGAGGCGCCCTGAATTTGAGCCAGGCGAAGCCGACGCGGGTTCTCAAATTCAGTGGCTGTCCGACGCCGGCGGAACTGATTTTCCAAACACGAGCGGTATAAAAGGCTTGAAAAGTTTGGGTTGTGAACCCAATCGCACTTCAGGAAACTGGAGGTGTTGTAAACCCTATCTGAAGCAAGATCGAATATGGACAGCGTATTTCCGCGCGCAAAATACCGCAAGGTACGACTCCTAAGCTGATCGCTTGAGGGGCTTGGCGACAGGTCCCCCAGAGGAATGATGGTTCTCGACAGAATCCGGCTTACCGCCTTCCCGAATTTTTTCCCCTCGTAGCAAAAGCCTGTTCCCTTCTAAAGGCTATGTAAGCGTTTGCTATTTGCTCACGATAAAACCCACCCTGCTATCCTGTCCTTCTTATCCTTTGCATCTTGTTCATCCTGTTTTTCTCTTGCGGTAGAGGCAGAGGAGGAGGGCGGGGAGGATGAGGAGGAGGTTGCCGCCGGCGATGAGGAGGCCGTAGCGGAGGCCGCCGCCGACTTGGATGTCTTGGGGCGGGAAGTAGCCGACGATGATGGTGAGGCCGCAACCAAAGAGCCCGAGAAGGCAGGTAAGGCGACGAAAACCTTTGGGAATTCGATAGGTCAGGGCTTCGTGAGAGCGCTTCAATTTGAGGGCGGAGAGAAAGAGGAGGACGTACATCAGCATGTAGAGCTCGGTGGAAAGGTCGGTGAGAAACCAGTAGAAAGCGTTGATCGAGGGCATGAGGATAAAGGCTAGGCAAAAGAGGCTCACGAGAAGAGCTTGGGTAATGAGAAGTCGGGTGGGAACGTTGTTCTTGTTCTTGTGGGCGAAGAATGGGGGAAGAAAGCCATGCTCTGCCGCTTGGAGAAGCCCTTTGGCGGGGGAAATGAGCCAGTTGATCATGCCGCCAGTGCTGCCGACAATAATGAGAACTGTGAGAATGGGAACAAACCAGGGGATGTGAAAGGCTGTGAAAAATTGGGAAAAGGTTTGCATGATCCCATCCACGAGGCGAATCTCCTTTTGAGGGATCACAACGGCTATGGAAAGCGCCCCGAGGATCATGGTCGAGAGGAGGATAAGAACAGCAACGCCCATCGCCTTGGGAAAGTTTTTCTGGGGCTCGGCGATGTCGCTGACATGGACACCGGCGAGCTCCATTCCGAGAAAAGAGGCCATGATGGCTATGAGCGAAATCCAGTTCTCCGATCCGGCAAGGGTCGGAAAAATGGCTCGGGCCGTAAATTCGACTTGAAGGGGGTTGCCAATGAGGACCCAAATGATGCCGAGAATGATCAGAAAGGCCATGGGAATGATAAGGCCGATGATCGCACATAACGAATTGATGCGGGCAGATACATGAATGCCTCTGAGATTGAGAAATGTAAGGCTCCAAAAGATAATGAGGATGACTGATACGAGGAAGTGTTTGTTTTGAGCGAGGGCTGGATCAAAAAGATAGGCGGCGGTCCCTGCAATGAAAGAGAGAATGGTCGGATACCAGACCATGGTGTTGATCCATTGCAGCCAAATGGCGACAAGAGCTGTTTTTTCCCCAAAGGCATGGCGCACCCAATGGAACACGCCCCCTTGCTCGGGGTAACGGGAAGAGAGTTCAGCGGCAATAAGAGAAATGGGTATGAGAAAAACCAGAGCCGAAAAAAGGAAGAAGAAGATGAGCGAGCTTCCAAAAATCGCTGTTGCGGGTAGATTGCGGATGCTATCTATGGCCGCAACAATCAGTAGAACCAGAGAAAATAATGAGATTTTTTTGCTCATGGCTCTACTTCATGAAAGCGGGACTTTAGAAATCCCACTCAAAGTTCACGGTCAAGCCTTCCATAGTGAGGGGTTGATTGCCAACAGTTGGGAAAGGAGCCACAAATGCATCGGCGGCAAAGGGAAGATTAAATTGATCCCACCAAATGTTCGTTTCCCAAGCAGTGCTCACCTTGAAGAACATCTTTTCGCACCAGAAGCATGTCTGCCACTGGAAACCTAACAGAAGTTGTAAGTTAGGAACTAATTGATAGAAATCATCTGTATATTCCCGTTCGACGCTAAAAGCTGTCGCGCCTGTAATCTTTGTTTCATGGGTTGTTTTCACATTCGTTTTTCCATAAAGAAGGGCTGTCGCTGCATTTCCAATGAGGCTAAAGCCTTTATTGAGATGCCATTCCCCATTTAAACCGGCACGAGGACCTATCCCCCAATAATCATTTTTCCCATTGAAGTTATCATTCACTGTTGAAACTCCGCCAGAAAACTGGGTTACAAATTTTTGATGCAAGGTACCGCCCCTGACTCCCATAAGAGGACGAATCGCAAGAGAAGAGGTAAGATAAGTCAACCTGCCCACTTCAAGATCGCCCATATTCATTAACAATCGCCAGCTTGCTTCAACTGTGGGAAACTGTCCCGATACAACAGATGAGTCAAAAACAGGCCACATGGGAATAAATCTAGGGGTGCTAGCAGGGGTGCTAGTTTTCGTCTCTTTTGCATGATTTCGATACCAGGTATAGTTGAGAAATACATCCCAAAAATCATACTTTGTGTTCCATCCAAGGCCAACTCGAAACGCGGGTTCCCATTCTGGATTTACGCGTCTGACCTCTCCTACATTCAATCCTGTTGGAGTGGTTGTTTTTAATTCATAAGCGTAACTAAATCCATGGTTTTCAGCGCGCCAATAAAGAAAATCGGCAGAAACATAAAAACCACCGCAATACATGTCCGTGCATCCTTTTGGATTGCATGGATTGAAACTCCAACAACAGGGAGGTGGTGGATTGCAACAGGCAGGCTGAGGACAGCAGGGATCTTGATACTCATCCGCTGACAAAACAAAGGATACCGCTAATAACACTGATAAAAACTTTGCGATCATAAAGACCTCTTTTACAGTATATGCTTACATTTTTTGGAATTTAGCAAAAGAAATTTACGCACGAGGGTGTGTTTTGTCATAGACTTCTCTCTTGAGTTTCGGAGAAACGTGCGTGTAAATAGTTGTTGTTGCCAACGATGTATGGCCGAGAAGCATTTGGATCGTTTTTAAATCCATTCCATTCTCTAACCAGTGCGTTGCAATTGTATGTCGAATGGTATGGGGAGTGACTCTTTCAGAAAGACCGCTCGCTCTCAGATAAGCGGCAAAATTCCGGTCGACCGATCGGGGTGTCAAACGCGTCCCCCGCTTGTTGAGAAAAATGGCCTCTAAATCTTTTTCGTCCCGTTCGGGATGGTTGAGATATCTCAAAATCCAATCGGCCGCTGTTTGAGTGATCGGAGCTTGCCTTTGCTTTTTTCCTTTTCCGAACACATTCAAGATCAAATTTTTCACATCAAAATCGCGCCGGTTCAGGCCGGTCACTTCACTGAGGCGAAGACCGGAGCTATAAAAGAGTTCCATGATCGCTCGATCGCGAAGGCCCAAGCAACTCGATATATCGGGCTGCTCAAAAAGATGCTGCACTTGAGCATAGTTAATGGATATGGGTAGCTTTTTCTCTTTTTTGGGGCTATCGATCTCTTCCAGCGGATTTTCCTCCACCCATTTTTCCCGCATGGCATGGCGGTAAAAGCTTCTCAGGGCCGAAAGGCGCCTCAATATGGTTCGGGTGCTGGCTTTTTTCTCATGGAGATAGGAAAGATACCGGCGCACCGTCCTTTTAGTAACCCCTTCAGTGCCCGCAAATTCTAAAAAAGAGTTGAGATCGAGTCGATAGCCTCGAATCGTATGTTCGGAGGCTCCTTTTGCCAAACTCAAATGGGACAAAAATTGGTCAATTGCCTTGAAAAAGTTCATAAGCCTATGCTACCATTTTTGCATGATTACATTAGAAAATATTTCCAAACGCGTTGGCAACCGCACCCTCTTTGAA
>CAYWKW010000128.1:0-4085 GCA_964458995.1 uncultured bacterium | reverse complement strand
ACCCTCACGTTGGCAACGTGATGCTCTACCACTGAGCTACGCCCGCATTTTAAGGTTATGAATATAAGGTACTCCAATATTTTGATCAAGAGCGAAAAATGACAAGAATTTATTTTAATGGATGGATTTTCCAGACGTATCTGAATTTTTTGGTTGCACTCGTTTCGAAAAATCTGTAAATGTAAGAATTCAGACTAACTGGTTAAAGCGGCTATGTTGAATTTTCGAAAGCTCAGACAAGATTTTTCATCAGGGATTCTCAAAGAGGGGAGACAGCTCTTTGAAAAGAACAAAATCTTGAGTGCGAAAATCATCAAGCTCGACAACGAAACCATCCGTTTCAGCAGCAAAGTTCTGAGCAATTATGAGAGCACGTATGAAAGCGAGATCGAAGTCGACCGTTTCGAGTCGACCGCCGTGCACACCAACTGCGACTGCCCCAGCCGCTATGATTGCCAACATCTAGCTGCGCTGATCTTTTTCTTAGAAGAAAAAATCGATTCCCTCCTCATCGAATACTCGAAAGAGTCGGATATTTCTCAGGATGAAAATTTAGAGTCGCACGAAAAAGAGGAATTGATCGAGGCGATTAAAGAGGCGGAATCGAAAGAGGTTGTCAAGCAAGACGCCCGCTACCAAAAACAAGTTTTACAAGAATATGTGGCCTCTTCGGAAGTGTTGTCCCATTCGCCTTTCTTCTTGCCGCAAGAGGAGAGCTCGCTGGCTCAGGCTGAATTGGCCGTTATTTTTAATCCGCAAACGTTGCAGAGCGATAAAAAGGGGAAAGTGGAATTCCAATTGGCGCTCCGTTTGCCTTTCCGCTCCAAGCCGCTCCAAATTTCCCAGCTCAAAGGGTTTTTAGAGGCAGTGCGCTATGAAGAACCGCTCTTCGTGGGCGGGCGCCGCCTCTTTTTCTCTCTCAGGAGTTTTGATCAGCTCGGCGGAACGCTCCTCCAAATCATCATGGACCACGCGCGTATGCTGGAAAATTCGCAGAATGAGCGCGCCAGCCGCATCGCGCAATTCGATCCTGAAGTGTTCGGCCTTCTTCTTGCAAAAACGCATGAAATTGCCATGAGTCAATCGGGCCCTCGCGGCTTCAAAAACATCGATGATGAACTGCCCGCCCTACCTTGCCTTTACCTCGGAACTCTGGAAACGCCTTTAAGGTATGCGCCCCATTCGGTCACACTCCGCTTCCAACTGGAATACATCGAGCCTCCCGCAGCTAAAATTCTCTTTAAACCCAAATTGGTCATCGGCGAAAACAATCTCAATATTGAAGATGTAACCCTTTTTGAATGCGCGCAGCCTGGAATGATCAATCAAGATACTTATTACCGTTTCCCGCCCCATATCAAGCGGACCCATCTTCTCAACCTCAATACGATTCGCGACATGACGGTGCCAGAGCCCCTTTTTGGAACGTTTGTCGAAAACGCTCTACCCGAACTCAAGCGGTTTGCTGAAGTTACCCATCTGGAAATCATCGAAAAATTTGTCACTCTCCCGTTTGCCGGCAAACTCGGCGCCCGTTGCGAACTCACTTACCTCGATGGAGAATTGGATGCAGCCCTCTACTTCTCTTACGACGGGCAAGAAGTTCCCTCCCTTGTAGCCAAACTGACCTACGATCACATTAAAACCTTTGCCACAGAGCAGGGGATTTTGGCTCGCAATCTTGTTGAAGAGCGGCAAATTGTCGATGAACTCTTCCAAGATTTCGTCTTCAATCCGCAAACAGGTGCCTACACAGCCAAAACGGAGAAGAAAATCGTCGAATTCATGACCGGCGTCATTCCTCGCAATCAACACCGCGTTCAGTTTGAGTGTCCCCAAAACTTACTCGATCAATTTATCTATGACGAGACTGCCTTCAAACTCAAACTCGATGCGAGCGACACTATTGGCTACTACGACATCGATCTGAAAGTCAATGGAGCGCTGCGCGGAGTCAAGCTGGAACTTCTCTGGGAGTGTTTGGCCGCCAAGCGAGCCTATCTCGAACTCGACGCCAAACGGGCCAAAGATGCTACCTCCCGATTTTCTAAAATCCTTGTCCTCGACCTCGAACGGATTTCCAGACTCGTGCAGCTCTTTGACGAACTCGGCATCAAAAAACTCGACGATCACAAAGAGCAAAAACCGCTTTGGAATCTCGCCACCATCGATCCAAAAGCTTTTGATGGTCTTCCCGTCGACTTCACTATGTCAGAACAGCTCCTGCAGATCCGCAGCCAAATGCTCGGCCAAACCACCATCAATCCCTCTCCGGTTCCCAAAGAGCTGAAAGCCGACCTGCGCCCCTACCAAGTCGAAGGTGTTCATTGGCTCGAGCGGCTCCGCCTCATGTTTCTCAACGGGATCCTCGCCGACGACATGGGCCTCGGAAAAACAGTCCAAGCCATCTGCGCCATCACGCAGAATCACAACAAAAATAAAGAGGCCCGCTCCCTCATCGTTTGCCCCACATCTCTCCTCTACAACTGGAAGGAGGAGCTCCACAAATTCAATCCCAAACTGCGCACCATCGTCATCGACGGCATCCCCAATCAGCGCAAAAAGCTCCTTGCCAAAATGGGCGAATACGATGTGATCATCACCTCCTACACGCTCCTTCAAAAAGACATAGAGACCTACAGCCAGATGCCCCTCTCTTACGCCATTCTCGATGAAGCGCAGCACATCAAAAACCGCGGCACCCGCAATGCCAAATCGGTCAAAATGATCCAAGCCGCCCACCGCCTCATCCTCACTGGTACGCCCATTGAAAACTCGCTCGATGAACTCTGGAGCCTCATGGACTTCCTCATGCCCGGCTTTCTCAGCACTTACGATCGCTTTGTCGAAAATTACATTCGCGTCACTGGCGATCAGCACGTTCAAAACATCGAATACCTCCGCAAAAAAGTTTCCCCCTTTATCCTGCGCCGCATGAAGAGCGATGTGCTCGACGATCTGCCCCCCGTTTCCGAGCTCGTTTATCACTGCCAGCTCTCCGAAGTGCAGAAAGAACTCTACAAATCGTACGCCGCCTCGGCGCGCGACGAACTGGTCAAACTCGTCGAGCGCGACGGGTTCGACAAAGTGCAAATCCACGTCCTGGCCACCCTCACGCGCCTCAAACAAATCTGCTGCCATCCCGCCATCTTTGCCAAAGAGAAAGCGGAACTCGGCGACTCATCCAAATACGACATGCTCCTCGAACTGCTCCAAACCCTCGTCGAAAGCAATCACAAAACGGTCATCTTCTCGCAATACACCCGCATGCTCCAGATCATGCGCGAAGACTTTGAGCAGCGCGGCATCTCCTTTTCTTACCTCGACGGCAGCACTAAAAACCGCCTGGAAATCGTCAAAGAGTTCAATGAAAACCCGAAAATCCCCGTCTTCCTCGTCTCGCTCAAAGCGGGAGGAACCGGCCTCAACCTCGTCGGCGCCGACACCGTCATCCATTACGACATGTGGTGGAACCCGGCTGTTGAAAACCAGGCCACCGACCGCGTTCACCGCATTGGCCAGAAAAATTCGGTCTCTTCGTACAAACTCATTACCTTGAATACAATTGAAGAAAAGATTGTAGAAATGCAGCGCCGCAAAAAAGGATTGGTCAAGAAAGTCGTAAGCTGCGATGATGAAGCAATTGCGAAACTCACCTGGGAGGACGTGCTTGAACTACTGCAAACATAGGGGCCCCCGAAAAATGCTTCATTTTTTGGGGCAGGGTGGTGAAGCAATTGCGAAACTCACCTGGGAAGATGTACTGGAGCTTCTCCAAACATGAATAAAACAGCCGATCAAGCATTAAAGACGCTCAATCACCTTCGATCCATTCTAACCAAGAAATTCAATCGACTATCGACCGTCTTTTCCAGCGATATTGGCATCGACCTTGGGACAGCCAACACACTTGTATACGTGCGCGGCAAAGGCATTGTCCTTGCCGAGCCCTCCGTTGTAGCCGTCGACTCCCTCACCAACGAAGTTCTCGCCGTCGGCCACAAAGCCAAAGCGATGCTTGGCAAAACTCCGCGCAAAATCCACGCAGTGCGCCCCATGAAAGATGGCGTGATTGCCGATTTTGA
>CAYWKW010000127.1:0-4093 GCA_964458995.1 uncultured bacterium | reverse complement strand
AGCTTTGAGCTCAGCGATCATCTTGGGAAGTGTGTCTTCTAGATTGTGCTTCGGAGCCCAGCCCAAAATCTTCTTCGCCCGGCTAATATCGAGCTCGTAGTGATCGTCAGCGAGATCGATCATCCACGGTTTGATAAAGGGTTTCGGGATGAAAGGAATGTGTCCCTGCATCCAGGCGCCCACTTTGGCGATGAGTTTGGGGACGCGAAAGGTACGGATCGGTTTGTTTCGGATGAGACACGAGATTTGGCACTGCAGGTCTTGGTAGCTGAGTGTATTCGGCTCTCCGATCAAAAGAGTCAATTCTGAAGGAAGCGATTTTCTCTTATTGACGGCGAGGGTGATGGCGTCGATGAGATCGCTCATGTGGAGAAAAGAGGCTCCGTGGTCGATATTGCCAGAGAAGAGACGCGCCTCGAGCTGATTCTCATAGATGCGCTGGATCTGATGGCTGATGGGAATCGAGTGGCAATGATCGTCGTACACGCCAGCGATCCGCAAAATGACAGTAGGAATCTTTCCCCTGAGTTCATGGATCGCTTTTTCCGTGTGCACCTTGGAGAGAGGATAATCCCACTTAGGGATGACGGGTGAATTTTCGGTAATCGGATGGCCCGGTTTACAAGGAGCGTGGACGAGCATGGTGCTCGAAAAGAGAAACTGCTCCACCTCAAAAGGCTGCAAGGCCTTTAAAAGCCGCTCGGTCCCCTGCACGGTCACTTTTTCATAAAGAGGAGAATGCTTCTGGTCAAAGCTGTAGTAGGCGGCCAGGTGGATCACCGAGGCGATTCGATTTCCGTAAAAATGGCGGATGTGCATGAAGGCTTGCTGGACGCTCTCGTCGGAGGAGAGATCGACGGGGACCAGCTCTTCGCTGGGCGAGGCGTAGATCGATCTGAGGAGTTCAAAGCCGACGATTTGGTACTGTTCGCCCAAAGCGCGGACCACCTGCGTCCCAATGCGGCCGCAGCTGCCGGTCACGATCACCACATCTTTCTTCATAATTTCTAGATAGAGGCCGGCTCATTTCTGGGCAAGGTCAAAACGCCTTTCGGATGTAGACCCAGTTGGCATAAATGTAGTCGCCGATGGAGAGGAGGGTGTAGAGGGCGGCGACCGAGACAGCCAAAAGAGAGATTTGCTGGAAGAGCGCGAGCGAAATGGCCCCCATCGTGTAGGGAATCATCAAAATAATAATTAAAAAAGCGACGGCGGCCTGCAAAATGGCTTTCATCTTGCCGCTGAAACGGGCCGCGAGCGCCACCCCTTTCAGGGCGCAGAGGGTGCGAAGCGTGGTGATAAACAGGTCGCGGTAAAGAAAAATAAGGACGAGGAGGAGGGGCAGGCCAACAAAGCCTTGCGTGAAGGTGAGAAAGAGAGAGATGTGGGTGATGCTATCGGCCATCGGATCGAGCACTTTGCCCAGATCGGTCACTTCATTGCGCTTGCGGGCGAGCATCCCATCGAGAACATCGGAACTTTCGGAGATGATGAGAAGAATGAGGAGAATATAGGGCAGCCAAGCGAGCGGGATGCCCAGCCACTCCCTTTCTAGGTAGAGAATGGGGAAAATGGGGCTGAGGAAGATGCGGAGTAAAGTGAGATAATGCGGTAGGTTCATCCTGATAGAAGAGTAAATGAAGAATCAACTTTTTTGCAAAGCTAATTGGCCGCAAGCGGCGGCGATATCTTTTCCTTTCGTATAGCGCCAGGTCGTGTTGATCCCCGCCTCTTCCAAAATCGCTCGAAAGTCCTCAATCCCCTCTTTTGCCGGGCGATCGAGCCGCAGTCCCTCAACGGGGTTGTAAGGAATGAGATTGACGGTGCATTGCTTGCCCGTGAGAAGCTGAGCGAGCTCTTCGGCGTGTTTGGGGTGGTCATTAATGCCGGCGAGTAGGGTGTATTCGTAGGTGATATCGCGCTTAGTCTCGCGGGAGTAGTTATCCATGGCGAGGAGGATCTCTTCGAGGGGGTATTTGCGGGCGTACGGGATGATCTTTTTCCGGATGTGATGATTCGGAGCATGGAGCGAGAGAACGAGGTTCACCTTCAGTTCCTCTTTGGCCAGGCGGTGGATCCCTTCGACGACGCCTACGGTCGAGACGGTGATCCGCCGCTGCGAGATGTTGAGCCCGTCGGGATGGTGGAAAATCTGAATCGCTTTGACGACGGCTTCATAATTTTCCATCGGCTCCCCCATTCCCATAAAGACTATATGGGACACCCGCTCGCCTTGCGGCTTCAGATAGCGGTTGATGTGGAGCACCTGCTCGACGATTTCGGCGGGGCTGAGATTGCGCATAAGCCCCTCTTTGCCCGAGGCGCAAAAGGCGCAGCGAGCAGGACACCCCACTTGGCAAGAGACGCAAACAGTGCGCCGATCGCCTGAGAGGATGAGGACCGATTCCACTTTTTTCTGATCGGGCAACTCCCACAAAAACTTAAGCGTCTCGCCATCTTCCGATTCGAGAAGGCGCAGTTGCTTAAGGACGGGGAAAGAGAAGGCTCCGGCCAGTTTGGCGCGGGCCTCTTTACTCAGGTTAGTCATCTCCTCAAAAGAGCCGGCGTCTTTGACATACATCCAGTCAAAAATCTGGGCGGCGCGAAAAGGTTTTTCCCCATTCTGCTCCATCCAAATTTTGAGTTCTTCGAGGGTCTGTGAACAAATTTCTTTCATAGTGGCCAAAAGTGTAGCATAATCCGAGAAAAAGAGGTAGCATGCTCATCAATCCCCTGTTACGTTGGCTTGACCGGGTCTATGGATTCCTGGTTAAAATCGGCAGTAACCTACAGAGCTTCTTCCTCTTATATATGCGCCTGACGTGGGGCCACCAGCTGTTTATGACGGGGATGGACAAGCTCCATGAGATCGAGTCGTTTACCGCCCTTTTAGTTAAATTTAACTATCCGGCCCCTCTCTTCCATGCCTATGAGATCGCCCTGCTGGAAGTCATCGGGGGGATTTGCCTCTTTTTTGGCTTTATGTCCCGTCTCATTGCGATCCCGCTGATTATTTTGACGGCGACTGTTTTGAGCACGCTCCATGCCGACTATCTGGGGAATTTCCGGTTTGTCACCGATCCGATGATTTTGGTGCTTCAGCAGCCTTATCCCTTCCTGATCACGGCGCTATTGGTCTTGATTTTTGGCCCGGGGCGCGTTTCCGTCGACGCCTGGCTTAAGCGCTGGATCGAAAGACAACCTCGCTACTAACTCTTCCAGAAAGCCTGTTTGATGCGGCCGGCGGCGCGGTGCAAAAGCTGCGAGTGGTCTTGTCCCCAAATCCACTTGAGGGCGTGCCAAAGGCCAAAATGGCGATAGAGAATTTTGCAGGTCTCCGTGAGACCGCCAGCGCCCTCGGCCACTTTGTCGACGATGACGCGGGAGCAAACGAGCGGCGTCTCCCCTTTTTTCTGCAGGCGGAAAAGAAAGTCGAGCAGGGGCCGATAGCTGAGTTTCTCATCAAATCCCCCGCTTTCAAGAATATTTTTCCTTGAAAACCAGTGGGACTGGACGTCGGGAGCCACGCTCTGCGCCGTGATGAAATAGGGCCTTTGGCCGATCAGCTCGGTCAGGAAGGCGAGACCATGTTGCGAAATGTATCGGTCGCCCGGTTCGAGAAATTGGACGTAGCGCCCGCTAGCCAGCTCGACGCCTCGATTCATCATACGAGGGAGAGTGTAGCCGGTTGCCTCTTGTACTTTGATTTTGAGCTCGGGATAACGGTGTGCCAGCTCACTCAATCGCCCGGTCCCTTCGCCATCGAGCAAAATGACCTCAAACGCGCCGGTCTGCGCCTTCAGGGTGTCAAGGGTGAGCGGCAGCAGGTGGCGGCGGCCCCTACACAAAATGATTAAGCTAAAGTCTTCCATTCGTTATAATAAAATGCTAAACCAATGGCCCATTATGACCCAAGTTAAAAGCATCCAAGATACCCTCAAACCGATCGTCGCTCTGTGTAAACGGCGGGGCTTCATCTACCCCGGCTCCGAAATCTACGGGGGGTTTGCGAATACGTATTCCTTCGGGCCGTATGGGGCTCAGCTCAAAAAAAATGTGAAAGACCTCTGGTGGCAGACCTTTGTCCAGAAGC
>CAYWKW010000126.1:0-4112 GCA_964458995.1 uncultured bacterium | reverse complement strand
CCTCTCGCTTTGCGAGAGGGCAGGATACGCACGCTTCCGCGTGCTGCAGGATGAATAAGAGCAAGGAAACTCCGGGCCCAACCTGCGGTTGGTATAGCGCCTGCGGCTGCCTTGTTCGCTTCGCTCACGCCCGGGGTTTCCTTGACGCTTCGCGAACACAAGCGTTATTCTGCGCGAAGCGGAAAAACGCCGGGCGCGAACGAAGTGAGCGATTGCGACGAAGTCGCAATATCAGCCGAAGGCTGAAGCCCGGCGCTTACCTCTCTCTATCCTGCAGCCCGCCATCAGGCGGGCGTATCCTGTAGGCTCGCGTATGCGAGCCGTCATCTTTAGCCTCGCAGAGCGAGGCGTTATCCTGTTATTTTGCTCTGGCCTGCGGGCCGCACCCTGCTTTGCTCCAATCCTGTTATTTTGCTCTGGCCTGCGGGCCGCACCCTGCTTTGCTCTGGCCTGCGGGCCGCTGCATTGTTTTTTCAAGAATTGGGCTTTTCGTTTAGAATGCGAGGAGTGAAGAAGTTTTTTTTGTTGATTGCTCTCTTTTTTTGCGCCTGCGCCCTTTTCCATAAACAAATCCTTGGAACAGCCATCCGCTACGCCTTGAAAAATAAGACCGATTGCGAACTCGCTTATCGTTCGATTGAATGGCAGGAGGGAAATCTCGTCCTCTCCGACTTGGTGTTGTTTGATCCCGCTTTTCATGCGCATATCGAGAGAGCGATCCTCTATTTTGATTGGGAGGCCTTTCCCAAAAAATGCAAAGGGCATGTTCTGATCGAGCGCCCCTACGTGTCGGTGTTGAAAAAAAGGGACGTTCCCGAACTGAAAGAGGGCTGGTTTGATTTCACCGTTTCGATCTTGGATGGAACGGTTGAATGGGATGGCCCGGCTCAGTTTTCTTACGATCAGGATCAATTCAAGGTCGATTGGGGCCATTCAGGCGCCATATTCACTCTTTCGGAAGAGGGAATTGAAGGAGAATTCCTCCAATTTCGCGCTCAATTGCTAAAGCCTTTTATCCCACTCGGGGAAATATTGGGAGGGCATTTGACCGGAAGGGTGGTGGTGGATGCAGAGCACAATTTGACTTCCGCCAATGTGAGAATGGATCAAATGGCTTTCGGCATGCCTGGAGGCTTGATCGAAAGCGGCGAGGGGAGCCTCAGCTACAATGCCGATCTCGGCGGCAAATGGGAACTACAAGGAATTGCCAAAGCCCTGGGAAAACGGATCCCCTTCTCTTTTACAGGTCGAGGCTTCTTTAAAAGCCGGTGGATCGAATCGGAGATCAAATTCGACGACTCTTCCTGCAAAATTCAAGGCGAAGAATCGTGGTCCTTCGAGGGCCATCATCTGCAAGCAGAACACTTGACGCTACTTCAGGCCGGCGCGGCTCTCTATTTGCCAGAACTCGTCGATTGGACGGTTTTGGAGGGAACCATTAATGGCCAGGCAAATGTCTCTTTGCCAAATTGGAACGCCCAGATTGAGGGTGAGAACTTAAAGGTGTGCAAAGGGGACGCCGCATTCGCATGCCAAAAGGCGAGAGGCCAACTGTCTCAAGAGGGAGGCAACATAGTTGTAATAGGCAATGACTACGATTTGAAAGCGGCAGGTACCTGGCAAGATTGGGATGCCGACCTCCGTCTCTTTTCGATCAATTTAGAACTCCATGGGGGATGGGATGGAGAAAAATTCCCCATTCAAATCGAAAAAGGTTTTTTTGACGCTTTCCATTTTAAAGGAAATGGGTGGATCGATTCCCAATTGGACGGTTCCCTTTTTCTGGATGGCGAATGGCGCCATTCGCAAGGGAAATTGCCTTTTTACTGTCCTCAAATTAGCAAAAAAGGAAGTGAATGGACATTTGATTTCCGATTTAAAAGAGCCATGTGGGATCTCTTTCGTTTAGCGGGAACTTCCAATGGCAAAGAGATTTTCTTTGATGAAAAAAGTCAAATGCTGGGAGCGCCGATCCACTTCGGTCATTGCGAACTCGATCATTTTGATGCCGCTTTGAAGCTGCCCTGGAAATCCTTTTTAATCGCAAAACCTATTCTAAAAGAGTGGGGGATCAATCTGGAAAAAGTTCCTGTTTTGGAACAAACCGAAATCCATCTTCTATACAATGAAGGCCGCTATCAAATCTCCGCATCCAGTTTGTCCCCCCCATTTCAAATTGTAGCGGAGCAGGTAACTGAAGGATGGAAGGTCGATCTCGCTTCCGATGTCTCCCTCAACTGCCTTTTACAAAAGGGAGGGATCGCCAAAGGAAAAGGGTGTTGGAAAGGACTAAGCGAAGTCGAATTTGAAGGGAAAATTCAACCCAATTTTTATTGCGAATTATCCTTGCCCAAAGTGCACTTGGATTTGTCCCAAATTGAAACGTATAAAATGGAGGGAAGTCTCGATGGCCAAGGCCACTTAATTTATAATGGCCTCCTCGAATCGGATTTTGATTTCACCGCATCTTCCCTCAAAATCAACACCCATTCTCTAGAAAATGAAGGGTCAATCCATCTTTACTATTCGTCGCAAAAAGGGGCTCTCTTGCGTGGATTGAACCTGCATGGCCCTTTTGATTGCGTTGTCGATGTTTTGGAATATGACGCCAACCATTGCCATTGGATTTTTCACGACGCTCAAGTCCACTTGCCTGGCTCATTTTTAACCCATCGATTTCTTCAGTTTTTAGACAAGGGGCGCGATCTCAATTTCACCGCCGACCTCGATTTTGCCTCCGACTTTTCCACTTTTGTTTGCACCATGAGCAAGGGTTCTATTCCCTTCAACGGGCAATCCTACCCCATCGAAAACCTCCACCTCTGTTGGGAAAATGACAAACGCCAAGCTGCAATACAAAACGGGCCTCCTCACGGCAAATGTAAAGCTGCTTTACATTACCTTGACCATTTGCACAGAATCCATTTAAACATGGGGGATCAGATATCGGGCCGCCTGATTCTTGGCGAGGAGGAGATTCCGCTTACGATTGATTGGGAATATGGCGATCTCCTTTCGATCCAATCGATAGAAGGTTCCTTTAATGGCCTAGAGGCCTCTTTCCATGCCGACAGCCCCAATTCTCTCATTGGGAGCGCCCGTGTTAACTTTACTGAATTTTCCGAACTTCTTCCCATCGAAGTTGCGCAAGGCTTTGAAGAGATCAAAATGGGGAAAGGTTATGAACTCAAAGGGCGTCTAAAGATTGAAAAGAATCTGCCCTATTTTCAGGGTATACTTTGTGGCAAGCAGATTGAATTTTTTGGATTTCAATTCCGCACTCTTTTGGGGCAAGTCGATCTAGGCCCTAAAAAAATGAGCATTTATGATGTAAAAATCAGCGACAGCGCTGGCATATTTAAAATTGATGAAATTCTCCTCCAAAACGAAAATCCTTGGACGATTTCCGTCCCTACCATTACCCTAACCGACCTGCGCCCGAGCCTTCTTCAACGTCCTGGCGGCTCCATTGGCCCCATCAGCCCTCTTGTGGTCCGTCAATGCACTCTTTCCAACCTAAAAGGGCTTCTTGCCGAAGCCAAAACCTACACTGCGGAAGGGCAGCTCCATTTCATCAACTCCTACAAGCGCGAGGAGTCGGTCTTTGATTTGCCTGCAAATGTTCTCTCTCGCATTGTTGGCCTTGACCTTGAGCTTCTTGTTCCTGTTACAGGCGACCTCGCATTTGACCTTTCCGAAGGCTATTTCCATCTCAATGAACTTACCAATGCTTATAGCGAAGGGGAGCGGTCTCAGTTTTTCCTCGAATCGGAGCCTGCCCCGACCATGGATCTTGACGGCAATCTTCAGATATTCATTAAAATGAAGCAATTCGTCCTCCTCAAAATCACCGAATCGTTTCTGATTTCCATTGAGGGAAAGCTTGACGATCCCCAGTATCACCTCACGAAGAAGCGCTTCTTTGGACTCATGTGATGGGGGAGGGCGATTTTGCCGCAATCGCCGCCTTTAGCGGCGAAAAAAATCCCCCCTCTCGACCTCTCGTTCTCCAGTCTATCTCTGTGCTGATGAAAGAAAATAAGACTCCAAGCTAAGTACCCGGTGCCACTCATGTTCAGAAACTGGATCGACCTCATATTCCCCCCTCTCTT
>CAYWKW010000125.1:0-4186 GCA_964458995.1 uncultured bacterium | reverse complement strand
GTCGCCTGATCTAAAAATTGCAGGTCGTGGGAAATGAGGATCATCTCCCCTTTCCACTGCTGCAAAAACTTGGAGAGGAATCGAATGGAAAGGATATCTAGATAGTTGGTCGGTTCGTCCAGCAAAAGGCAATCGGGTTCCGAAGCCAAAACCTTAGCCAACTGGAGCCGCAATGCGTAGCCCCCCGATAAACTATTCGGAGAAGCCTCCATCGCCTCTTTATTGAAGCCCAAGCCAAAGAGGATGCTCTCGACTTTGTAAAGTCCTTCGCCCTCTGCGAGGCTAAGGGCCGCTTCCTCTGCAATGGTTGGCATGGAAAAGCGGATCAATTGTTGAAGAATGCCCAACCGATACCCGCGGGGCACAACAATCGATCCGTCATCGGCCTGTTCCTCTCCCGCCAAAAGGCGGAAAAGGGTCGATTTGCCAGACCCATTTCGTCCAATAAGTCCGCATCTCTCCCCTTTTTGGATGCTGAAGCCCGCCTTGTCAAAAACAAGTTGGCCGCCAAACTCAAGTGTTAAACCTTCTGCCTGTATCATGCAGAAAGTCTAACACATTCAATGTTTCCATTGAAGCAGCCGTCACTTGTCATCGACCCCTAACTAGGCTGGAGCTACTGGAGCTGCCGCCACCGCTGGGGCTGCCGCCTCCGGAGCTGGTGCTGCCGCTGCTTCAACCGTCGCCTGCGTCTGCGGAGCCGGTGCATCAGCTGACCGCTCGGATCCAAAGAGCCAAGCCCACCAGCCGCCAGATTGCTCAGCTGCCGGTTGAATTTGCTTTTGAGCCTCTTCAGTAGCTTGTGGCGGCTGTGGCTGAGCCGCTGCCATTGCTGGGTCCACTGGCTGAGCAGCTGGATCAACTACCGCTTGCGTTTGTTGAGCCGCCGCTTGCGTTTGCTGAGCCGCCGGATCAACTACCACTTGCGTTTGCTGGGCCGCTGGATCAACTACCGCTTGCGTCGTTTGCTGAGCCGCCGCTTGCGTTTGCTGAGCCGCTGGATCAACTACCGCTTGCGTCGTTTGCTGAGCCGCTGGATCAACTACCGCTTGCGTCGTTTGCTGTGTCGTCAACGCTGGCTGAGTTGCCTGGATTGTCTTTTGTACAGGTCCAGACGGAACAGTTGTAACTACCTGAGTGGTATTAGGAGATGGCTCCTTCTTTTTGAATAAACAGGGAAGAAAACACCGAAGAATAGACTGAAAGAACCTTAAGACCGCATCCTTGATGGAATTGATCAGATTGCGCAGCTTTTGACAGCAGCCGGTTTGCCTAATTCCTTCACGGAACGCTGGCATGGTTTGTTCTAGGGATTTTATAGCTTGAATCATAGTGACCTCCAAAAAAAAGAATAACACTGTACCGGATGGTTCAATTTATTTTCACTACATTTCTTTTTTTTTAGAAAATTTTTTTTTACAGACCTGATTGGTTGACCAATAAGGCTCTCGCTGCTAGATAACATTTAAGATGAAGAGACTCCTCCATATTATAGCTACTCCTCGAGAAGAGGATTCTAGGACTTTGCAGGTCACCGCGGCTTTTTTGGAGGCTTTTAAAGAAAAACACCCCGGCTGGATCTTTGATGAATTGGATTTGCCCAAGGAGGATTTGCCTTCTCTTGGGGCTAAAAATGTGAGTGGTAAATATGTTCTACTGGGCGGGAAAAACCTCTTTGGAAGGCTGAAAGAGTCTTGGGTCGAAATCGAACAGCATATCCTTCGATTCCAAACGGCCGATCTGTTTCTGATTAGCACCCCGATGTGGAACTTCTCCATCCCCTACATGCTCAAGCAATATATCGACCTCATTGTTCAACCCAAATACCTCTTCCGCTACCGAGAGGATGGCTCCGTTGAGGGGCTTGTTAAGGATAAAAAAATGTACGTGATCGCGAGCCGGGGCGGAAATTATGTGGGCGACAATCAACAAAACGATTTTCAGGAGCCCTATTTGCGATGCATTTTTGGCTTCATCGGGATCACAGATATCGATTTCACCATTGTGCAACCCATGGATATGGGCGAAGAGGTGCAAAGACAAAAAATCGAAGAGGCCAAAAAAGTGGCTCGAGAGAAGGGGTTGAATGCCTAGAGATATCCCTGTTGGGAATGGCTCCATTTTGGTCGCATTTGATAGAGATGCGCAATTGAGAGAGTTCCATTTCCCTCACGTGGGCGAACAGAATCACACGGGAGATCCTTTTCGTGTTGGGATCTGGGTCAATGGGCAATTTTCTTGGGTGCCCAACGGTTGGCAAATCCAAAGGGATTACATCGACGATTCCTTGGCGACCAATGTAGAGCTAATTCATCCAGATTTGGGCGTGCGCATTTGGATTCACGATCTGGTCGACTTTGAAGAAAACATCTATTTGAAAAAATGGACTGTAGAAAACCTTTGGGACGAGGAGCGGGAACTGCGCCTTTTTTTCACGCACGATTTTCATATTTATGGCAATGAGATTGGAGACACGGCGGCCTATAAGCCGGAAAATAGGACTCTATTGCATTACAAAGGGGAGCGCTATTTTTTAATCAATATTTGGGCCAATAATAAATTTGGGATCGATCTGTTTGCCACGGGCAATTCGGGAACGTGGATGGATGCGGAAGATGGGGTCTTGAGCGGCAATCCCATTGCCCAAGGATCTGTCGATTCGGCTATCGCTATTCCCTTGACGCTTCCGAAAAAAGGTTCTGAGAGCGGCTTTTATTGGATCGCCGCTGGAAAAGATTGGGAAGAGGTCAAAGCGCTCAATGAAAAAGTAAAGAAAAGAACTCCTGAAGAATTTTTCAAACGGACGGTCGATTTTTGGAAATTGTGGGTCGATAAGGAGAGGCTCAATTACGACTTGCTCCCAGAAAAAGTGGCTTGGCTCTATAAAAGGAGTCTGATCATTTGCCGCACACAGATCAACAATTGCGGCAGCATCATCGCAGCGAACGACTCAGATGCGATCCGCTTCAATCGCGACACCTACAGCTACATGTGGCCGCGCGACGGGGCCCTTGTTGCCTACGCTCTGAATTTGGCCGGCTATCACTGCAATGAATTCTTCCATTTTTGCGCCAAAGTAATTGAGAAAGATGGCTATTTTCTCCACAAGTATATGCCTTCTGGTTCTTTGGGAAGCTCGTGGCATCCTTGGCTGAAGGACTCCAAAGCCCAAATCCCCATTCAAGAGGATGAAACGGCTCTTGTCATTTGGGCTTTATGGCATCACTACCAAAATTTTAAGGATCTCGAATTCATCCGGCCTCTCTACCATTCGCTCATTAAAAAGGCGGCCGATTTCATGATGAATTACCGCGATCCGAAAACGAATCTTCCCCTTCCCAGTTTCGATTTATGGGAAGAGCGGCAGGGGATCCTCACCTTCACCCTCTCCACCGTATTTGGCGGACTCATCGCTGCGGCCCAATTTGCCGATCTTTTTGGAGATACAACACTCGCGGAAGACTACCGGCAAGGAGCTTATAACTTACGGGATGCAATGGAAAACCATCTCTATTTAAAAAAACAGAAGCGGTTTGCCCGCATGATCCAAGATGGGAAAATCGATCCCACTATTGATGCGAGTCTCTATGGAATTTTTGCCTTCGGCGTCTATTCTCCCGACGATGAAAAAGTCCAAACTACAATGAATCAGGTCTTTGAAACCCTCGACGTCGATGGCGGTCTTGCCCGTTACGCAGACGATACCTATTTCAGAGACAAAGATCAGCCGAATCCCAATCCTTGGTTTGTCACTACGCTCTGGAAAGCGCAATACTTTATCGCAAAGGCCAAAACAAAACAGGAGCTCGACAAGGCCCTCCCTATTTTCCAGTGGGTCGCCGACCATGCCCTACCCAGCGGCGTCCTCTCCGAGCAGATCAACGCATCGACTCGCGAACCCGTATCTGTCTCTCCCCTCACCTGGAGCCACGGCACTTACATAGCAGCCGTGCAAGAATACCTCAATAAACTCCTCGAGATTGAAAAGTGTCCAGGATGTGGGCTACCCAAAATTTCCAAATCCCGCGCCCGGTAAGAATAAATGATGAACAAAAAAAAACTTTCGCCAAATTCAGAAATTCGCTACCGAGATAGATATACCCAAGTAAACTCAAGAGTTGGGTTCTGCCCGCGCCTTTTCCCCAATTGACGAAACGTCAATCGGGGGCCCCTAGGCTTGCGTCGG
>CAYWKW010000124.1:0-4199 GCA_964458995.1 uncultured bacterium | reverse complement strand
TTATTCACGGAGGGGATTTTAAGTCCCCAGTGTCTACCATTCCACCATCCAAGCACGAAAGTACGGTATTTTAATACACACTGGGGCTATGCCGCAAGAACTTACTCTTCGTTGTCGTCCTCAGAAGAGCTTTCCAAGGGGGGATGCTCAAAAATTGTGTCCTCATAAGGCGCTTTCTCTCCAGAAGGAAGTGCGTCGCCTTCAGTTCCTTCCGCTGGCTTGTACCGGCTCAGCGACTCTTTAATGAGCGTCGGAGGAGGTGGAAACAACTTCGAAATAAAAGAGGCCTTCATTTCCTCCCCTTGGGTCAGGGCTTCTTCAGAAGATTGCTCACGAGGATACTCAGGTGGAAGGGGCTCTTGAGGGGGCCGGGTGTTCTCTTGAGGATAGTCGTGCCGGTCGCGGCCACGCCGCCCACGACGCCGCTTGTCGCGCTTGGAAATGGGGCGCTGCTGAGGCTCCGGGGCAGGACGAGACTCGGTAAGAGTTTCGTCAGCGGGTTCTTCGCGACGGGGAGGTGGCGCTTCACGCCCACCGCCAATTTTAATGGAACGGTCGGTAGTGACGTTCTTGAGAACCATGCGGGTCTCTTTAAGCTCTAGTACTTCATAGTCGCTAACAGGAACTAGGAAGGACTTGGGGCGCTCTTGCGAGCGAAAAAAGAAGGAGTGCCCAAAGGATACTACTTCCACGGCATCGACAAAATAATCTTCTTGGCCATTCCCTTTGCTGCTGCGGACGACTAGCTTGCATCCTTCACGAGGGGTAATGACCGTCTCTATAATTGGTTCGCGTGTAAAATTCACTGGATATTCCTTTTAAGGGTTTAGGCTGGAGCATTTGCGTTGTCATTCTTTAGAAGCCATGTACTCCAGCAGGTCGACAACACGGTTCGAATAACCCATCTCGTTGTCGTACCAAGCAATTAATTTATAAAAACGGCTACTCAAGGCTATCCCTGCTTTTTTGTCATAAATGCAGGAATAGTGATTGCCAATAAAATCTGATGAGACCAATTCTTCATCGGTAGTTGTTAGGACCCCTTTGAGGTTGGTCTTTGCGGCCTCGTCCATCGCTTTCCCAATTTCTTCATACGTTGTATCTTTTTTCAGTCGAACAGTGAGGTCAACGACAGATACGTCGATCGTGGGAACACGGAAGGCCATTCCGGTTAGTTTGCCTTTCAATTCAGGCAAACAGAGCGTCACCGCTTTCGCAGCTCCCGTTGATGCCGGAATGATATTGTGGCCAGCTGCCCTGCCGCCTCGCCAATCTTTATGCGACGGGCCATCGACAGTGGGTTGGCTGGCTGTGAGAGAGTGAACGGTAGTCATTAGCCCTTCGTCGATGCCAAACTTATCGAGAAGAACTTTGCAAAGCGGCGCTAAACAGTTAGTCGTGCAAGACGCATTGCAGAGAACGAAATCTTTTTGCGGATTATAGTGAGTATGATTCACGCCCATCACATAGGTGGGCATATCATCTTTGCCAGGCGCTGAAATGAGAACACGTTTGGCACCGGCAATGAGGTGTTTTTTTGCTTCTTCCAGATGGGTGAAACGCCCCGTCGATTCAACAACATAATCAACGTTGTGCTTCTTCCACGGAAGCTGAGTGGGATCTTTTTCTGCAGAGACAAAAATCTTTTTCCCATCAATGATGAGATCGCTCGCATCTGAGGTCACCGATTTAGGATACGTTCCGTGCGCGGTGTCATGCTTAAAAAGGTAGGCGAGATTGTCGGGAGGGACGAGGTCATTGATGGCGACAACTTCAATGTTTTTGGACTTTTGAAGGGCGTTTCTCAAGACGAGCCTCCCTATGCGTCCAAACCCATTTATTCCTACGCGTTTTACCATAGATAAACCCTCAAATTGAGAGTACCTAGAATAACCGATCGAAACACGGATGTAAAGAAGGAAATATCACGCCTTTGAACAGAGATGGCAAAAATAGTCTGGCCAGGAACGGCTTCCCGCCTGGCCAAGAAACAGGCAGCCAAAAGGGGCCTCCCGGTGGGCCAAGGAACAGGATATACAGGAAAAACAGGATACGCCCGCCTGCAGCGGACTACAGGGCGGGGAGGCCCCGCACCCCCATCCTTCCCATCTTGTTGATCCTGTTCCTTTCTCTTATTTAAGATATTCGATGTAGCAGGTGGGGGCGTTGTCGCCAATGCGCTCACCGCTGCGGATGATCCGGGTGTAGCCGCCATTGCGGGTGGCAAAGCGGTCGCGCAGCTCGCCAAAAAGCTTGTCAATCACAAGCCTGTCGCGCGAATGAGCGCCTTTGTCGCCTGTCTTGGCTTTCCTAGCCTCTTTGGTGGTAAGGGGATTGAAGGCCACTTTCAACTGGGAAATGGCATTGCGCTTCGACGCCAAAGTGTTCTTTTTGGCTAAGGTAATCATCTTTTCAGCATGGCGGCGCAGCTCTTTCGCTTTAACCACTGTGGTTACAATCCGCTCATTTTCAATGAGCGACTTCATCATGTTCGCAAGCATGGCACGACGGTGGGAACCAGTGCGTCCTACTTTAAAAGTGTGTTTTCCGTGTCTCATACTTCAGTGGCTCCCGCCTTTTCAGATAGATAGTTTTGGATGATTAGTTTGATGTTGTCGCGGTTGATGCCATATTTGCTCAAATCCATGCCTAATGACAGGCCAAGTTCATCGAGCTTTTGCTTGATTTCAGTAAGCGATTTTTTACCAAAGTTGCGGAACCGGAGCATTTCCGATTCTGGCATAACGACGAGCTCGCCAATCGTCTCAATATTGGCGTTGGCCAAGCAGTTGGTCGAACGGACTGAAAGTTCAATCTCATTGATCTTCAAAGACAGTTTAGAGAGAACTTCATCGCGATCGCGATTGGTCTGCATCTCGCCTTTGTCAAAGAGAACAGAGTGTGCCTTGATCTTATCGAATACCTGGAAGTGCATGATGCCTATCTGCGCGGCAAATGTCAGCGCTTCGACAGGCGTAATGCGGCCATCAGTTGTGACTTCAAGGATCAATCGGTCGAAATCTGTATCTTGTCCTACCCGGGTATTCTCAACATAGTAATTGACGAGGCGGACTGGCGAGAAAGCGGAATCAATGATGATCTCATCGACTTGTCGATCAAAATTGGTGTGTCTTTCAGATGGAACATAACCGCGCCCCGATGCGATGCGAAGATCGATCTTCTTAGTCATCGGCTTGGTCACAGTAAAGATCATGTGATCTGGATTGACGATTTCATAATCGGTTTGGGCAAGGAGATCTCTCAAAGTAACTCTATAAGATCCGCCTGCTTTTTCGATCATTTCATCGGTTACCTCAAGCGCTTTAGTGATGAGCTTGATGTCTCTCGGATGGATATCATCACCTGTTGTCAAGCGGCGTAACAGAGCGCCTTTCAAATTGAGAACAATGTGAGTCATGTCTTCGATGACGCCGTCTATGGCCATGTACTCGTGCGGCACTCCTTCAATCCTCACAGAAAGGATGGCAGGCGACTCGAGCGAACCTAACATGATTCTTCGGAGGGCGTTGCCTACAGTGTGGCCAAAACCGCGCTCAAAGGGTTCTACGACAAAGCGGGCAAATGTTGATGTTTGGCTTGCTTCATCTAATTTAATTTTTTCTGGCATCTCAAATTTGCCATACTTTACGGGCATGTTAGTCTCCTCTTATACACGTCTACGTTTACGCGCTCTGCACCCGTTATGGGGAACAGGGGTTTTATCGCGAATGATACTGATAGAAAGTCCTGCGCTCATCAGACCGCGCACGGCAGATTCACGGCCTGCGCCAGGTCCATTGAGATTCACTTCGCATTCTCTCATTCCAAGGGACATAGCTTCTTTGGCCGCATTCTGCGCAGCAACCGTAGCTGCAAATGCAGAAGATTTTCTCGATCCCGCGAAATTCGACTTCCCAGCAGATGACCATGCGATCACATTTCCTGCAAGGTCGGTAATCGCGACAGTTGTATTGTTAAATGTTGCCTTTACATGCGCAATTCCCGAAGGTACGGTGCGGGCAATCTTTTTCTTCACTCGGACGCCAGCTCTCTTCGGCGGCGCTTTCTGTTCTTGCTTAGCCAAGGCTTATCTCCTTAAATTAGATTTTCTTATTCGCAACGGTTTTGCGTTTGCCTTTGCGCGTACGGGCATTGGTACGGGTTCTTTGACCGCGCACTGGCAGGCCAAGTCTGTGGCG
>CAYWKW010000123.1:0-4204 GCA_964458995.1 uncultured bacterium | reverse complement strand
CTGTTGCACTTTCCGTCATCTTGCGATGCCCAGCCGTTAACTGGTATCCTTTCCTGCGAAGTCCAGACTTTCCTCTCAGTCGAGCGATGGTCTGCCTTCCCGAAAAACTTATTTACACGTTGGCCGTGCGCCGCCGCCGCCGCTTTGTCGCCACTGCTGTCCCTTCAATCTCTTCCGCTTCCTGCCAATAGTGAATGCGTGAACAATGCTCGCAGAAAATAAGCCGCTCGCCCTTGCGAACGACGTTCTCATGCTGGGCAGTGAGGGCAATATGACACCCGGAACAGGTGCGGTTCTCAATGGGAACAACCACACGATCTTTTTTGTTGTTCAGAAGCCGCTGATAGATGCGCATAATCTCAGGATCAGCCGTCGTCACTAGAGCGTCACGCGAAACTTTCAGCTCGCTCCCTTCTAGATTGATCAGCCGGATGCTCTCCTTAATCTCGTTCTCCAAATTGCGGCTGCTCTCCTCCGATTGCTGAAGAGATTCCTTGATTTTGGTGAGAATCTCCTCTTCGAGATTGCGCTTGTCAATCAGGTCGCTCGTAATTTGCTCCGTGGCGATTCTTTCTCTTTCAGAGGAGGTCATCTCTTGCGTCAGCGCATTGAACTCGTCTACTTTCTTGACAGTGTTTTGCTTCGCTTCAAGTTTTTTTATCCGCTCCTTGATCTCAGAGATTTTTGTCTCTTGAGAGGCAATAGTGCGACTGAGCTCGGCGATTTCCTCTTGCTTGTCAGTTTGCTGCTTGTGAAGCTCTTGGCGCAGCGAGTCAATGTGTTCGAGCTCCTTCAGACGCTCTTTTTTCAGGCGCATCAGGCGAATCATCTTCATATCAAGTTCTTGAATGTCTAAAACGACTTTTAAAGCTTGCAGCATGTATGGAACCTCTGGAAAATAATCAGATTGTTGGGGATACTATAATGTTTAGGAGTAAAATCTCGCAAGCAATTCCTCAAAGGTTGTTCAATGGAAGTACTAGATCCCCCTATCAAGAGTCAAAAAATGGTTTACCTGAAAAAATATTTTTCTAAAGTCCCAGAAGCCAAAAGAACTTCAGCTGCCATAGCTTATATGGCCGCTTTGGATGCTGTGGGCGCCGCATCGCCGCAAGTCGCTGAATCGATTGTCAAAGAATTGAGGGACCAGCGGACCCACCTCAAGCTGATTGCATCTGAAAATTTTTCTTCACTGCCAGTCCAGCTCGCCATGGGCAATTTGTTAACAGATAAATATGCTGAAGGCTATGTGGGACACCGCTTTTACGCCGGATGCGAGAATATCGACGCCCTTGAAGGGGAGGCGAACGAATTGGCAAAAAAAATCTTTGGCGCCGAACATGCCTATGTACAACCCCACTCGGGAGCCGATGCCAACTTGGTTGCCTTTTGGGCCATTTTAGTCCACCGGATCCAGTCTAAAGAAATCGAAAAGCTCGGGAAAAAAACAGTTGATGAGCTGTCTCCTGAGGAATATGAGCAGGTGCGCAAACTTTTGGTCAGCCAAAAAGTGATGGGTATGGCCCTCGGCTCAGGAGGCCACCTAACCCACGGCTATAGACACAATATCTCTGCAAAAATCTTCCAATCATGCAGCTATGATGTCGATTTGGAAACAGGCCTTCTCGATTACGATCAATTGCAAAAACAGGTGCACAAAGAAAAGCCTCTCATCCTCATTGCCGGCTACTCTGCTTATCCGAGACTCATCGATTTTGCAAAAATGAGAGAAATCGCCGACAGCGTTAAAGCGGTTCTCCTGGTCGATATGGCCCACTTTGCTGGCCTTGTCGCAGGAAAGGTTATGACTGGCAACTACAACCCCATTCCTTTTGCTCATATTGTCACCTCAACCACGCATAAAACTTTGAGAGGCCCCCGCGGCGGTCTAGTTCTTTGCACCGACGAGTACCGGGAAGCGGTCAACAAGGGATGTCCGATTGTTTTAGGGGGCCCATTGCCTCAGGTGATGGCAGCCAAGGCAGTCGCTTTCAAAGAGGCATTGAGCCCCGATTTTGGCCGCTACGCTAAGCAGATCGTCGACAATTCCCGAGTCTTGGCCGAAGCGCTGATCCAACACGGGGTACGCGTTCTCACCAACGGGACCGACAACCATCTTCTTGTCATGGATGTGGCCAGCACCTTCAAACTCACTGGGCGCCAGGCGGAGACCCTCCTTCGGGAAGCCAAGCTGACCGTCAACCGGAATGCGATCCCACGCGACGTCAATGGCGCCTGGTATACTTCGGGCATCCGGATCGGGACCCCCGCGGCCACGACCTTGGGCATGAAGCAGGCGCAGATGAAAGAAATTGCTTCCATTATCTACGACCTTCTCAAAGAGGCAAAGCCGCTGACCGATGAAAAGACGGGCGGACCCTCCAAGGCGAAAGCCCAGGTTCCTCCTCAAGTCATGCAGCGGGCCCAGAAACGGGTAGCCGGCGTCTTGAAAGATTTTCCGCTCTACCCAGAGCTATTGATCGACTAAAAATAGCCCGGCAGGGAAAATAAGGGAAGGAACAGTTCCTAAAGGGAGATTCAATATGCCAGAAGCTGAACGCGAAGAAAGACCGAAATATGTCAATGACAAGCTCGACCAAGCGCTCCTAGAGAAGCGCCGTGTATTCCTTTCCGATGCGGTGGACTCGGATAGCGCTAAAGACATCATTCGCAAACTTTGGTACCTAGACCATCAGGCTCCCGGCAAGCCCATTCTCTTCATCATCAATTCCCCCGGCGGTTCTGTCGATTCGGGCTTTGCGATCTGGGATCAGATCAAGATGCTCTCATCGCCTGTCACTACCCTGGTTACGGGTCTTGCGGCCTCCATGGGATCTCTCCTCAGCCTAGTTTCAGGCAAAGGAAAGCGGCTCGCTACTCCCAACGCCCGCATCATGATCCACCAGCCCCTCATTGGCGGGGTTATCCGCGGCCAAGCCACCGATCTCGAAATCCAGGCGAAAGAGATGCTCAAGACACGGGCTCAAATTGTCGACATCTATGTTCATGCTACTGGCAAAGATACAAAAGCCATTGAAAAGGCCATCGACCGCGACAATTGGATGACCGCAGAAGAGGCCCTCGAATTTGGCCTTCTCGACAAAATTGTCACTTCAATGAAAGATGTCGAAGCTCTCCTTCGTTAAGTATCACGGTGCGGGAAACGATTTTATCCTCATCGACGACCGCACCCTCTTCTTCGACCCGACCCTCGTTCCCCAGCTTTGCCACCGCCATTTCGGCATCGGCGCCGACGGCCTCATTCTCCTCCAACACGACTCCCTAGCCGACTTCCGGATGCGCATCTACAACAGCGACGGATCTGAAGCCGAAAGCTGCGGCAACGGCCTGCGCTGTCTCTTCCTCTTTCTCCTCCACCTCGGCCTGCCGCAACAAACCTACCAGATCGCTACCGGCGAAAACATCGTTGAAGCCTCGATGGCTGGGGATAAAGTGAGCATCGAGTTAATGCCAGTTTCGGTTGAGAAAGAAAGAATCGGACACGGGCAGCAATACACAACCGGGTTGAATGTAAAGCAGCAATACACAACCGGATTGAATGTAAAGCGGCTTTACATTTGCGAAAGACCCATTTACTTTCTGGATACGGGAGTACCTCATGTCGTGACTTTTGACCCCGAAGTTAACAAACTGAATATGATCGAGGCAGTGGCGCCAATCCGGCATCACCCCGAATTTCAGCCGAAGGGGACCAATGTCAATTTTGCGGAGGTGCAAAAGGACCATGTTCGTGTACGGACCTTTGAGAGGGGCTTGGAAGGGGAGCCGTTGGCCTGTGGAACGGGATCGGCTGCGGTGGCGGTGGTAATGAGTCAGATTTTCGGATGGCCGGACCCGATTCGTATAGTTTGTGCGGGCGGAGACCTTGAGTTCTATGTGAAAGACGGATTGCGGATGGTGGGCCCCGCTGCTAAAGTCTTTGAAGGGATTTGGCAGCGGAGATAGAAATATCTATTAGCTATACCGAAACAACCTGAACAATCGGTTTCTGGCTCCGCCCCTTCCCCAATTATCGAGGCGATAATTAGCGCCCCCTGGGCTTGCGTCGGACAGCCACTGAATTTGAGATCCGCCTGCACCCTACCCCAAAGAAGATGCTTCTTTGGGGACCCCGGCGCTAAACTTTTTAACGCGAGTTTTGGATAAGGAATCGGGCAAGGGCACGGGCACGCACACGTTCACG
>CAYWKW010000122.1:0-4310 GCA_964458995.1 uncultured bacterium | reverse complement strand
TCAAATTCAGGGCGCCTCCTTGCCATATTCCCGATTCTTCAAGTAGTTTCGGTATACTTCAAATCCCGCCACCCTGCCGTGCAGGGCGAACATTGAGCGATAATCCCTCTACCTGTTGACCAATCTTTGGCATTTCCAACATCATTCGGCTGCGCTCTGCTTCGAATCCTTTCTTTATAGTACCTGTAGCGCTTTTTTTACCTCTTTCAAGTTGTTCTATCCGCTCTTGAAGATCTTGAATCTGCTTTCTTATATCGCTCATAACTTCTTTTATCTTTAACAGCTGATTGTTGTGGGCCTCCTCTAGTTGTTCTTGAAGTACAAGCACACGATAAATGCCGGCAATCTCATCAGAACTCCAAGGCAATACGTGTTTCTCGACTAGACGGTTAATGAAACTCCTTATGAAGTCACTACCCACAACTTTACCACTACCCAAAGCCACCTCCCAAAGACCCAGTTCCAGTCCCATTTGGTCCTTAAGCCAAGTACTGACGCTCCCATCTCCTGGAGTAAAATGGAAATAAATAGCCGCTGTGCCCTCCGAATTTCGAACCACATGGATCGATAATGAAAGAGCCTGTGCCTTGCAAGACAAGATATGAAGCGGCCCCTTTTCCAATTCAGCGAAATGCCGTGTTTCCACGCGGTAGACCCGTTCCGGGCAACCTTCAGGGTAAACTACCTGAAGCTTTTTTCGCAGTTGCTTATCTGTGCATTGATGAGCTGCGTCCATAAGAACAGCCGGATTTTCTGCAACAAATTTGATTTTGGCTTGGATTGCAGATGAATAACCCGCCGCCGCGCAGGCTGCATTTGATGGAGGCTCACAACTCATATTTTTCCTTTTTGAGCGGGGAGGTTAGCAAAAAGGGATTTTACAGTTCAAGGAAAAGATGACAGATTTTTTCCCTAAAAGTTTTAAAGAATGCCTCGAAGAATCAATCATACGCCCCTGTTCTACTCTAAATCATTTTTTTCGACAGCCATAAGTAACGGATTATAAAGATTTTTTTAGTTTGAAATAAAGAAAAACCATAGTATAATTTTGTTAAAATAAATATGGCAATTGAACCAACCACCTTCCATATCCCGAAAAGCGCCGAAGAGCCAAAAGCCCTTCAGCCGGTAATACGTCGGCCTGTAGCCGCTGGTGGCCTAGCAGGGAGGGTAGTTCACCTCAACCAATATGTTGTTGGCGAAAAAGCAGAGCCTCGTTTTAAACCTATAGATCCCAGACGGTTAGCAACTCCCACCCCCGCAGAAGCTATGTTTGAGAGCGTGGCCAAACGAGATCGTGAAGACCTCTCCTCTTTGGCATCCCCCCAACCTCCTGCTCAAAGACATTGCTTCGTTCCAAAAAAACGAGGAAGTTCGCAACCGCCTCGATGCGAGTCTCAAGCCGGATCTTCTCATTCAGGACGTTCAGATAGGAGGAGTACAGACACACCTTTTGATTTCTCCCCTCCCCCTGCCCCACAAATGCCAATTGAACAAGGTCAACAAGCCTTGCCTGCACGTTCCGACTCAGGTCGAGACAGCTCAGTGCCCAGGTTTGCGCCTCAGCCATCCCCCTCCAGACCCTGGTTTTCCCCTATCCTTGCAGTTCCTGAAGCGGAAGAGATGGGAGCAGGTTCGGAAGATCTATAAAAATATTAACATTTATAGAGTGTAATCCCACTTTCTTTAGGGGCTCTCTCTAAAGCCTAACCGCTCCGCCGTATACTCTTTCACAACAGGGAGTTCAGATACTCCCAAATGCGTTGCATCCAGAATCCCCACGAGGGAATCAAGCGCTGCCGTATCGCCACGAACGGCCGATGGAAGAGCCCTTACAATACCCAGCGGAGTGACCCGAGGAACGACGTCATCCCGATATCCCTCCTCACAGAAATCCTCATAGAGGCGCTCAGGCGCAATGTTGCTTCTCCTAAGCCGGTTTTTTCCAACCATTTCTGCTAAATTATATCCAGGCGCATATCCACGAGCCATAGCAGCTGCCGGCCTTTTCTGCTTGGGCAATTCCACAGACGCCTCTGGAGCGGCCGTCCCATCCGGTTCACAGACCGCGTACCTCCAGCCATTGTCAATCCTGCCGCTCTCGTAGGCTCCTTTTTTGAGAAGCAAAGCCCCGTCTCCCCTTCCCGTCCTTTGCATTTCAAGGGCGTCCAAAGGCTTCATAAATCTTTCGCGTGGCGTCCCTTGAGGATCCTCTTCCTGCCATTCTGGATACGAAGGACCTTTCAACGTCCCCCTTGAATTTCCAATTAACACGGAATAAAGGTCCATATCACTTTTTGGTGGTGCTTTCATAGAGATTGGGATAGGGCCGTCCTCGTGATGTAAAGCCAGGGTTCTTCTCTCCCCGGGAGAAAAGTCGGTCTGATCGACCCATGTCGCCACAACGCTCATCTGTTCGTAAGTATTGAGTCCCTTTAACAAAGGGGGCGCTGCATCACTGCCCGAACCGCGCAAGCGTGGGGCTTGTCGCAACTCCCGAACCCCTTTCTGTATTGCGGTGCGATTTTGCAAGACCGCATCCGTCCTGAGAAAACTCCTGGCCGTCGCCTCATTGACCAGGGTAGAGACGGCCCGCATCGTCGACTCATCAG
The DNA here is from genome assembly GCA_964458995.1 of uncultured bacterium. Classification (GTDB taxonomy): domain Bacteria; phylum Chlamydiota; class Chlamydiia; order Chlamydiales; family SM23-39; genus REEB52. The sequence goes on along the minus strand of CAYWKW010000122.1, from coordinate 1,698 downwards.
GTTGGCTGTAATCTGCATGCTTTAAAACCCTATAAGCGTAATCCACTACGCTCTGAGCGCCTGCACGAGTGAGAGTAGCCATAAAGAACCCTTTTTGAATTTCTGAAGGGCTACGAATGATACGCCAAGCGTTGTAGCAAGGTCAATAGGTTTTATCACTTCCCGAAACAGCTTTTTATCCAGTAGGTAAAACGTTCTTTGGATCCTATTTTGGGCGAGTGGATATAAGCCAGCTTGCATTCAAAATCTAAACCAATCAAGTTCCTATTAAAGAAATCGATTCCAAGAATTCCGTCTATATCACCGAACTCACTTGCTATTTTCATTTTTCTAAATTTCCAGCCGCCAAAATCGTTGCTGCCCACTCTCAATCTCTTACTAAAAAATGTTTCTGACCCCTGACATCGTTCGCATACTGCTGAAAAGTTAATAAATGACCTAGTTGCAGCAGAATCCAAGAGGAAACTATTTTCCCCTAAATCAGTTTCAACGGACAAGACGACCCCGGCTGTTCCCATTTCAAATGGTACAACACAAAATTCATCCGCATTTCCAATTAAATGATCCATATTATCGGCTATAAAAATACAAGAGTGAGGAAAATCAAAAACACAGGCGAATTTTCGAAATAGATCCCTTCCAATTACTGCTTCACGATAGACCTGGTACATGAGGTATATTTTAACTGAGTTGATGAACGAATAACCATCAATCGTGCAGCCATCTGTCCAAAATTTCTCATCTTCTTCTTTGAAAACTGACTCCGTACAAAAATCTCCTATCTTAACTTCAGGAATTTGGAAATTTGGAGTAAGGTATTTATCCCCTTTAATTCCAACGTATTCAGAATCACAAACATAACTTTTGTTTGTTATTTCATTTAAGACATCTTTTCTGATCATTGAGAATGCGGATCCGGTATCAACTAGACTTAAATAGGGATGTCCATCAATTTCAATTTCGACAAATTTTTGATAGCTTAAGAAAGGAAACGAGCGAAGTGGTATTCTTGAGATTATTTCAGAAGGATAAATAGAGACAGCCAAGAAACTTATGCAGAAGACCAAAATCCTATTCATACGAAAAGCCCAGTTTATTTTCCAACCGCAAAATGAGCGCAAACTTTCTACCAAAAGCTTGCGTTTACGAAAAGAAAATTTCACAAAGTGGGGCGAGTCGAAAAGATGTCTGGGCGCTCACATCGATTTATTCCGCACGATTTTCGTCGAAAATCGGCGGCACTGGCGGAGGGAAGCCTTCCGCACCTCCCAGCAGAAGAGATTGAATCAAAGCCATTGGAAGATTAATCCTTTCTCTTTTAGTATTTTCCATTTTCAAAAAATCTTTTTCTTGTGGTATCTTTGACTCTGTTCACAAAAAAGTGTACAATGAAGAAGAAAGAACTGGAGAAAGTATTGATTCGTTTGGGTTGGTTTCTAAAACGACAAGGGGGTAATCACGAAGTCTGGACCAACGGCGAAGCAACAGAACCGATTCCCAGGCATAATGAGGTCAATGAACTATTAGCAAAAAAGATCATCAACAAAGCGAAAAACAATCCACCTAAAAAGAAGGCTTAGAAATAGCATGGAAATCGAAGGAAAAGTTTGGAAGGATGAAAAGAGTTCGTGGTGGCTTGTTGAGGTCGCATTCTTAGATATTATGACTCAGGGAAAAACAAAAAAACAGGCCCTCCAA
>CAYWKW010000121.1:0-4455 GCA_964458995.1 uncultured bacterium | reverse complement strand
GACCCCTTGAGCCTTCGGCGCCGCTTCGCTGACTCAAATTCAGGGCGCCTCCTTGGCATATTCCCGATTCTTCAAGCAGTTTCGGTATAGATTTTTAAGGCCTTGTAGTTTAAACTCGGCGTTTTATGTTAGATGATTTTAAAATTTTGATCGATCGTCTGAAAGGGGGCCATACTCAAAAAATTGAGGAGGGGCTCAATCCTTCGTTTCTGGGACCCGAGGAGCAGGAACTTCGCTTTTGCATTCCGGTGAAAGTGCAGGGGGAAGCCTACTTGACCGACGATCATCTGATCATCCACTTGAAGGCGCAGACGAGGGTTTCTATGCCGTGCGCGGTTTGCAACCAGATGATCGAAGCAGAATTGAAGGTCGACAATTTTTACTATACGAAGGCCGTCGAAGAGATTCCGAGCGCTGTTTTTGATTATAGCGATGCTTTGCGAGAAGCGCTCTTGATTGAACTTCCGAAAACGGTCGAATGCAATGGAGGAAAGTGTCCTGAACGAGTCACGATGGAGCCTTTTTTACGCTCTAAAACGCGGTCGGACAAAACAACCTACTTCCCCTTTGCCGACATGGATGATTTAAAATAATAGGAGACAACAATGGCTGTACCACGTAACCGCACATCGAACGCGAAGAAAAATTCACGCCGTTCGCACCATGCGAAAAAACCGAAGAATCTATCCAACTGCCCCAATTGCGGCAAACAACGGCTCCCGCACCGCATTTGCCCCTCTTGTGGCCAATACAAAGGCCAGACATTTGGCGCAACTGCATAGGATTGGCGTAGATTTAATGGGGAATGACAATGTTCCCCAAGCTCTTTTGGAATTTCTAAAAGGGACTCCTATGCCCAGCGGCGCCGCCATTTACGCAATCGGCGCCCCCGAAATGGAAAAAGAGGCGAAGCCTTTCCATTTCATTCCCGCTCCTGAATTCATCACTATGGAAGAGCATCCCCTCCTCGCCTTGCGGCGGAAAAAAAATGCCTCCATGACGATTGGCCTTCGCCTTTTGAAAGAGGGGAAGCTCGATGCCTTTGTCTCTGCGGGCAATACTGGCGCCCTCGTCTCCTCAGCCAAAATGGTCCTCTCCACCTTGAAAGGAATCCTAAGACCGGCCCTCTTAACCCTCATGCCAACCAAAAAGAACCCCGTTGCCGTTCTCGATGTGGGAGCCAACGTCCAAGCCAAAGCGATCCATCTAGTCCAATACGCCCTCATCGGCGCCGCCTATCAGCAAGCCCGCGGCATAGAGAAACCGACCGTTGGCCTTTTAAACATCGGCTCCGAAGCCTCCAAAGGGACATCAGAGATTCGCCTTGCCTACCATGAGTTGCAAAAGAAGCGCGGCTCTTTTCACTTTGCCGGCAACATTGAAGGCACCTCGGTCTTTGATGGCGAAGTCGATGTCCTCATCACCGATGGATTTACGGGCAATGTCTTCCTTAAAACAGGCGAAGGGATCGCCAGTCTGATCCTCGACCGCCTCAACGCCCCCGAACTCAAAAAATTCCAATCGCTCCACTATTCTGAGTACCCGGGTGCTCTTCTAGCTGGCGTTAAAGGAATTGTGATTAAGTGCCATGGCTACTCGACGCCCCGCGGTTTTGCGAACGGGGTTCTCGGCGCCATCGAGCTAGCTCAAGAAAGATTTCTTGAAGTGCTTCAGAATAAATTATCAATCGGTTATCATTGATCCCAAAGCGAGCTTAAGTATGCATGAAATTTTACTCAATGTTGAATCGAAAGAGATCCGTTACGCCTACTTGAAGCATGGCCAACTGCACGACCTCATCTTCGACCGGAAGAAATCGCGCCAGATTACGGGCAACATCTACCGCGGCAGGGTAACCAATATCCTCCACAACATCCAGTCGGCCTTCATCGACATCAATGAAGGGGAAAACGGCTTTATCCACATCAGCGACATCTTGGAAAATACGAAAAAATTCGAAGAGATGTTCGACATGGACTTCGATTTGGATTACGACATCTCCAAGATGGAATCGGCGCCAAAAGCAAAAGAGATTTCTCAATTGCTGAAGATCGACCAGCCCGTGCTTGTGCAAGTGGTGAAAGAGCCCATTGGCACCAAAGGCGCAAGGCTCACATCGAATATCTCGATCGCCGGCCGCTATTTGGTATTGCTGCCCAACAACCCCCATCGAGGCGTTTCCCGAAAAATCGAAGACAAGGGAATGCGCGATCGGCTGAAGAAATTGATCCGCTCCTTCGAAATGCCCCAAGATATGGGCCTCATTTGCCGCACCGCCAGCTCCAACGCCACCACCGATCAGCTCGTGGAAGAGGCGACCGAATTGCTCCAAAACTGGCAAATGATTGTGGAGAAATTCAACAAGGCCAGCAAGTCGGCCCTCCTTTTCGAAGAATCGGATCTGATCAAACGAGTCGTCACCCTGTGCGTCGATAAAAAAATCGATCGATTGCTCATCGACGATCACGCCACCTATCAAAGATGCAAGCATCTCTACCAAAAATACATGGACGAGCACCCCCTCAAGCTCGAATTCTACCGCGATAAAGTGCCCATGTTTGAGCGATTCAACGTCGAAAAAGAGATCGATCGCGCTGTGAAGCGAAAAATTTGGCTAGGCTCTGGAGGCTACCTCTTTTTCGATCGCACAGAAGCGATGCACACGATCGACGTCAACTCGGGACGCAGCTCCGCAAACCCTTCCGGCGGAGACGTCGAGGAGACGCTCGTGCGCATCAATTTGGAAGCGGCTGAAGAGATCGCCAGACAACTGCGCATCCGCAACGTGGGCGGCCTCATCATCTGCGACTTCATCGACATGCGTTCGCGCAAAAACCAAAGACGCGTTCTCGAACGTCTGAAAGAGTGCATGAAAGAAGACACGGCGAAGTGCACCATTCTCGGCATGAGCGAATTTGGCCTTGTTGAAATGACGCGCCAAAGGAGCCGCGAGTCCCTTTCGCAAACGATCTACACCTCCTGCCCTTACTGCTCAGGAAGCGGCCTTGTGAAAACACATGAGAGCGTCTCCGTTGAAATTGAACGGGCCCTCAAAAAGCTGATCCTCTGCCACAATCAATTTGCCCTTAAGCTCATCGTCCATCCCGACTTAAACAAGTACCTCGATGGCGGCGACAAAGATTATTACGAGAAACTGGCCAGCAAATCGAATGCCCATTTGGAATTTGCTATCAACGACAGTCTCCACCTCAATGAATTCCTCTTTTATTCGTCAATCAATGGACAAAAAATTGAAACCTGAAGGTCTTCCTAAGAAGTACCAAAAAATTCTCACTCAATTTTATCAAGGTTACAAAGAGGCGATCGCGCCATGCAACAATGACGCCACATTGCAACTCTTTCGGCAACTTTTAGAAAGGCAATTGAAGGATCCTTTCGTCTTTGAGCCGTACCATCAAAAGGTGCGCGAACCGATCGATTGCTACAAATTCAGTTTAGACTTCATCCGCCCCCTCGTCGATCTGCCCCACTCCCGCGTGCACGGCCTCGAAGTTCTGAAAGAAATGGACGGCCAACTCAAGCGGGGCGAAAATTGCATTCTGCTCGCCAACCACCAGACAGAAACCGACCCCCAGGCGATCTCCATTCTTCTCGAAAAAACGCACCCCCATATCGGGGAAAAAATCATCTATGTGGCGGGAGAAAGAGTCGTCACCGATCCGCTCGCCATCCCGTTTAGCATGGGATGCGACCTCCTCTGTATCTATTCAAAACGCTACATCGACAATCCTCCCGAACTCAAGTCGCAGAAGCAGCTCCACAATAAGAACACGATGGAGCTGATGAGCCGCCTCTTGCAAGAGGGGGGCAAAATCATCTATGTGGCGCCGAGCGGCGGGCGCGACCGGCGCGGAGCCAGCGGCCATGTAGAAGTAGCCCCCTTCGATCCGCAGAGCATCGAGATGTTTTATCTCATGGCCCGAAAAGCGAAAACCCGAACCCACTTTTATCCTTTTATCTTAGCCACTTACGACATTCTTCCCCCGCCCGAAACGATTCAAAAAGAGCTCGGCGAGGTACGTCTGACTAAGCGGTGTCCGATTCAAATTGCGTTTGCCCCAGAATTTGACATGGAAAAATTTTCAGGATCCGAGGAAAATGATAGAACTGCAAGACGAAAGGCCAGAGCCGACGCGATCTGGAATATCGTAAAAAAGAATTACGCAAAGATGACCTAGCCTTTTCGCAGTCCAGAGCAAAGTAACAGGGTGCGGCCCGCAGGCTAGAGAAAAGTAACAGGATTGAAGAAACAGGGTGCGGCCTGCAGGCTAGAGAAAAGTAACAGGATAACGCCTCGCTCTGCGAGGCTAAAGATGACGGCTCGCATGCGCGAGCCTACAAGATACGCCCGCCTGATGGCGGGCTACAGGATAGATGGCAACAAGGAAACCCCGGGCCCAGCCTTCGGCTGGTATATCACCTTCGGTGCTATTG
>CAYWKW010000120.1:0-4517 GCA_964458995.1 uncultured bacterium | reverse complement strand
CCGCCCCTTCCTAGAGGTCTATCTCGGCCACAAACAGTCCCTCGTCTATTATGCCAATACCGACTCCATTCCCGGAAACTATACGGAACTCTCCCAATGGAAGTTCGGCCCTAGCGACGGGTCCATGCCAATCAATTTTTCAGTTGACGCCGACCAAACAAAAAATGCCCTCCGCCTTCTCAAGAGCGTATCCCAACTCTCCGAAGACATCGCCGACATCTATAATCAAATTTTTCCTCCTCAAAAAGAGAAAGAGAAAAGTTTATTCGGCTGGATGAAATGTTTTACTTAATACATACTTACTATTGTAGTTAAATTAAATTGCCATTTCATTGTATAATTTACGCATATATTAAACCGGAGATAAATTATGTCATCTATTAGCAACGTAATAACAGTTCCTTCTTTTAACCTTAAGGAACGTGTAACTGAAAATTTAAGTGGACGTAAAGTCCAACTGATCGCCTCTGGCTCGACAAGCGCAATGCTTGCTGGCGGAGCGGTAACAGCCGCTATGTTCGGCGGACCTATTGCTTTGATCGCAGCGTTAGCTGTTGCGGCCATCGTAGCCCTCGTCGCTTTCTTGGCCTCTCTTGTTATGAAGCCTAAGAACGTCACAGTCGAGTCGACAAAGACTGAAGAAGTTGTTGCAGAAACTGCGAAAGAACCTGTGGAAGAAACAGTTCCTGTTCAAACAGCTCCTGTTGCTGAACCAGTAGTCACTGAAGCAGCTAAAGACGCTACTCCTGCTGATGAATGGGTTGCTCCTTTTACTGAATCAGAAGAACCTGCTGCACCAACTCCTGTTGTTGAGCAGAACACAACTCCTGAAACGGTTCAAATAAGCCGCTTTCAAAATGGTAAAAATAAAGTGAATGCTTTTGTAAAAGCTCATCCTCACTTAACTCTCTCTGTAGCTCTTGCCGCTGCTGGTTTGGCTACTTTTGCTGGAGTAAACTACGCACTTTCTTACCCAATCGTAAGTGATGCTGTAGGTCAAGTACTCACCACTGCTTATAGACTGCCAGAAATTGTCACTATGGCAACGGCAAATCTTGTGTCTGCAGGTGAAGGCGCAATTAAGTCTGCAATGACTTACGCAGAGACAGCTGGCGAAACTGTAAGCAGTTTTGCACAGACTGCTGCTTGTGAGATCGGGATTCTCTCGAACAGAGTTAAATATTTTGCAGAAGATGCTGCAAGGCCTGTCATATCAACCATTGAGACCCTTGGTGAGGCCATTGGCAACTATAATTACTCAGAGATCGTTGCTTCTAAACTCATTTTTTAAGTTTAACTTCAAACCCCTTTCTTCATCGAGAGGGGTTCTTTTTTGTCTGCACCCACAAGTAAATAATTTACAATTATAAAATCATCATTACAGTAACAATAAATGCCCGCATATTTTACAATACTTACAAAATAAATATACGGAGATACACATGTCAACAACTACACAAAAGATTTTTGATGCGCAACCTTCACTATCTCTGAGACAGGTAGCAGAAGGGAACTTGAAAAACAGAAAAGTCCAGTGGATCGCCTCTGGCTCGATGTCTGGTGTGCTCGCAGCTGGCACGATTGCCGCCGCAATTTTTGGAGGCCCTGTAACCCTCATCGCCGCTTTAGCCATCGCGACTCTCGCAGCCCTGGCTACATTCCTCGCTACTGTCTTCCTGCCGCCTAAAAACGTCACGGAAGAGACTCAAAATGTGGAACCCGCTGTTCAACCCAAAAACGAAGGGGCAGTTCCTGCAGCACCGTTAAGCGCGTCTTCAGCTGAGTGGCCCGATAGCCTCTCAGATATCAGCGAAGAAGCTGACGTTCTCTCCGGATGCGGAGCCTCGGACCTCTTCGAAGAAGTTTCTTCGGGAGACGTGAGCGAAGAAGAGTCGAAAGAGATGGTCCCTTTTGAGCAAGTCCCTGTCAGCCCTCTCTTCCAAAAAATTGCCACGGATTGTGAAGCTTTAGCTGATGCAGTGGCTGAACAAGAGCTCACAAAGACGGAAGCGCGCGATGAAGAAAAAACATTTGAAGTTTCCTCTGAGCCGGTAAAGGTCGAAGAAAAGACAGTTTCGTCTTTCAGAGCTAGGATGTCTAAAGTCGCCTCTTACTGCCAAGCTCACCCGATCCAAGCAATGGGAATGGTCGCTGGCGCAGCAACTCTAGGCGCAGCCGGTTTTTACGCATACAACAATGCGCAAGCATTGGCTGTTTTCGGAGCAGTTGCTTCTGACAAAATCGCTACGATGGCAAGTTCTGCCGCCACTAGCACAGCTGAAGGAGCTTCCTCTCTCGCAACTTACCTCTCTCATTCTTTTTACCAAGCCTTCATTGAAGGGACTAGAGTTTTAGTTGGCTCCCCTTCAGGTCAAACTATGTGGAGAAACAGCTCTTTGATTAACGAAGAAGCTTTCATCCAAAGCGTTAGATAACACCCATAAGCCCTCCAGAATGGGGGGCTTTTCTTAAATACCACTCAATCGTTTTCTTCAAACCCTCTCTTAAACTCACCTTCGGCTTCCAGCCGAGTTCTTTCTCTATTTTCGCAGTGTCGAGCGCGTACCGGTAGTCGTGGCCGGGGCGGTCTTGCACAAAGCGGATGAGGGAGCGGTAGTCGCCAGGGATCTTTTGTTCGAGGAGCTCGATGAGGAGGTGAAGGAGCTCTAGGTTGCTCAATTCTGTTTTGCCGCCGATGTCGTAGGTTTGGTCCTTTTTCCCTTTTTGGAGGATGGTCCAGAGGGCGTCGGCGTGGTCGTCGACGTAGAGCCAGTCGCGGACATTGGCGCCGCGGCCATAGATGGGAAGGGGCTTTTTGGCGAGGCAGTGGGTGATCATGAGAGGGATGAACTTTTCGGGGTATTGGCAGGGGCCGTAGTTGTTGCTGCAGTGGGAGAGGGTGGTGGAGAGGTTGTAGGTTTGGGCGAAGGCGCGGACGAGGTGGTCGGAGGCGGCCTTGGAGGCCGAATAGGGAGAAGAGGGGCGGTAAGGAGAATTTTCATTGAAGGCGCCGCTCTCGCCGAGAGAGCCGTAGACTTCGTCGGTGGAGACGTGGTGGAAGTGGATGTGGGGGTATTTGCGGACGGCCTCGAGGAGGGAGAGAGTCCCTTTGACGTTGGTTTCGATGAACGGAAGGGCGGAGGCGATGCTCCGGTCGACGTGGGTTTCTGCGGCAAAGTGGACGATGAGGTCGATCTCGTGTTGCAAAAGAATTTTTTCAACGAGAGGCTGGTTGAGGATGTCCCCTTGGATGAAGTGGTAGCGGGGATGCCCCTCTAGCCCTTTGAGAGCGTCGAGACTGGCGGCATAGGTGAGGAGGTCGTAGTTGACGATTTTGCCCCGAAAAGTGGGTTTCTTGAGCAGATAGCGGATGAAAGCAGAGCCGATGAAGCCAGCGCCTCCTGTGACTAGCAGATGCATAAGAACTCCTTGAGGGCTTCCTGCCAAGGGCGAATGGGGAGAAACTGTTCTATTTTCGTGGTGTCGAGGGCGGTATAGATGGGCCGCTTGCAGGGGACAGGGAAAAAAGAGCTGGGAACGGGGATCACCCGATCGGAGAGAGCCAGGCCAAATTCGTACTTGGTGGCGACGCCTTGGTTAGCGTAGTGGTAGAGGCTGGGTTCGGGGGGCAGTTTGAGAAGGGCGGCGGCTAGATCGGGGGCGTAGGTGAAGCGGCTCCACTGGTCGTTGGCGAGGCGGACTTCAGATTCTGTTTGGAGGAGTTGAAGGAGCTTGGAGACAAAATTTTTGCCGCCAGAGCCAAAGACCCAAGAGGTGCGGACGACACAGGCGCCGAGAGCGAGGGCTCTCTGTTCACCGAGGAGTTTGGTCTGGCCGTAGTAATTGACGGGGCCAGTCGGATCGGTCTCAGTAAGGGGGCGGTTTCCATCGCCTGGAAATACGTAATCGGTGGAGATGTGGATCCAGGGGATTTTCGCTCGGCCGAGATTTTCTGGGCCCAAGACATTGGCGGCGTAGGCGAGATTCCGGTGCTCTTCCGCTGCATCGACCATGGAAAAAGCGGCGCAGTTGATGATGCGGCTGATTTGCGGGTGTTGTTTGATAAAGGTCTCAACCGCGGCTCGGTTGCTGATGTCGATTTCATGTCCTGTTTGCAGGGCGTTGGGGGCAAGCTTTGCGAGGGCGGAGCCGACGAGTCCTTTAGCGCCCGGTATCCAAAGCATGGAACACCTCCTTGAAGAGAGGATTTTGTGCGTCGCGCTCCGAGAGGATCGGATTTTGGATGGGCCAAGCGATGTGAAGATCGGGGTCGTTCCACCGGATCGATTTTTCTTCTTTCGGATCGTAGTAGGCGCTCACTTTGTAATGGACGCGGGCTGTCTCTGTGAGAACACAAAAACCATGGGCAAAGCCGTGCGGGATGAAAAATTGTTGATGCGCTTCGTCGTCGAGAATCACAGATTCCCATTGCCCAAAGGTGGGAGAGTCGGGGCGGATATCGACGGCAACGTCGAAGATTTTTCCCTGTATGCCCGTGACGAGTTTGTTTTTTGTGG
>CAYWKW010000119.1:0-4539 GCA_964458995.1 uncultured bacterium | reverse complement strand
TCGCTGACTCAAATTCAGGGCGCCTCCTTGGCATATTCCCAACTTTTGAATTCACCTGGATATTTTACAAAATTTGTTGGAGGGCGTCGGCAAGCCCTTTGTGCTCGGCGATTTCTTCTAAAAAGGGGCGGAATCGATAGGTCCAATTTGTCGGTAAGGTAGTTCCTGGAACATTGATCCTCTCATCTTCTGGATTGAGCCACACAAGTTCAGGAAAAAGGGCCAGATATTCTTGCAATAGATTGATATGGAAGTAACTCGGCGTATGGTGCGCGTCGCGAAGGAGCTCCAGGCGCTGTTTCGTCGCCAATTCAGAATGATATTCCCAATTTTTAAACTTGGCAAATGGGACCGATTCGGCAGGAAACTTTTTCCACCACGTTCCCAATGGATCTATGTCTGGAGTAGATAGAGTCGTCATGCTAAACGGTTCATATTTGCTGTAGGGGATATAATCGCGATCGCCCCCTTTGTATCTCTCCCACCGGACCACTTTGGTCCCACAAATGCCTAACTGTTTTAAGATCGGGTAGACCTCTTCAGGGATCGTTCCCAGATCTTCCGCAATGGGCAGTAAGGGGGAGCACTCAATCAGCATATTGAGTAGTTCGATTCCAAGCCCAGCCCAGAGATCGCGCTCAGATGGGATAAAATGGGCTCCATCCAATTCCTTTTTTTGGGGAATGCCCCAGATGCGGAAAAATCCAACCACATGATCGATCCGGTAGATATGAAAAAATGGCTCCGCAACAGCGAGCCTCCGTTTCCACCAGGTAAAGGCTCTGTGGCGCATCTGTTCCCAATCAAAAAGGGGGAAACCCCAATTCTGCCCATCTGGATTGTAATAGTCGGGGGGAGCGCCCGCCGCATAATCTAAGTTAAAAAGGGAGCGATTCGACCAAACATCGACACTATCTTGACTGATAAGAATGGGGATATCTCCTTTGATAAAAACGCCATTTTTAGAGGCGTGCTCTTTCGCTTTTCTCAACTGCGAATGGCAAAGAAATTGGACAAACGAATGGAAATCAACGGCCCCCTGCCTCAGTTCAATCTGCTGTGGTTCCGGATGGGCATATTTTTCAGGCCAATCGCGCCAATGCTTTCCACCGAATTCCCCTTTCAAAGCGAGAAAAAGCCCATAGAGCTCAAGCCACCCATTCTTTTCTATAAATCCTTTATAATCAGTAGTTTGCGAAATATCTTTAAACGCTTTAGCGAAGTATTTTTTTAGCCACTCTAGCTTCATTTTCTTCACTTCGTTTCTGTGGACTCTTTGCGATCGAGTTAGGGGAGTGAAGAGGTCCAATTCGAGGAGCAAATCTTTGCCGGGATCAGGCAAGTGGGACAAACCCAAATAGACGGGGTCCAAGGCACACGAAGTGAGTGGGTTATATGGGCTTGGATCTGTTCCGGTATCGTCCAAAGGGAGAAGTTGGATGCAGTCGAGTTTTAGGCTTTTGCACCAGTTAATCAGAGGGATTAAGTCGGTGAACTCTCCAATTCCGCAACTTTTTTCCGTTCTTAAAGAAAAAAGGGGAACGCAAATTCCGTGATGGGGCCTTAGGCCGATTTTCGCCCAATGAGGGGACGTTCTCATTTTAAACCAAAAGGCTTGGCTTGCCGAGTTGAAGGGGGAGCAGTCTGGCCGCTGGCGACCGCTTTTCTCCAACCTTCTGCCATTTCGATGAAAGCGCCAATCAGACCCGCCAAGCGATCTCCGTTCAGAACCGTCAGCGGATAATTTTGGAAAAGGGCTAAATGGTTGCTTGCAGCGACGTAACCAAAAGCTCCCACGCGCGGATCGGGAAGCGAGTTGGCCTTGAGCGCCTCTTTGAGAACATTTTCTCTAAATCTGCCTGGCGGCACCTCAATGAGTTTAGAAAAAATCCAAAGATTTTCCTGGGAAACATCGAGTTGCAGCTGCAGCACCAAGCTGCGCAATTGGATCGAGCAGGCATTGGAGCGGTCTATGCGTAAATTTAGATCGAACACTTTGCCTAAAGCGCCGAGAAGCTCTTCAAATGCGTTGATCATTCTTCTTCCTCTTCCAGCTGATCTTCCAGTTTTTCAATGGTGTCGATGAAGGCCTTCATAAGCTCATCGCGGTGGCGTGGATCGCGGAAATATTTGGGGGCAATTTGTTTCAGCGCGTCCCTCATTTGCGAAAAGATGATGATTTGGGCGGCAGTCTCTTCGGCAATTCCCATCAATTTGGAGGTTTGCATGATTTTTTCAGGGTTCATGAATCTCTCGGCGATGATCTTGGCAAACAGTCTAGCCAGCAATTCGAAATCCAATCGGGAGGGCATCATCAGTTTATAGGAGCTGAATTCTCTTTGGATGAGCCTCATTCGCGATTGGAAGAAGCGGAAAACGCCCAAAATGCCCTGGATTGACCTCGTTTCGTCAAACAACCTCTTCAATTCGGCTCTTTGAATCGAGGACCCCTTTGATTTCATATCGCTTCCCAGTGAATGGAGAATGAAGTGGATGGCCATTTTTAACTTGGGGAAGCGGAACTTTTCTGTCAGCTCATCGAACAATTTGAGTGGATCTCTCGGGTTGAGCGTGATGTCCCGGTACAAATCCCTCAAATTCGTTGGGGACCCCAGCCCCTGTTTTGCGAATTCTCTCGCCTGGGCGCCCATATTTCTTCCGGCCCGGATCTCTTTGCCTCGATCCTTGTTGAGTTTTTCCTTGGCCTCCTGAGTGGCCAACATCAATTGGCCATCGCTCACCTCGATTAAGAAGTCCAGAGCCTCATCGGCCAGCGCTGCATCCGCATAAACCGCCTCAACTTTTTTCAGTATATCATCTGGCTTATCGCTGCTTGAGACCTGCGACTTTAAAATCCTCAATGTTTTTGCGCTCAACTCGTAGTTATTTTTCTGGAATCTTTCGGAAGCCTCATCGACTTTTTCAACATCCAATATTTTTTTTTCGACTTCTTCGGTTTCGTCAGACTTTTTGGTCTCTTTGTTATGGATCTCGTCCAACCTTCTAAAGCGTTGAGCCTGAGCCATGGGATTGAACAATGACAATTCGAAATATTGATCTAAGTCTGCATCTGATTCGACCTGCATGGCCTCATCAGCGGCGACTTCCTGTTGAATTTCTTTAACACCCTGCTGACTTACAGGAAAAACATGTGAAATGCGCGGTTCGACCATAGCCCTACCCAATCTGGATCTTATACATTTACAGGATTTGAATAAAATATATTAACAGGATGGTCAGGCTGGGTGGGGCTAGCGCTGTGCAGTGGCCTGCAAGCTTGGACACAATATCAGCACAGAGATAGAAATCGAGGCACAGAGGACACAGAGGGAAAGGGAAAGAAAATGGGGCGCCTCAAAAAAGCCCTGGTCTTTTATCTTATGTTCGACAACAAATTCTTATTTTCAAGGCTCTTAGAGTCAAGGCCCTGTGTTGTTTTTGTTGAAAGAATATGCTGATATTGGCATAATATGGGATATAAGGATCGAGGATGGGTGACTTCGAAAGACAATTGATCTATCTGGCTTCTAGCAGAAAGGCTGCGGAAAAGTTACCCCAAGAAGTGAAAGATTTGTTTGCTGCTGCGTTGAAAATGGCTCTTAATGGAGAAACGCACAAAGATGCCAAGCCTTACAGGCATCATGGGAGTGGAGTATTTGAAGTGGTGGGTGATTACCTCAGTTCAACTTTTAGAGAATTGTATACAGTAAAGTACAAGGAAGTTGTGTTTGTGATTCACATTTTTCAGAAAAAAAGCAAAAAAGGATCTGAGGTTCCAAAAGAAGATAGAGAGCTGATTGAGCAGCGCCTTAAATGGGCAGAGCAAATATATAAGGATCATTATGCAAAGAAAAAAAGCTAAAAAAATTAAGTACGAGATTAGCTCAGGAAATGTTTTTGCCGATTTTGGATATGAGAACCCAAAAGAAGCCAATGCAAAATCCGATCTTGCACTACTGATTAGTACAATTATTAAGCACAGGAAATTGACACAAGCTAGAGCCGCCATTCTAATGAAAGTGGATCAGCCAAAAGTTTCCAAAATAGTAAGGGGATTATTGTCTGAATTTACAATCGAACGATTGATGAATTGTTTACTTGGCCTAGGTTGCGATTTGGAAATTAAACCTACTTTTGGAAAAGCGGAATTTCCTTCTATTCATGTCTCTAAAAAGAACATTCAGAAACTTGCATAATCCTTAAAAAAAACTCCCTCTGTGATCTCTGTGTCTCATTTTCGATCTCTGTGCTGATGAAAGAAAATAGGAACTCTCCTCAAAAAAGCCCTGGTCTCTATGTCAGCTGGACTCTACCGAGGGGTTGGATGCGGATCTCGGGGACGATCTCTTGGTAGGAGACGACCGAGAGGTCGGGGAATTCTCCCTCGATGAGTTTGCGGACGAATCGGCGCACGTCAATGGCCGTGAGCAGAACAGGCGGCTGGCCGCCGGCCGGCGTCCGCTGGAAGGTATTGCCCAATGGCCGAAGAATCCGTGTACCCCAGTGCCGGGTAAAGCGACGTTAGGGGACTTCGCGGAG
>CAYWKW010000118.1:0-4687 GCA_964458995.1 uncultured bacterium | reverse complement strand
ATATTCCCCCCTCTCTGCCTCTCCTGCAAAGAGCCCTGCGAAACCAAATTTCTCTGTCCTTCCTGCTGGCTCAACTGCATCCCTCCCGACCCCTCCTCCCGCTGCCACCACTGCTTTGAAGAAATCGACACAAAACACGACCTTTGTCCCCAATGTCGACAACACCTCCGCCTCCCTCCCCGCGCCTTTGTGTTCGATCCCGAGTCGCCGGCCCGTTTCCTCGACCCCGAAGCCACTCACGGTCTAGCGGGCTTTGCCATCCTGCAATGGTTCCAGCTCGATTGGCCCCCTCCCGACGCCATCATCCCCATGCCCAACTCCCACGCCATTGCCCAAATCTTCGCCTCTCTCCTCGACATTCCGCTCACCAAATCCCTCAGATCTACTCTCGAATACAAAGACGCCGGCTTAGAAGAAAACGGCACCCTCCTCCTCTTCGACGTCTCCAACCCAGTCGAAGACCTTCTCCTAGCCAGCCAGGCCCTCACAGAAGCCTTCCCCAAAAGAATCTATCTCCTCAGCGTCTTTCCTCAAACATAGTACCCCTTCCCCAAAAAGAAATTTTGCACTAAGCTGGCTTGCTTATGATTATCCTATTTTTGTGTTTGCTGTTGGTGTTGGGTTTCTTGCTGAGGGGCGTGAAGATCGTTCCCCAGCAGCAGGTGTGGATTGTGCAGCGATTGGGCCGCTTTACAAGGCAATTGGAGCCGGGATTGAACTGGATTTTGCCATTTGCCGATGAGATTGCCAGTAAGCACTCATTGAAGGAAGAGGCGATCGAGGTGCCCGAGCAGACGGCGATTACGCAAGATAACGTAAGCGTGATTCTCGATGGCATTGTCTATATCAAGGTTTTTGATCCTGTCGCCGCCTCTTACGGTGTGAAGAACCCGATCCATGCTCTGACGCAATTGGTGCAGACAACGATGCGATCGGAGATTGGTAAAATTCCCCTAGATAAGACGTTTGAGGAGCGGGAATCGCTGAATGCCAAGATCGTAGAGGCGATCAATGAAGCTGCGGTGAGTTGGGGCGTGCGCTGTTTGCGCTATGAGATCAAAGATATTAAGATGCCTGAGGATATTCGGAAGGCGATGGAATTGCAGATGACGGCGGAACGGCAGAAGAGGGCCAAGATTCTGGAATCGGAGGGCGTCAGGCAATCGCGGATCAATGAATCGGAAGCGGCGCAAATCGACCGAGTCAACCGGGCAAAAGGGGAGGCCGAGGCGATTGAGGCGCTCTCTTGCGCATCGGCAAAAGGGATCAATCTGATTGCTGAAGCGTTGGCGCAAACGGGGGGAGAAAAAGCAGCCTCTTTGCAGATCGCGGAAAAGTATATTGAGGCGTTCCGCCAGTTGGCCAAAGAGTCGAATACGATCGTCTTGCCTTCGAATTTGCAACACCCCGGATCCATGGTGGCAGAGGCAATGGCGATCTATGAGTCGGTGAAAAGAAGGTCTGCCTACCCATTCCCAGTAGAAAAAGGGCCATCCTGAGGCTTTGGACATTTAGCGAAACAGGATCCTGCTTTGTCAGAAGGGGGCAGGCGCCCCCAATGGTTTAGAAACCAGCGCCTACTGATACTTCAGCAAAAGGACCAGGAAGATCGCCCTTTTGAGAAGCTGCAATCGCGGCTTGGCTCACATCCAACTGAACGAAACTACGCCACGCAGCGTTGCGGTTCATCTCATAACCAACAGCTACGTTGGGAACAAGACCGTGGAATTCACGCTCATCTTTCGTCTTAATTCCAGCCCAAGCAAGTCCGCCTCCAGCATAAAAGCTGTTGTTTTTTGCAGGAGATGCATAGTGCAGATAGTTGGCCTTTGGGAAGGTATAGACCCAAGTGTGCTCCTTGCCCTCATCCGTACGTACATCGCGGCGGTTGTAGGAAGCCGAAATGTCAATGGCGGCAGGACCAGAAGTGAGACGATAGCCAAGGCCAAGCCCAGGCAGAATTTGGACGTTATCCGGAGTGGGCAACTGAGAATCAGTCACGCCCATTCTTAAATATCCAAAGGATCTCTTCGAAGAGGATACCTTTTCCTCAAGAGAAGGTAGAGCAGGTTTCACTTCAAGTTGTACAAGATTCGGAAGAACCGTTTCTGGAGTTGCAGCTTGAGCAAATCCAAATGCAGTCGCTAGTGTCAAAAACGCAGTTGTTATTTTCTTTTTCATAATTACCTCCGTTGAAAAAGAAATCAATTATGAAATAGGGGTCTTTATTAAATCAACTCAAATAGTTTTTTGTTAATTGGTCTCGATATTGCGGCGGACCATTTGGACTTGGCGGCGGAGCATCTCATTCATCTGGATCTGGTCGGT
Source organism: uncultured bacterium (assembly GCA_964458995.1). Lineage (GTDB taxonomy): Bacteria > Chlamydiota > Chlamydiia > Chlamydiales > SM23-39 > REEB52. The sequence goes on along the minus strand of CAYWKW010000118.1, from coordinate 2,359 downwards.
GATCTTTTTCCAGGCGTGAAGGAGGGTGGAGTGGGTTTTCCCCCCGAATGATGCGGCGATTTTCATTAGGGAGTCGTCGATCATCTCTTTGGCCAGGTACATGGCGACCTGGCGGGCGAGGGCGATTTCTTTGTGGCGCGATTCTCCCTTCAGCTCAGAGATGCGCACTTCAAAAACAGCGGCGACACTTTTTAAGATTTCCTCGACCGAGATCTTTTTGTTGGGGGCGTTGCTTTGGAACATTTCGGCGAGGATTTTCTCGACGACATCTTCGTTGAGATTGGCCGACATGAGCTTGGAGTGGGCGCAGAGGCGGTTGATGGCGCCCTCGATTTGCCGCACGTTGTTGTAGATGTGTTCTGCAATGAAAAAGGCGATTTGGTTGGGGATGTCGAGGCCGCGCCGCTCCGACTTATGTTTGATAATGGCGACACGAGTTTCCAGATCGGGAATGCCCATGTGGGCGACGAGACCCCATTCCATGCGGGCCACCATTCGCTCTGAGAGTTTGAGTTGGGCGGGAGGTTTATCGCTGGTGATGACGATCTGTTTGTTTTGATTGAGAAGCGCCTCAAAGGTGTTGCAAAATTCCTCTTCAAAATTGAGCCGGTTCTGCAGGAATTGAATATCGTCGACGAGAAGAACGTCGAGGGTGCGGTAAAACCGTTTCATTTTATCAATCGATTTGTTTCTTAAGTGATCGACAATATCATTGATAAAGGCTTCCGTTGTGATGGCCTGAATGCGCAGTTTTTTATGGTGTTCGCCAACGTAGTGGCCGATGCTGTGGAGAAGATGTGTTTTTCCGAGGCCTACGCCGCCATGGATGAAGAGGGGATTGTACGATTTGCCCGGGCGATTGGCCACGCCGACAGCGGCTGATTTCACAAATTGGTTCGAGGGGCCTTCGATAAAATTTTCAAAAGTGTAGAGGGGATTGAGCCTTAAATCGACCACGGGATCTTCGCTGGGCGCAGGCGCCTGCGACACTACAGGAGTTGCTACTTTTTCGGTGGCGATGATGAATTGGATGGCCGGTTCGCCCGAGGCGCGCAGAGGCAAGAAATTGCAAAGCACCTCTTTGAAGTTATCGAGGAGATATTCTTGCACGAAGGGATTGGGGACTTCGAGAATGATCTGCTCGGGGGCCGCTTCGATGAATCGAATGGGGGCAATCCAGTTGGCAAATTCCGCAGACGAGCAGCGGCTTTCAATGAATTCGATAAATTGGATCCAGCCGTTTTTTATTTCGCAATCGAGCATTTTCTAAATTTAACAAGAAAATTATCTATACGCAAGAACAAGTGCAGAAGCTTGAGATGCAATGTCTGGGTCTTCACACTTTTCAAGTTCTAAAACTTGAACGAGCCCTTGCCGTTTGTAGCCCAGCATGAAGAGAGCTTTGGCTCGGTTGAGCTGAGTGAGGAAGTGGTGGGATTCCATTTTAAGGGCCCGGTCGAGATAGTCCAGGGCTTTCAGGCCATTGCCGAGTTGCAGATGGAGCGCGCCCATGGTTTGCAAATCGTAAGCAGTGGGCGGGGACAAAACAGCTAGAGCGTCGAAAAAGGTGAGAGCGACATCATAAATGCCCTGTTTAATGTAGGAGTAAGCGACATACCTGAGGTCGGTCAATTCTTCAGACCCCCAACCGAGGACTTCGAGCCAATTCATATTACTCACAATCAACCTCTTTGATATTGGTTGCGGCGTGCATTAATCAGAGACAAAGTTCGGTCGAGCCTGCCGATGGTTTTTAAGAGGCCCAGTAGGGTTTTTCTTTCCCGTTCTTCTTCTTGTTGTTCTTGTTGATCCTGTTTGCTCTCTTTAAAAGACTTATTGATTGTATCTTCCAAGGCCTCCAATTTATCTTCGTCTGCCTCTTGTTTTTCGTAACTTCCGAGAGAGGGGATCAATTGGTAGCTGAAGAGGGGTTTGGCATAGACAAAATAATCGGGAGGCGGAACGAAAGAGGCCCAAAGCTTGAGTTTGCCCGGAATGAGGTATTCTTCGAACTCTGTGGGGACGTAGGGTTTAACTACTGAAACTTCGGTTTTTTGAGGAATGAAGCGCGATTCCTCAATTAATTTGGTATCGAGAGCGGCTTTGTCTCTCGCGTATCGGGATGAAGTCTCAATCCCTAGGTTGTCAATCGTGCGTGATTTTATTGTCATCCTTTCCCCCGTCTTCTTTTCATTCTATCAGCGAGAAGCATTTTGAGAAATAGCCCAGTCCAAAGAGGGGGAGGGGCAGGGAGAGGGGAAGGGGTAACAATATGGGCAAGCGTGTGTGAGACCTTTGACTCCAATTTTCTTTCATCAGCACAGAGATAAGAACTAGAGATAGAGAGGACGAGAGGGGG
>CAYWKW010000117.1:0-4741 GCA_964458995.1 uncultured bacterium | reverse complement strand
TCGGAGAGAGTGGGATTCGAACCCACGATACACTTTCATGTATACACGCTTTCCAAGCGTGCTCCTTAAGCCACTCGGACACCTCTCCAATAAACCGAGGAAAGTTTAATGGATGGCCTGTAATGAAAACAAGTCCAAAGTGGGAGCTTGCATTATATAAGAGGAAGAGACATAGTTTTTAGCGGACGTTTATGTTTCAAAAAATCATTTTGTTTTGCCTGTTGCTCTTAAGTGTTAGCTGCGGGAAAAAGCCTTTATCGCCGGCGGCGCAGAAACCTCTGCTACTGGTAAGCATCGCCCCCTATCGCTTTTTGGCCGAACAGATTGCGGGCCCCGAGTTTGAAGTGAAGGCGGTCGTGCCGGCAGCCGCTAATCCACATGCCTTTGAGCCGACAGCCAATCAGGTCCAGGAGATGGGAAGGGGCCTGGTCTGGTTCCGCATCGGCGAGCCTTTTGAAGGGAAAATCGTAAAGATCCTAAAGGGGAAAAATCCCGGTTTGGCCGTTTGCGATTTGAGGGATGGGATCGAATTGATCGAAGAGGGGCATGGCTTGGAATGCAAACACTGCTCGATGGATCATTTGGATCGGCATATCTGGCTAAACCCCAAATTGGCTGGAAAACAGGCGGCGGCCATCGGACGAAGTTTGGGTGAGCTCTTTCCTGAAAAACGGGACCTGTTTGAGAAAAACTTAGGAAAATTGCTGGTCGATTTAGAGTCGCTCGATTTGGAAATACAAGAAATTCTGAGGCCGGTGGAAAATCGGTTGATTCTGGTATCTCACCCTGCTTTTGGCTACTTTTGCAAAGAATACGATATAGTCCAAGTGTCGGTCGAATATGAGGGAAGAGAACCAAGACCGCATCATTTGGAAGAAATTTTAAAAAGGGCCGTCTCCCAAAGCATGGAAGTCGCATTGGCTCTGCCGCAATATAACAATAAAGGCGCCCAGTTGATCGCAGAAAAAATCCATGTGCCTGTCCATTTAATCGACCCCTATTCCGCCGAATATTTTGAAACAATGAGAAAACTGGCCCATTTAATTGCAGATCCTTATGGAAATTGAGATAGACGATCTTTTTTTCTCTTTCGAGACTGTGAATGTGCTGCAGAGAGTGAAGCTGAAGATCCGCAATGGCGAATATGTGGGCATCATGGGGCCTAATGGAGGAGGAAAGACCACCTTATTAAAGCTTTTGATGGGATTTTTGAAGCCCACGCAAGGGAAAATTCAGGTCAGAGGAAAAATCGGCTATGTGCCTCAAGCGCATAGGACCGATCGCGATTTTCCTATCACAGTTTATGAGTTAGTTCTTCTAGGCGCATTATCTCAGATGAGTTTTTGGGGAACGTATCCTAGCGAGGTGAAGAAACGGGCTCATGAATGGATGGACCGGCTGGGATTGAGCGAGCATAAAAACAAGGTTTTCGGATCGCTGTCGGGGGGATTGGCGCAGAGAGCCTTGTTGGCAAGAGCCCTGTTGTCAGATCCCGATTTGCTCCTTCTCGACGAACCGACGGCCAATATCGATGCCCCTTCCACAGCTGTTTTATTGGAACTTCTCGAATCTTTGAAGGGAAAAAAGACGATTTTGCTCGTCACTCACGATTTGAAAACCATTGTGGAAAGAGTCGACCGCGTCCTTTGCGTACAAGGAGAGGTGAGCTCTTTCTTACCTAAGGAAGTTTGCGAACATTTTGCTCTAGGATTGTACCACACGCCGCTGATCGGCTTACCTCCAAATCACTTCAATAGGAAAAAAGATGCTCTCTGCGTTCACTGAGAATGTTTTCTTGCAGATGGCGCTCTGCGCTGCCTTGCTGTCTTCGTTTGCCAGCGGAGTGATCGGTTCGTTTGTCGTGATTAAACGGATCTCTTTCATTGCAGGGAGCATTTCCCATTCCGTTTTGGCGGGGATGGGGCTTTGCCTATGGCTGCAAAGGACTCAGGGGCTGGAATGGCTCGATCCGATTTGGGGCGCTTTTGTGAGCGCGATAGGTTCAGCGCTTCTCTTGGGCTGGATCCATCTGAATTACCGGCAAAGAGAGGACGCCGTCATTGCGGCCATTTGGTCGACCGGAATGGCCGTCGGAATTATTTTCTTGTCGATGACGCCGGGAACCAATGTGGAGCTTTTCAACTATTTATTTGGCAACATCCTCTGGATTGAGGGGAGCGATCTGATCCGCTTGGCCGTGCTGGATGCGATTGTTTTGGGCGTAGTAGCCTTTTTTTACCGGAGATTTTTAGCCATCTGTTTTGACGAAGAACAGGCCGCGCTGCAGGGGGTGAGAGTCAAAGGACTCTATATGCTCTTGTTGAGTTTAGTGGCCATTTCGGTCGTCCTTTTAATGCAGATCATTGGGACGATCTTGGTGATTGCTATGTTGACCATTCCGGCCACATTGGCCAGCCTTTTCACGAACCGGCTGGCTGTGATGATGGGGGTCTCGGTCCTCTTTTGCGCCCTATTCAGCGTGTTTGGGATCTTCGCCTCTTCAGCCTTCAACTGGCCGCCGGCCGCGACTATCGCCTTATTGGCGGCGGTAGGCTATCTGATCCTCTTGCCGATCAAGAAAAAAAGATTTTTCTTGAGAACCTGACATTGAATCTGTAGAATGCTTCGCTCATATTCAGATACTTTGAGGTGATTGCATGTTTTGGAAACTCTGTTGTTTTTTTGCCGTTTTGGGTTGCTCATTCGCATCGGAATATAGCGATGCGGGGGGACGTATGGCCCAAACGAACGGCGTCGAGCTTTGGTACGAAACCTTTGGCGAAAAGGAGGATCCCGCTGTGCTCTTAATTATGGGCGGCGGCGGCCAGAGCATCTTGTGGGATAAGATCTTTTGCGAGCAGCTTGCAGGTGAAGGTTTTTATGTAATTCGATATGACCATAGAGATGCGGGATTGTCAACATGCTTTGATTTTGAGAAAGATCCTTATACGTTAGCCGATTTGGCGGACGATGCCATAGGTCTTTTGGACGCGATTGGCGTGCAAAAAGTACATCTTTTCGGCGCATCGATGGGTGGGTTCATCGCCCCCATTATGGCTGTGCGCTATCCCGAACGAGTTCTTTCGGTGGGGCTGCTTGCCACAACTTGCGACTTTCGCCCAGGGTTAAAAGCTCTATGCGGTAAAGACTATGGAGATAGCCCCTTGCCAGGACTCGATGCAGAATATCTGACAGCTATGGCCAACCTGCGCACAGCCCACACAGAGACTTTTGAAGAGCAGCTGGAATTGCGCCTCGCTACGTGGAGGGTCATGAATGGAAATGTCGTCCCTCTCGATGAGGAGAGAAATAGAGAAATTCAAACTGAATTTATGCGAAGACAAGGTCAACCCGAATCACTAGAAAATCACCTCAAATGCATTGAGAAATCGGAAGAAATGATCCGCACCTTCCCCTCTCAAGTCCGCGCTCCCACAGTGGTTTTACAGGGCTCGGTCGATCCCCTTTTTGCCGTTGCGCACGGGGAGAGGCTCGCTTCGCTGATTCCGGGAGCTAAATATGTCCTCGTCGAAGGGATGGGACATGTGCCGAACAGCCACTTTTATACTCTCTACATTGAAGAGATTAAGGAAAATGCCCGACAAGTAAAATTTTGAGGGCGAGGAATTTTTCTTGAGAGCTTGACAAAGAGGGCTCTCTTAGAGTAATATTTTCGGGAATTAAACTGCTTATTTTATTGAGGAAATATGTACGCGATAATCGAGACAGGTGGAAAACAGTACCGAGTTCAAGAGGGTGATGAGATCGACGTTGAACTTTTGGGAACTGAAGGTGAAGTGAAATTCGACAAAGTCCTTTTCCTCCACGATGGCACAGCCCCTAAAATTGGACTCCCCCACCTTGCAAAATGCGCCGTGCATGCCGAAGTTATCGGCGTTGCAAAGGGGCCTAAAGTGATCGCTTTTAAATATAAGCGATGCAAAAACTACCGCCGCACCGTTGGCCACCGCCAAAAATACTCCCGTGTGAAAATTAAGAAAATTGTTGCAGCATAAGAGGAACTTCAAATGGCACATAAGAAAGGACAAGGTTCGACTCGCAACGGACGCGATTCCCGCTCGCAGCGCCTCGGCATCAAGGCGACGATGGGGCAATTCGTCACTGCTGGCAGTATTCTCGTTAGACAATGTGGTACCAAGTGGCATCCATGTAAAAACGTCGGAATGGGACGCGATTTCACGCTCTTCGCTTTGAGCGATGGGGTCGTCTCCTACCGCAAGGGTGCGAAGACTCACGTCTCCGTCATCCCGCAAGGCTAGTGGAATCCGATGTTCGTCGATACAGTCGTTTTGAGTTTATCGGCGGGCAAGGGTGGAAACGGCGTCATCGCTTGGCGCCGTGAAAAATACATTCCGAAGGGCGGCCCTGCCGGCGGCGACGGCGGCAACGGCGGCTCCATCTATCTCGTAGCAGATCCCCAGGTTCACTCCCTCGAAGACTACCGCAACCGGCGCATCATCAAAGCGCAAAACGGGATGCCGGGACAATCGAACAATTGCAAAGGGAGAAACGGCCTCGATCTCACTCTCAAAATCCCCATGGGAACCCTGATCAAAGATCCGCAAACAGGCCAAATTCTATGCGACTTTACCGAGGCGGGCCAAACCTGGAAAATATGTGCCGGCGGCAAAGGCGGCAAAGGGAACAGCCGTTTTAAGACATCCACGCACCAAGCCCCGTTTGTTTGCACGGAAGGGACGGCTGGCCAATCGACTGAAGT
>CAYWKW010000116.1:0-4743 GCA_964458995.1 uncultured bacterium | reverse complement strand
CATTCCAAAAGGGTGGGGGCAATCTGCTCAAGGAATCGCCCTGAAAAAATATCTGGGGGATTCTTGTCCCCAGTATCTTCGAGATCTTCAAGAACGTTTTAATGCCTTTACAGGAGCTTACCATGGCAGTCAATAGAAGAGAGCATTCTGATCTCTCTACTCAATCATCTTCTTTACCTGACGGTCAAAATGAAATGACTGATGAACAAGTCCGGTGGCTTATTACAGTACACTATCATGCAAGCTGCGGCTCTAGTGAAAGTAGACTAGATTTAAGAGCATTAGCAAGAATTCCGCAATTTTCTCAAAACCCTTTTCTTGAGGCTGTCTTGAGGGCCATTGAATCAGCAATACGAAGTCCCTTCGCTGAGCTTCGAATTCTACGGACTGAGGCTACGCAGGCCTTAACTGCAGCCAATGTGAAGCCTCCCTCAAACCAGAGACCTGAAACTAGAACCCCTCCTTACTTAAGATAGCCGGCTATTTAGGAAAATTGAATCGTTTGAGGTCTTCGGCGACGAAAGTGTTGGGGAAGACCTCCCTAGCCTCTTGGCCAAAGAGTTCCACGTCTCGATAACGGGCCGAAAAATGGGTCAGGATGAGCATATGAACGCCCGCTTCGTGTGCGATTTCCGCCGCCTGCTTGGCCGTCATGTGCTTATATTCATCAGCCATCGCCCGCTCCTCATCGAGATAGGTGCTTTCACAGAGGAGAACCTTCGCTCCCCGCGCTAGTTCAATGGCTTCAGGACAGGGCCGCGTATCGACAATGTAGGCAAAGACGTCGCCAGGTCTTACATGACTCACCTCTTCGAGAAGCACCCACCGGTCCGCAATACACACCTTCCCCTCTTTCTCCAACTTCCTCACAATCGGCCCATCCAATCCGAGCTTCTTCAGCTCCTCTTTGTGGAATTTGATGGTGTCGGGCTCGGTAATCCGCCAGCCAATGTTCTCGACGCCATGATCCAAAAAGTCGGCCTCAATGCGGAATTTGCCATCATCCTCGACAAGGCCCGGTTTCCGGACGGGATGTTCCACCACTGTGATGTTCTCTTTGTAAATGCAGCCGTAACGAAGCCGATCGAAGTGCTTCTTGCCGCTGGCAGGATAGTAGCAATGGATGGGGTGTTTGACTTTATCGAGATTGAGACGCATGAGCATCGAGCCGAGTCCTAGGCAATGATCGCCATGGAAGTGGCTGATGAAAATGCGGGTCACCACGGGAGGGGCGACGTCGGCGAAGATAAATTGCCTTTGCGTTCCTTCGCCCGGATCAAATAGAAGTCCTTCGTCATTCCAGCGAAGCAAATAGGCGCCATGATTGCGAAACCGCGTCGGCTGCTGGCTCGAACATCCAAGAATGATGATATCCTTGACACTCATTTCATCACCGAGTGGGGGAAGTATTTGGGGGAGGCCCCCAAACCCCCATTATTTAACACTGAGGCGGGGAGGCCCCGCAGCCCCATCGAGGAATTCAATTTCTTCATTTGTGGACCCGTTGTGCGAAGAGGGAGTAGCGAGCGAGGAGGGCGCCAATAATAGCGCCGGCAATGTGGGCCGTGTTGGCAATGTTAGGCGCAAAATTATGAGTCGTGAATATTTGGAGAAAAAAGGCGACGAGTTGGAGGACGAAAATGGCTCCAATAAAGAAGAGAAGAAAGAGAATGGTCGCTTTGTTCAGGGGGTAGCCTTCCCAGGGCGCGATGCGCTCGCGCATCCAAATAAAGCCAGCAAGCGTGGTGACAATGCCCGAATAGCCTATGAAAAAGGGGCCGCTCATCAAGTATTGAATGGTATTGGAACCAATGCCGCCAACGAGAGTGAGAAGAAGGTAGCGTGAGGGGCCGATGCGCTGCTCAATGGGACGGCCGAGATACCAAAGCCAAAGCATGTTGAAGAGAATGTGGAGGAGATCGCTGTGGAGAAGACAGGGAGTGAAAAGGCGCCAGGCTTCTCCTTGACGGAGACGGATAAAGAGGGGGCCTTCGATGGGGGTTTGCTTCGTAAGCTTTTTGACAACCCAATCGTAGATGCCACGCCAATAGGGGGCTTTTTCTAGGGCTTGGATTTCCTGCTTGACTTGAGGGGGGATCTCTTTGAGCGTTTCGTCGGTGAGCTCATATTTTTCGATGATTTTTTCCAGCTCGGAAAAGATGGGGGGAAGATCGTACATAAAGAGAGCTTGGAGCGGGGTCATGAGGAAGGTCGATTCAGAGAGCCCCTCTTTGCGCAGGGGAATTTCTTGCATGGTGGTGAGGAAAAAAATAAAAGCGCATAGGGCAAGAAAAAAGGTGGTGAGGTAGTTCTTAAAACGGTGCGGGGGCGGAGGCGGTTGGGGTTCTTCTTCGACTGCTGTCGGAGGCTCTTCAATGACGACGGGAGCATCAAATTTGGGATTGGAGGGATTTTGCTGGAATTCTTGGAAGAGGGCGGTGGCGATGGAGATCTTGTCCTCGTCGTGGATCCAAATTTGGTAGGTCATGTGGCCAGAGGCTGCATCAAAGGAGACGTCGCAGCTATTGGCCATGCCTTGGTGGGCTAGGTAGTTGCTCAGGCGGCGCGCGTGATTTTCGTTTGAGAGGGTCCCAACTATCCGCATTTTTTGATCTTCTCAATTATGCTTGAGGTGGCAAGGCTCGGAATGCGGTCTACAAGATGGAGCCGTCCACCATGTGTTTTGACAACATCTGCTTCAATGCACTGGGCTCCATATTCGGCGCCATTGACATGCACATCAGGTTTGATTTTAGAGAGAAGATCCCGCGGGTCGGTCTCCTCAAAGTAGGTGACGTAGTCGACAAATTCGAGCGCGGCGACCATCTCCAATCGGTAGGTGAGCGGAATAATGGGGCGATCGGGGCTTTTGTATTTTTGAATGGAGGTGTCGGAATTAAGGGCAACGATGAGCCGGTCGGCCTGTTTCGACGCTTCATGAACGATAAAGAGGTGTCCCGCATGCATGAGATCAAAAGAGCCGTTCAGCGTGGCGATAGAGAGGCCTCGCGCACGAAGAGCCGCAATCTTAGCCTCTAGCTGCGCGGGCTCGATGAGTTTTTTTTGAAGCCACTCTGGTTGGTTCATGGTGTAGTTTAAGCCCCGGGAATGCAATTTTAAATACGTCGTCGTAATAATCGACAAAATGGACTTCAAGCCCTTTTTTCAAATACTCGGGAAGTTCTGCGTAATCGCGCTCATTCTCTCTCGGGAAAATGAGTACGTTCACTTTCGACCTCCGGGCGGCAATGAGCTTCTCTTTCAGTCCGCCAATGGGAAGTACGCGACCCGTCAGAGTGAGCTCCCCCGTCATTCCCAAATTATCGCGCACAGGATGATTCAATAAAAGCGATAAAAGCGATGTGGTCATCGTAATTCCCGCTGAGGGGCCATCTTTGGGTGTGGCTCCTTCGGGAATGTGGAGATGGATTTGCGACTTTTCAAAAAAGGGCAAATTGGGCGCATAGCGATGGACGTTGCTCTGCGCATAGGTCCATGCAATTTGAGCCGACTCCTTCATCACATCGCCCGCCTGGCCCGTGAGTTTCATCTCGGTTTTTTCGGCTGGGTACTTCACTGCTTCGACATAGAGAGTCGCGCCGCCAAGGGCCGTCCAAGCAAGTCCTGTGGTGACGCCAACAGGGTTCACGTCGTAGTAGCGATCGCTGGTGAAGATGGGCTTGCCGAGATAGGTCGAGAGGTTTTTCTCGGTGATCGTGGCTTTCCCCGCTTTGCCTCGAGCCAATTTCACAGCGACTTTGCGCATGATTTTCTTGATGTTGTTTTCGAGGGTTCTCACGCCCGCTTCGCGCGCGTAGCCGTTGATGATTTGGGCCAGTGCGCCGTTGGTGAAAATGATGTCGCCCGCTTTCAATCCCATGTTTTTCCGGTTGCGCGGAACGAGGTATCTCTTGGCAATCTCGATCTTTTCCGCTTGGATGTATCCGGAAAGGCGGAGCATCTCCATTCGATCTTTGAGCGGCTCGGGGATGGTGTCGAGGACGTTGGCTGTGACAATGAATAGCACATTGGAAAGGTCGCAGCGCACATCGAGATAGTGGTCGAGGAAGTCTTTGTTTTGCTCTGGGTCCAACACTTCGAGCAAAGCAGAGGCTGGATCGCCGTGGAAACTGGCTCCCATCTTGTCGACCTCGTCAAGCATGATGACCGGGTTCATCGTCTGGCAATACTTCAGCGCTTGGACCATTTTGCCAGGCATGGCGCCGATATAAGTGCGGCGATGCCCTTTAATTTCAGCCTCATCGCGCATGCCGCCAACGGAAAAGCGGTAAAACTTTCGGTTTAGAGATCGGGCAACGCTTTTGCCGATACTTGTTTTCCCTACGCCGGGAGGGCCTACGAGGCAGATGATGCTTCCTCTGACGCCGCCGGTCAATTTTCCCACGCCAATGAATTCCAAAATCCGCTCTTTGATATCTTTCAAGCCGTAGTGATCGTGTTCGAGCACCTTTTCCGCCTTCTTGATATCGTGGGTCTCTTTGCTGTACATGCCCCACGGAACAATAGTGAGCCAGTCGATGTAGTTGCGCACGACGCCATACTCGGCCGATTGGACTTCGAGCGCGCTCAATTTATCCATCTCTTCGCGGATGACTTTCATCACCTCTTCGGGGATTTTCCGCTGCTTGATCCGCTCCTCGAACTTCTCCGTCTCCATGGTTTTGTCGTCTTTTTCCATGCCGAGCTCTTTCTTGATCGCTTTGAGCTGTTCGCGCAGGAAAA
>CAYWKW010000115.1:0-4752 GCA_964458995.1 uncultured bacterium | reverse complement strand
CTCTCCCATTCGACCTATCCGGGAGCGTGCCTCGGCGTCGCGCTCTTCGCCATTTTCTGCCCTGAGCTGGAAGAGTGGACCTTTCTCGCTGTTTTAGCGGGCGCGTTTCTCTCCTCGTGGCTCGGGCTGAAAGTGATCCAAAATCTCAAAGCAAAACCCGATGCGGCGCTCTGTTTTGTCCTCTCGGTGTTTTTTGGCATTGGCATTGTCATCGCCAGCGGCCTGCAGGCGAAATTTCCGGTGTGGCACAAGCAGGTGCAGATGCTCCTCTTGGGCCAAGCGGCGACGATGACCGACATCCACATTTGGATCTATGGGGCTTTAAGTCTCCTCGTCGTCTCTTTTTTAGCGCTCACTTACCGGCAGCTCCAAGCGGTCCTTTTCGACCGGAACTTCGCGCAAAGCGGCCACTTACCGGTGATTGCGATCGAGCGGATTTTGTTTTGGCTCCTTTTGCTCTCGCTCATCGTCGGCATCCGAAGCGTCGGCGTCACGCTCATGTCGGGGATGGTGATTGCCCCTGCCGTCGCCGCCCGCCAATACTCGGACCGGCTCAAAACGATCTTTGTTCTCGCAGCGATCTTCGGCTCTTTGAGCGGCTTTTTAGGAAATGTCCTCTCTGTCCTCGGCCATTTGCCCACCGGCCCTATGATCATTTTAGTCGGAACGTCCATCGCGCTGTTTTCTCTCTTGTTTGCCCCCAAAAGGGGACTCCTTTTCCGAATGGGCCGCATCGCCGCGTTTCGAGTGCGGTGCCTCGAGGAAAACATCTTGAAAGGGATTTGGAAGAAAGGAAGATTTGCGGGTGAGTCGTCGATCTACACCCGCTTTGCTCTGTGGCGTTTGAAGAGAGGCGGCTGGGTGGACCGGAATCTTGCACTCACCAATGACGGAAGACAAAAAGCGGCCTCTATCGTCCGCCTCCACCGCCTTTGGGAACTCTATCTCACCCAATCGCTCGGCGAGCCTGTCGAAAATGTCCACAAAACAGCCGAAGAGATGGAGCACATCCTCACCTCCGATATGGAAGCGAGGCTCACCTCGCTCCTCTCCAATCCCAAACACGATCCACACCACCAACCGATCCCGGAGAAAGAGCTATGAGCGATCTCATCCAAATCGGAGTTTTGAGTTCGGTCGCCATTTCCTGCGGCCTTTTGGGCCCCTTCCTCGTTTTGAAGCGGCTGTCGATGTTCGCCAACTCCCTTTCCCACACGATTTTGCTCGGAATTGCGATTGCCTTTTTAGTGGGCGGCGGGGCTTTTTTCGACTTGCCCAATCTCCTCATCGGGGCGCTCTTAGCCGCTCTCATGACCGCCTTGCTGACGGGCGGGCTTATCCGCTACTTTCAGCTCTCAGAGGATGCGAGCACAGGACTGGTTTTCACCTCGCTCTTCGCTCTCGGAATCACCGTAGTGACTCTCTACACGCGCGATGTCCATTTAGGACTAGAGGCCGTGATGGGAAACGCCGACCTGCTCCAACTTTCCGATCTCCGCTTTTCCCTCTCGTTAGTTGCTATCAATTTGCTCTCCGTGACTTTGTTGTATAAGCAATTTCTCACATTTAGCTTTGATTCAAAGAAATTCCCCCTCTTCTACATTCTCGTCGCTCTCAATTGCGTCGGCGCGTTCAGGGCGGTCGGCGTTCTCCTCGTTTTGGCCTTCCTCGTCGGCCCCTTTTTGATCGCCCGCCTATTTTGCCATCGTCTCCAATGGCTCCTCTTTTGGACGCCCGCCATCGGCGTAGCCGCCTCCGTTTTGGGAGTGCTTCTTTCGCGCGCCATCTACACCTATTTCGACTGCCCCCTTTCCACCGGAGGACTGATCGCAAGTTTAATTGGCCTCTTTTATTTCATTTCGATTAAACTGCAACCATGTCGAAACGAATCGCCCTGTTAGGAAGCACAGGTTCCGTTGGAACCATGACTCTTCAAGTGGCTCGCCACTTACCCGAGGATTTAAAAATCGTCGCCCTCGCCGCGAAATCGAACATCGATCTCCTCGAAAAACAGGCCCGAGAATTTCAGCCAGAACTCCTCGCCGTTTTCGATGAGGGGCCGGCGCTCGCTTTGCAAAAGCGGCTGCCCCACATCCCCGTGTTAGCCGGCATGGAAGGACTCAAAGCTGTTGCGATCTCCGCCGATTTTTCCCTCTTTGCCATGACTGGCAGCGCCGGTGTGATCCCCGCCCTCTCGGCGATTCAGGCGAAGAAACAGATCGGAATCGCCAACAAAGAGATTTTAGTTTGCGCAGGGGAGTTGATTCAGACGGAAGCCAAAAAACAGGGCGTTGAACTCCTGCCCGTCGACAGCGAACACAGCGCCCTTTTTCAGTGTTTGAAAGGAGAGAAAAGCGAGCAGGTGAGTCGTCTCATTCTCACCGCTTCGGGCGGCCCGTTTCGAGAATACGACATCTCAGCGCTCGCCTCGGTTCAGCTCGAGCATGCGATGGCCCATCCCAACTACCGAATGGGGGCCAAAGCGACCATCGATTCTTCCACCCTCATGAACAAAGGGCTCGAAATGATCGAAGCCCGCTGGCTCTTCGACATCGCCCCTGAAAAAATTGAGGCAGTGATCCATCCGCAGCAGCGGATCCACAGCTTGGTCGAGTTTGTCGATGGATCCATGCTGGCTCAAATGTCTGATCCCGACATGCTCTTGCCCATCCAATATGCGCTCACCTATCCAGACAGAAAACCGAGCCTCACGCCCCCCTACGACTTTGTCAAAAACGGCACCCTCACTTTTTTTGTCCCCGACACCGATCGATTCCGATGTCTTCGCTTAGCGACCGAAGCGATGTGCGCGGGCAGAAGCTACTCCTGTTTCCTCAACGCTGCCAACGAAGTGCTCGTCGACCGATTTTTGAAGCGGCAAATCTCTTGGCTCGACATCGGAATAAAGCTCGAAAAATTAATCTCTTCACATCAGCCTCAAAATCTGTTAACCTTAGAGGCAATTCTTGAAGTAGATGGGCAAGCCCGACAAAAAGCGAGTCGAATTTGACAGTGATGAACTTAGCTTACATCCTTTTGGCGATTCTCGGATTGGGACTCCTCGTCTTTATCCACGAACTCGGCCATTATTGGGTCGCCAGACGCAACGGAATGAAAGTGGAAGCCTTTGCCATCGGCTTTGGCAAACCCCTCTTCACTTGGATCCGCGATGGCGTCAGATGGCAGATCTGTATGCTCCCTTTTGGCGGCTACGTCAAAATCGCCGGCATGCAAAGAGAGGGGAATAAAGAGCCCTCCGAAATCCCCGATGGTTTTTATGGGAAATCGCCTTGGAAGCGGATCCAAGTTGCCCTCGCCGGCCCCGTTGTCAACATCCTCTTCGCTCTCGTCGCCTTCACCGCCCTTTGGGTCACAGGAGGCCGCGACAAACCCTTTTCCGAATTCACCCACCGGATCGGCTGGGTCGACCCCAAATCGCCCCTCTATAGCCTCGGCGTCCGCCCCGGAGATCTGATCGAAACCTACGACGGCCGCCCCTTCAACGGCTTCAAAGACCTCCTCCTCGCCGGCATCATGAATGACGGGACTACGCAGATCCAAGGCGAAAAAATCGACTACGTCACCGGTCAAAAAACCCCCTTCAACTACACCCTGAAGACCTACGAAAACCCCGAGATGACCGGGAAAAATAAGATCCACACCATCGGCGTCCTCTCGCCCGCCCGCTACCTCATCTATCCAGGATCTGAACTCCTCGCCGGAGCCCCCGTCTCTTCCAGCGGCATCCAGCCCAAAGACCGGGTCCTCTGGGTCAACGGCGAAATGGTCTTCTCCCATCAACAACTCAGCAACCTCACCAATGAGCCCTCTGCCCTCCTCACCGTCAAGCGCAATGGAGCCCTCTTCCAGACCAAAGTCCCCCGCATTCAGCTCTCCGACCTCAAACTCACTCTTCCTGAGCGCGGCGAAATCGACGACTGGCAACACGAAGCCAGCCTTAAAGGCCGCCTCCAAGACCTCTATTTCATCCCCTACAACCTCTCTCCAACCGCCCAAGTAGAAGGACCTCTCGCTTTCATCGATGAAGCCGATCAGGCCAAAGCCTCCGGCTTTGCCCCCCTCCAAGAGGGAGATCAGATCCTCGCCGTCGACGGCACACCCATCCAAACGCCCCACGATCTTCTCGCCCAAATCCAAACCCGCCATGTCCTCATGATTGTCAGCCGCGATCCAGCCGCTGTGGAAAAAACCCTTTGGACCTCGGCCGATCCCCAATTCGACGCCTTCAACACCGCAGATCTGGAAAAAATCATCTCCTCCATCGGCACCGACCAACCCCTCACCGACTCGGGCAAACTTCACCTCCTCAAGCCCATCGCCCCAAAACCCCTCACCGAATTTGGCCTCACCGAAACGCAAAAAGCCCAACTCGCGCAAGAGCTCGCCCGCTCTAAAAAAGAGGCCGAAGCCATCCGCGATCCGCAAAAGAGAAATGAAGCTTTCCACCAAATCGAACAGAGCCAAAGAAAGCTCGTCCTCGGCCTCCCCCTCGTCGACCGGGAAGTCCGCTACAATCCCACACCCATCCAGCAATTTTCTGAAGTTCTCAAAGACACCTACCGGACCCTCACCAGCCTCTTTACCGGCGCCGCCAATCCCAAATACGTGGCAGGCCCTGTCGGCATTATCCAAATCGTCCACCAAAGCTGGATGATTGGCATCAAAGAGGCCCTCTACTGGATGGCCCTCATCAGCCTCAACCTCGGCATCATCAACCTTCTGCCCCTCCCC
>CAYWKW010000114.1:0-4844 GCA_964458995.1 uncultured bacterium | reverse complement strand
GCTCGGACTCGGACACGGGCGTGGGCGCGGGTTTGGAAGAGGTGGGTGCGGGTTTGGCGGTGGTGTCGATAACGCCAATGAGTTGGTCGACTTTGACGAGGTCGCCTTGTTTGACAGTAAGTTCCAATTTGCCTGCGGCTGGAGCAGAAAGGACTTGATTCACTTTTTCGGTTTCAATTTCAAGAACCTCATCGCCTTCTTTGACGATGGAACCCGAGGGTTTGAGGATTTGGCCGATGGTGGCTTCGATGATCGATTCCCCCATTTTCGGAATGCGTATTTCAACTTTCATAGTGCACCAAAAGCGTGTTCAAGCAGGGCTGCCTGCTCTTGTTTATGTTTGCGGTTCGATCCGGTAGAGGTACTCGCATTTTGCGGACGGCCGACATAATAGAGTTTCGGCACCTCATGCTGCAAGTGGGGTCCGATATAGTTCCATGCTCCCATATTTTCAGGCTCCTCTTGAACCCATAAGCACTCAGTAAATCCCTTGTATTTCGCG
This sequence comes from uncultured bacterium, assembly GCA_964458995.1. Lineage (GTDB taxonomy): Bacteria > Chlamydiota > Chlamydiia > Chlamydiales > SM23-39 > REEB52. The sequence continues at coordinate 4,342 of CAYWKW010000114.1, read as the reverse complement.
ATGATCTTTTTGAGCTTGTCGCGATGCAGCGGATAGAGTTGTTCAATGCGGATCAGGGCAACATCATTTCGTTGGCGGGCGGCTAGGAGATTGTAGAATACTTTGCCCGAACAAAAGATGAGCCTTTTGCATGTGGAGGGAGGAGTGGGATCGTCGAGGATTTCTTCGAATTGTCCATTGGCGAAGGCTTCGATGGGGCTAACGCATTCATGCACGCGTAAAAGCCCTTTTGGCGTGAAAACAATGAGCGGTTTGCGCCTTTTTCGGAGCGCTTGACGGCGTAAGAGGTGGAAGTATTGAACGGGAGTCGTGGGGTAGACGATTTGCATGTTGTTATTGGCGCAAAGCTGCAGGAACCGCTCCAGGCGCGCCGAAGAGTGTTCAGGACCCCCTCCTTCATAGGCGTGAGGAAGGAGAAGGGTTAGCGACGAGGGAAAATTCCACTTCTGTTCGGCGCAGGCAAGGTATTGGTCGATGATGATCTGAGCGCCATTATTAAAATCGCCATATTGCGCCTCCCAGAGAACGAGAGCGCTGGTTGCAGACCAAGTATAGCCATACTCAAAGCCCAAACCTGCATATTCAGTTAGAGGGGAATTGATCACGTCGAGACGAGCGCTTGGGATCTGTTTTAGGGAACAATAGGGGCGGCTGGTCTGCATGTCGATCCAAACCATGTGGCGCTGGCTAAAAGTTCCCCGCTGAGAATCTTGTCCCGCAAGGCGGATGTCCACTTTTTGAAGAAGAAGCGACCCAAAAGCCAAACACTCCGCAGTCGACCAATCGATCTTCGCTGCGTTGAGCCGGTCTTGGACCCACTTTTGCAGTTTGGGATGGAGGTGGAACCCTTCGGGCACTTTGCAAAAGATCTCGAGAACCGATTTTAGGGTCTTCAGGTCAACCCCTGTAGGAAATGGCTCCAGAAGATTGGGAGTCGAGGGGGGGGACTCCCCCATTTTTGCTGCAACCTTTTCTTGGGCTTTGGCAAGAGCTGTTTTCAACGCATCTTTGAACTGCTTATCGAGCGCTTCCGCCATTTTTTGTTCGAGGTGGCCCGCGGCAAGCAATTGTTCGTAATAGATTTCGCGAATCGTTTTCTTAGATCTAATTAATTGATATTGAACAGGTTGAGTAAACGAGGGCTCATCCCCTTCATTATGGCCATATTTTCGGTAGCAATAGAGATCGATAAAGACATCAGAGCGGAATTTCTGCCGGATTTCGACAGCTAGTTTGGCAGCAAAGAGACAACTTTCTGGATCTTCCGCATTGACATGGAAAACGGGGCAGCTGAAGGTTTTGGCGATGTCGGTGCAGTAGCGGGTGGATCGCCCCTCTTCGGGGAGGGTTGTGTAGCCAATTTGGTTATTCACAACGAGATGGAGGCATCCGCCAACTGAATAGGCGGGGATGTTCATGAGTTGAAGCGATTCATAAACAACGCCTTGGCCGGCAATGGATGCATCGCCATGGATTAAAATGGGCACCGTGCGGCTTTTGTCAGAGTCGTTCTTTAAAATCTGTTTCGCGTAGGTTTGTCCGAGTAAGACAGGATCGACCGATTCGAGATGGGAAGGATTGGCGGCGATGCTCACCGAGATTTTTTTTCCCGAACGGTTTTTTAATTCTCCCGTATAGCCCATGTGGTAGCGGACATCATCATTGCCTATGAAAGAGAGAGTCGTATCATCTTCAAACTCTTCCAGAATTAGAGCGAGAGGCTTGTTGAGGATGTTGGTCAAAACATTGAGCCTGCCCCTATGAGCCATCCCGAGGAAAAATTCATCGACGCCTAGATCGCCGCCCAACCCAATCATTTCAGCCAAAATGGGGATCATCGTCTCTGCGCCTTCCAGAGAAAAGCGGGTTTGCCCCACATATTTTACGTGAAGAAAAGTCTCAAAGACTTCCGATTTGTTGAGATAATCTAGGAGGAGGTGTTTTTCTTCGATTGTAGGTTGTATGGCCAGCTGCGGTTCCAGGCGCCCCTGCACCCACTTTTCCAGGTCTGGGTTGCCGAGGTCCATATATTCAAAGCCGATCCGGTTGCAGTAAATATCCTTAAGCGCCTGGATCAGCTCTTGAAGCGGGGCCTCTTTTTTCCCGCAAAACCCCAAAGTCGGAAATACTTGAGTCAATTCCGATTCAAAAAAACCCAATTTTTCCAGGTCGAGTTCGGGAGCCTTTCTTTCCCCTGTATCTAACGGGTTGAACTGTGCTAACATATGTCCGTAGCGGCGGTAGGCTTGGACAAGGTCGTAAATCCGCAATTGAGACTGATCGGCTACAGGCTCAACTCCCCTCCTATACAGATAGGAACCGAAATCGATCCCTTCAAAAAAGTGGCGCCAGGAGATGTCCACGCTTGAGGGGTCTGCCTGATAGCGTGCATAGAGCTCTTCAATCAAAGCCATATTGGCTAATTGCGCATGATCGGGAAATTCAGACATGGGACCTCACCTATCCTGTCCATAGCACAAAACGAAATTATGTTGCGCAAAAAACCATTTTTCGAGTAAAAAGCTCTCTCTGTCCCTTTTTTAAACGTGAAGTCAGCAGCGGATTGAAAAAATATTTTACAATTTTTCGTCTGATTGATAGGAAGAAGGGATTGGCTCCATATTGGCCCATATTATTAGATGGTAGAGGAAGATGAATATTAAGAGTGAAAGACTAAAAAAGCTAGAAACCGAACTTGAAGACCTTGAGCAGTGGATGAACCTGGGTCTCGTGCCGAAGAAGGATGTTGAGAAACACAGGGAGGAGATCCGCTCTCTCAAAACAAAAATTGATGAAGAGAAGGAGCGTCTCCGTTTCATGAAAGAGAGTGGGGAATTGGAGGAGTATGTGACGCCCAAGCGCTCTCCGGCCCGCCAAGCCTATGCGGAACCTCATACTCTGCCTGATATGGAAATAGGCGATAACATGACCGATGCTGGCCTTGATATGGAGACTGAAGCCTACGATATGGAGACCATTACCGAGGAAGAAACTGAGGGCGGCGGCGGCACCGAAGAGGGAGAATCGACCCTTTTGGAAGAAGAAGATGATGAGGACCCCTTTTCCGATCGAAATCGTTGGAAGCGAGGGATTCTCGAAGACCCCGACGCCGACAATTGGTAGAAAAAGCCTCGCTCTATTTTCATATCCCCTTTTGCACGAAAAAATGTCCCTATTGCCATTTTTACGTGATTCCCAACCGGCTTTCCTACCATCAGATTCTCACTGAATCTTTGGCCCTTGAGTGGGAGATGCAGAAACCCCTTCTTCAAAATAAGACCATTACATCGATCTATTTTGGAGGAGGGACCCCAACCCTCTACAACGGCATCGGGACCCTCCTGGAAAAAATCGACCGCTCCCCCGATTGTGAAATCACCATCGAAGCCAATCCGGAAGATAGCGCCTTAGAACTCTTCACTCACCTTCGTTCCCTCGGCGTTAACCGGCTCAGTTTGGGCGTTCAATCGCTCGATGACCGGTCTTTACAAACTTTAGAGCGGATCCATTCGGCGGAAAAAGCGCTTCAAGCCATTTTCGATGCTCAAAAAGCGGGTTTTACCAACGTTTCGATCGACCTGATGTACGATCTGCCTGGCCAAACCGAAGAGAGCTGGCGCTACACCCTCGATCAGCTCTCCGACCTACCCATCCACCACCTGTCTCTGTATAATTTAACCATCGAACCGCACACCCCCTTTTACAAACGCAAAGTGCAAATCCCGACGGGAGAGCTCTCTCTTCGGTTTTTAACGGCGGCTCTAGAAAAGTTAGAGGCCATCGGTTTAAAGAGGTATGAAATTTCGGCCTTTGCGAAACCGAATCATGAATCGCGTCATAATCTGGGATATTGGACGGGACGGCCCTTTCTAGGATTTGGTCCTTCGGCCTTTAGTTATTGGGGGAAGGAGCGATTCCGCAATATCGCCAACATTCATCGCTATGCTAAAAGTCTCAAAGAGCAAACATCCCCCGTTGATTTTAGGGAGGCGCTCCCCTACCCTGCCGACATCAAAGAGCTTCTGGCCATCCGCATCAGACTCAAGGAGGGGGCTGATCTATCGCTCTTTTCCTTGCCGCTGGAAACGAGCGCGGCCATTGAGAAGCTAAAACAGGGTGGGTTTCTCAGACAAAACGGCTCAAACCTTCAGCTAACCGATCGGGGCCTGCTCTTTTACGACACAGTCGCCACCGATCTAATCTAATCTACAGAAACAAGATGCGAAAAACAGGGTGGCCAGGAAGGGCTTGCCGGCGGGCCAAGGAACAGAATAGCCTGTTCCTTTGTTAACGCGAGTTTTGGATAAGAAAAGAGAAATCGGGCAAGGGCACGGGCACGCAC
>CAYWKW010000113.1:0-4915 GCA_964458995.1 uncultured bacterium | reverse complement strand
ATCATCCCTTTTTCGATGAAAGGGAGGATCTCTTCGTAAAGAGAAAAGGTGCGGCAAGGCGCAATTTCATCTTTAAAGCGCTGTGGGCTTAAAGATACGGTGTAATACTGAGACCGCAATAGCGGAGATTGCGGGTAGTGCAATGTGTAACTAATCCGGTATTCATTGGCTGGTAGAGCGATGAGATGAACATCCCCTTCCGACCAATAGAGCGGATGAGGAATTTTTAAAATGGGACGAGCTACTTTCTGATTTTTGATTCCCGCCTTTTCTATGAGCTCCACAAAGAGTCGGGCGCTCCCATCGGCAGCTAAAATTTCGGGCCCTTCCACCTCTATGCGGGCGTTATCGATTCCCATGGCTCCCAAGGCGGACAAGAGATGTTCAACCATATGGATGCTCGCTTTTTCAAAGGCAAGTCGTGTGCAACGGGGGGCTTCTCGAACAAAAGAAAGGCGGGCTGGGATTTCTGGTTTGCCGGGCAAATCGGTTCTTTGAAAAACGATCCCCGAATTGGCGGGGGCTGGAACGATTTTCAAAGAAACTTTTTCACCGGTGAAAAGTCCAATGCCCGACGCAGATGCTTCTTGTTCGATGGTTTTCTGCATTTCGGTCAAATATACCCCTGACTCACGGAAAATCTCTCTCGGTATAAAAAGGTAACGGACCTTTTCATTTAGGGCAACTTTTTCTTCCGGAAAAGAAAATAAGAAACGAGCGCGGCCGAGCTAATTCCCAAGATCGCCCCATCGCCCCACCAAGTGTACAGTGTAGAAAAATGGCGGACCGGCAAAGTCAAATAAAGGACGCTCGCTTTTTCTTCTGAAACGGGTAGCTGCTCTAGAGGCCTGCCAAAACAATCGACACCCCCCGTGATCCCTGTATTGCAAGCCCTTAAAATGCAAACCCCATTTTCAGCGGCCCTGATCCGTCCATGATCAAAGTGCTGCTGGGGCAATTTTGAGCGGGGAAACCAAATATCGTTGGTCAAATTCACAAAAATTTGCGCTCCCTTAAGACGCAATTCGCGCGTCAAATTGCTAAAAGTCTCTTCCAGACAGATCGACACCCCGATGGGAAATTGGGCCTTGAATATCTGCACTCTGTTTCCTGGGTTAAAAGAGCTGTAGATCCCAAATTGTTTAGCCACAAAACGGGCGATTGAGGGCCATTGTTGAAGCGGAATATACTCTCCCACCGGAACTAAGATTCTCTTTTCATAGCGATGGTAGGGGAGATTTTTGGGCTGAAAATGGAAGGCGGCATTGTATTTGCCCCAGTAATCGACATCATCGAGCCCCACAACAACATGGGCATCGAGTTGATTGGCCAGCGCCTGAACCAAAAACGCATTGGTCACCTTCCATTTTCCTTCATCAAAAAGCGCGTAGGGAGGGGTGATGGGAGGGTAGGAATCCCTATCAAAATATTTTTGCATGGAAGCCAGTTCATACCCCGGCTTGTGGGCCCCTAATGGAAGCGCGGCCTCTGGAAAAACAATCAAATCGACCTCTTTTTTTAGATCGATCTCGTTCCAAATGCGCTCCCATTGCACCAAAGGGGGCATATAATCATTGGCCGATTCGGGCAAAAAATCCTTTTGCTCTGGGAAAAGGGCTGTCTGCACCAGAGCCACTTTGAGATTTCCCGAAATGGGAACGGCCGATTCCACATACGATTGCTGCACAAAGCCGTAAAGATAAGGAACAATCGCCATCGCTGCCCAAACAACAGCCCCCTTCTTTTCCATCAAAACATGGAGGGCTGCCAAATTGACGAGGATGACCCAAAAAGAGAGGCCAAAAATGCCCCAAAGGGAGGCAAACTGCAGCGAATAAGACGAGTCGGCCATCGTAAGTCCCACTAAATTCCAAGTAAAGCCGCAGAGGAAGAAGAGGCGCACCCACTCAAATAGGACCCAGCAGCCTGCAATCGCAAGCGCCCGATGCCACCCGATTTTTTCGTTAAAGAAGAGAGATAGGACGGCAAATTGGACCCCCATTCCCACTATTAAAAAGAGGTAGAGCGCCAAAATGAGGGGTCCCATGTAATCCATGGTGGTCATCCAAGAGAGCTGAACACCTTGAACGGATCCAAACCAGATCAGAGAGAGAAGAAATCGATCGCGGGGCCTTGGATAGGAGATCATGCCCCGCCAAAAGAGGGCGAAACCAAAAGCAGCGGCCAACATCCCAAAGCCGGGAATCCAGGCGGGCTGGCCAAAGGCTGCCAGGCAAAAACTAATCGCGATTAAAAAAATCTTCATCAAAATCGAGTTGGAAATGGATTTTTGGGTTTCTCAGTTCCTTGAAGAAGGATCATCAAAAGACCTCCCAAAATCGCCATATTCTTTAAAAAATGGGTCATCTGCACTTCACGAGCGCCCGCATCAACAAACCAAAATTGATGCATCAAGATTGTAGTCGGGATTAACACCAGAAGGAGCATCGTCGCCCCGCACTTTTCTTTGATTCCGAGCAGCACAGAGAGCCCGCCCAGTAGCTCAAAGAGGGTTGCGACACCCAAAAGGACGGCGGCGTAGGGGATGATGTAGGTCAAACAAGTCTGCATGTTGTCTGAAAATCCCACATTGAATTGCCACTCGCAAAGGGTATTCATCACAGACCTTTCGGTCTCGTGCCAATGAAAGATTTTATTGATCGCCCCTGCTAAAAAGACGAGGCTGATTAAAAATCTGGCTAAAACGGTCGTGCAAAGTCGAATGATTTTCATAAAAAACCCCAATCCGAGGTACACTATCATCGTATATGAGACTCCCCTTTTGCGACCACCATATTTCCGCATTCCTTGAAGGCTATTCGAAAAGTCAAAAGCCGCTCGATATGGCGTTAAGCGAATATTTACGGGCCCATAAAAGTATTGGCGCTCACGACCGGCGCGCCATCGGAGAGACCCTTTATGGCATGGTCCGTTGGAAAACCCTCATTGATTATTTTTGTCCCTCATCTCACATATTAGATAGGCTCAAAGCCTTTCGAAATATTTCCTTTGAGCAGAGTTTAAAGGATCCGGCCATTCCCGAAGCGGCCCGATTGGGGATCAACGATTTTCTTTACGATCGGTTTTGCCAAGCCTTCGGACCTGAAAAAACGAGAGAACTGGGTCGCATCCTCAACGAACCTGCGCCCACAACGATTAGAGTCAACCTGTTAAAGACGACGCGCGAGGAGTTATTAAAAGCTTGGGAAGGAAAGTTCGAACTGTCGCCCTGCGCCCTCTCACCGGCGGGCATCCATTTTCATAAGCGGACACCCCTTTTCGCACTTCCTGAATTTAAAGCGGGCCTTTTCGAAGTGCAAGATGAGGGAAGCCAGCTGGTCGCCGCCCTTATCAAAGCGCAGCCAGGCGAGCACGTTCTCGATTACTGCAGCGGATCGGGCGGCAAAACGCTCGCTTTTGCTCCCGCCACGCAAGGCAAAGGGCAAATCTATCTTCACGATAATCGCCCCTGGATTTTGAACGAAGCGCGCAAACGGCTTAAGAGGGCGGGCGTTCAAAATGCGCAGTTCTGCCTTCCGAAGAAAAAAGTCGATTGGGTCTTGGTTGATGTTCCATGCAGCGGAACAGGAACTCTCAGACGCAATCCCGATGCAAAATGGAAAATCGACGCATCTATGATCGAGCGGCTGGTGGAGCAACAAAGAGAGATTGTCAAAGAGGCAATTGAATATGTAAAACCGGCGGGGCGTCTTATTTATGCAACTTGCAGCCTTCTTCCTGAAGAAAACGAAAGCCAAGTTTCCTATTTTTTAAAGACCTATCCCCTCGTTCTGGACAGCGAGCCACTATCTCTATTCCCTCAAGAGCGAGGAATGGATGGATTTTTTGCCGCTGTCTTCAAAAAACAAACATTGGTATGATGGACCCACTATGAGAAACCTATTTTTATTCTTTGCATTGTCCCTTTTTGCTGCGGAAACACCTGTTGATTTCTCCCAATTTCAGGGGCGGGATCGGAAGATAGCGGTGCAGAACAGCATTCTTGCCAAAGTCAATGGGAAAACCATTTCGATGATGGATGTGAAAAAAAAGATGGATATGATTTTTCACCAAAACTACCCTCAGCTCGTCCATTCAAACCCAGATCGAGTGCAGTTTTACGAGATGAGCTGGCGGCATGTTTTAATGGATATGATCGACCAGGAGCTCATCATCTCCGATGCGATCGATAAAGAAATTAAGGTTGCAGACGGCGACATTCGGGAAGTGATGGAGGAGCGTTTTGGCCCTAGCATCATGCAGACCCTCGATAAAATTGGCCTCACCTATGAGGAGGCGTGGAAAATGATCAAGAACGAGCAAATCGTGCAGCGGATGTCGTTTTGGTTTATTCAACAAAAGGCGATGGGAACCGTCACCCCGCAGGACATTCGTCAAGCCTACCGTCTCTATCTTGAAGAAAACCCCGCCTATTCCGTTTGGAAATACCGCGTCGTATCCATCCGTGTAGATCACGCCGATGACATGCTCTCGGAGCAAATCTACCAATTCCTCACTGAAAGCGGCCAGCCCCCAGAAGCCCTAGAAGAGGCCCTTAAAAAGTTTGAGGTTCCTGGCATCGCCCTCACTGTATCCAACGAATATAGCGCCAAAACGCAAGAGCTCTCCGACATTCACAAAACCGCTCTTGCCTCCCTCGATCTCGGCGTCTACAGCAAACCCTCATTCCAAACCAGCCGCATCGACAAAAAGACCGTTTACCGCATCTTTTACCTCATCAACAAAGAGGACCATCCGGCGCCCACCTTCGAGGACCTCGCTCTGCAACTGCGCAACGATCTCCAGCAAAAGGCCATTGTACAAGAGTCAAAAGTTTACGTTAACCAATTTCGCAAGCACTACGTCTTCGAACCTGACAAGACACTACCAACCGACCTGCACCCATACTCACTAT
>CAYWKW010000112.1:0-4928 GCA_964458995.1 uncultured bacterium | reverse complement strand
AAATTCAGGGCGCCTCCTTGGCATATTCCCAACTTTTGAATTCACTTGGGTATATCAATCCGTAGGCGAGGAACGAAATTGGAATCCTTGCATCTTGCAGCTTTGGGCGAGCTGTTTGAGGGGAGCGCGATGGTGGATGTTGACCCAGTGGGGGCCGGAGGGCGGGTTATGGAGTTGTTGGATCGAGGCGTACTTCTTTAAGACAAGGGCGAGATACCGAAGAATGGAATCGTAAAGGAGGTTCTCCTTGGCAAATTGGGCCGCGTTGGATGCAATCGATTTGCAAAGAGAGTCATTGGCTTTTGCCCAGACAATTTTTTCAATGAGATCTTCGAGATTGGCTTTCACAGGCAGGTAGTGGACGTGGGGTTGAAGGGCCCGATAGAACCACTGAATCTCATCCGAGTCGGGTTTGAAGGTGAGAGATTGCGAGAGGAGGCGCCATTGGAGGGCCGGATAGGCGCACATGGCGCCATCTACGTTGGGAAGGTATTTGTAGTGCAAGAATTCGGGAATGGCCATCCGGTTGGCAATGTATTGAGGATCGACCGGTTCATTGGGAGGGAATTTGGCGTCGAGATAATCGGGATGGGAAAGTTTGCAGAGAGTGAGGCGAAGGGGCTTTGTGTAGCCGCCTCGCCAGATGGCAAAATCCTTTTTCTCTTCCCAGGGAATGAGATTTTTTTGAACGGAGCGGATATCGGAAAGCCACCAATGACCCAGTGAGCGGCAATCGGGAATGAGAATGGCGTGGGGCGTGTTCTTCCGTTTCGCAGGAAAAAGTAGGGGCGCTTGGGGAGAGGCGTGAAAAAAGTCCCCGGGAAGAGTGGGGAGGGGGACCCCGTCAAAGAACGAAATGATGAAGTCCATGTCATCAAAGCGGGTGGTGTTCAGGAGGGTTTTAAGCGCTTTTTCGGTGGTGTTGTCTTGGAGAGTGATGGGCTCGTTGGGCGGAAAGTAACGGTGGAGTTGGTTATTGAGGATGCGGTAGCGGACAACCCAGGGACTGAGGTGGCGGATTTGATTGAAGGTGGCGTCGAGAGATTCTTGGGTGATTTGGGCAATATCTTTGAAGTCTTCGCCGATTTGATCGAGCATCCAGGGCGAGGGCGCTTTGGAAAGATAGGAAGAGCGGCGCAATTTCTTGCTCAGCATGGTCTCCTCTTTCAGGTAGTGCCGGTAATGAGCTCTTTGCTGCTGAAAGAGGAAGGCGGCGAGGAGAACGAGCGCGATCCAAACAATCTTCATCAGAAGAGAGCCGAGAGGAATTCGGGGTCGACGAGGTTCTTTCCTGAAAGGCGCTCGAGGACGGCGACGGGCGATTTCTCAGGAGAGAGGAGCGCTCTTTGCGGAATGATAAACGTTTGCTCAAGGGCATATTGACCCGCGAGTGCGGCATGAGAAACTTGATCGGTGTAGACAGCCCAGCAGGAATTGGGGGGAAATTCCCACTTGTCCTTGGGACAGTCGGCTTGGAATGCGGCGTTCTCTTTGAGAAAGTTGTGCATCTTGAGCATGAAAGTGTCGTAGGGAGAACGAAGGGGTACTTTGAGGCCCATAGAGCGGAGGAGTTGTTTCATCTTTCGCTGGAGGCGGCTCACAAGATCATAGCTCGTTGAGGAGGGAATGGAGACTTGGTCCAGATATTCTTTGGCTAATTCGGCAAATCCTTTCGAGGTGACCCAGTGGCGGCTTTCCGTTGGGTTGATATTGGTGAAAAACCGGAGGATGCGGGAGCCGTGGAGGGGGCGCGTGGGAAAGGCGTCGCAGTGGAGAAGGTCGTTGCGGGCTCTGAGGCGGAGCTTGCGCCCTTTTTCTTGGAAGGGGCGGAAGCTGGCGTAGTCGTGCTTCCAATGTTCGGCGTATGGGGAAAGGAGGGTGTTAAGGAAGGTGGTGACCCGGCTGGAGTAGTTGCGAAGAATGGTTTTGAGTTGCTCGGCAGCGGCAGGGTCGCTGGCGTCGTGATTAGTGATCTTGTCAATTTGGGGTTTATAGGCGATGTTTTTCCGGGCGCTGGAGCCTCCCTGGCGCTGAGTGAGAAGGAAATCGATTTCAGCTTGAGGAAAAGGGAATGGGGGCGAGGAGAAAAAGAGAATATCCCCATTTTCAAGAGCTTCGCAATACTTGAATTGGTTCCCTTTTTTTTCCCATTCTTTGGTTTCAACAACAATTTTCTTTGCCATAGGTCTCCTTAAAGTAGCTTCGAATGATTCTCCAACGAAGAGAATTGTCTTCTGAGAGGGTTTCTCTGCGAGAGAGTTGCTCAATTTCTGCGTCGGTTAAACGGAATAAAATAGCCCTGGTTTTACGGGGGTCTTGGACTTGGTCGTGAATGACGGCAGCCGCTTTTTTTAGAGTGCAGTGGCGCCTGATGAGCCTTGTAAAGCCAAGAAAAGCCCAGAGGGTCGCTCCCCAATAAATGGGGGGCCAAAAGATGGCGGCGGAGAGGCAAATGAGAAAGGGCCAAGCCTCCCAGGGTCTTTGAAGTATGGGGCCAAGAATTTTTCTCCATTTACTTTCAGAGGTCATGTAGGCGAAAAATTCTTCATAGCGGTTTTCATCGAATCCGCTTCTCATGGCATGGACCGCCTCGTGTGCCAAAATCTCTTCCCGCTTGTAGATTTTCAGATAGCTCCCCTTCTTTAGTCCTTTGCGCAGCTGGATGGAATGGAGAGTTTTACCCTCAATCCAACTGGCAGCTCCTTGCCACGGGGTTAGTGACCGGTTGGAGTAAAAAGCGCAAATGTAAAGCGGCTTTACATTAAAAAGCCCGCCCAAAAATTCTCTGACCCAGTCCCAATGGGCGGTGGGGATCCATTGCCCTTTGTGAAACTTTTCTTTTACCTGGTCGATGCGGGCCAAGAAAGAGGCTTCGTCCTCGTTGGGTCCCGGAATAAATCCCATTTGATCGAGCGCCAATAATTCTTGATCGGTCATAAGCTGCCATTATGGATTTAATGGGGAAATCTTCTCAATCCTTTCTCGAAAAAGGAAAATAGGGTACCATCTGTCCGATTTAGGAACAGGATCATATGGGCAAGGCCCTTGTCATAGTCGAATCGCCAGCGAAAATCAAAACGCTCAAGAAATTCTTAGGCGGCGATTTTATTTTTGAATCTTCCATCGGCCACATCCGCGATCTTCCTCAGCGGGAGTTTGGGATTGATGTGGAGAATGACTTTGAGCCTAAGTATGTTACTCTGAGCGATAAAAAAGAGGTCATCAAAAAGCTGCAAGAGGCGGCTAAGAAGGCCGACATCGTCTATCTATCCCCCGATCCCGACCGCGAAGGGGAAGCGATCGCTTGGCACATTGCATCGATCCTGCCAAAAAATAAGAAAATCAAACGGACCCCGTTCCAATCGATCACAAAGGCGGCCGTTCAGGAAGCGCTCGACCATCCGCGCGACATCGACATGGATCTGGTGAATGCCCAGCAGGCCCGCCGTCTATTAGACCGGATTGTCGGTTACAAAATTTCACCAATTTTGACCCGGAAAGTCAAACGGGGCCGCAATGGCTCCTCTGCGGGACGGGTTCAGTCGGTCGCCCTGAAGCTCGTCGTCGACCGGGAAAAAGAGATCGATAAGTTTGTCCCGGTTGAATACTGGAATATTGGAACGCTTTTACAGCCCAAGAAAAAAGGGGAAAAGACGTTCCCCGCCGCGCTCTTTACCGTGCATGGGCTGAAAGTGGAAAAAGAGAAGGGAACCAAAGAGTGTTTCCTGATTCCAGACGCGATGACTGCAAAGCAGGTCACGGAGAAGTTAAAAAAAGCAACCTACACAGTAGCTACTGTCGACAGGAAAGAAAAGAAGCGCCACCCCGTTCCCCCGTTCATCACTTCGACATTGCAGCAGGAGGCGAGCCGCCATTACGGTTTTTCGGTGGCCAGAACGATGAATATCGCGCAAGGGCTCTATGAGGGTGTCGATATGGGACCCGATACGGAGGGTCTGATCACCTATATGCGTACCGATTCGGTCAACATCGCTCCTGAGGCAATCTCCAATGCGAGAAAGTTCATCCTGGACCGCTTTGGCCCCGAATACTTGCCCGATCAGCCTAAAATTTACGCTTCGAAAAAGACAGCGCAAGAGGCCCACGAGGCGATCCGCCCCACCAATCTCTCCCGAGATCCGGAAAGGCTCCGCCAATATCTCTCCATCGATCAATATAAGTTATATCTGCTCATCTGGCGCCGCTTCATCGCATCGCAAATGAACCCGGCGATTTACGATACAGTTTCCTCCGATATTGCAACCGATCAAGATATGATTTTGAGGGCTACTGGGTCGGTGATCAAATTTAACGGCTATCTGGCCGCCTACGAGGAGAAAAGGGATAAAGGCGCTCACGAAGAAGAGGATGAAAATGCGAAAATTTTGCCTCCGCTGGAACCGAATATGCCTCTGAGCCTCATTGAGGTCACTTCGTCCCAATCGTTTACCAAGCCGCCGCCCCGTTTTACAGAGGCCTCTTTGGTTAAGGAATTGGAGCGGTTAGGAATTGGCCGTCCATCGACCTATGCGGCCATCATGAATAAGATCCAGAGCCGCGACTACACGGTTAAAGAGAGCCAGGCCCTGAAGCCAACAGAGCTGGGGAAGGTCATTTGCGCCATGCTCGAGGAAAACTTCCCTCCCATCATGGATGTGACCTTCACCGCGCAAATGGAAGATCAATTGGAACAAGTAGCCGAGCACAATAAGAATTGGAAAGAGCTCATCCGGAACTTTTGGACCGATTTCATTCCTCTTGTTGAAAAAGCGGAAAAAGAGGCTGTCGTTCCCAAAATTTTGACCGAAATCGATTGTCCGAAATGCCGCGCGCACAAGCTGCAAAAGATCTGGTCGCGCAATAAATACTTCTACGGCTGCTCCAACTATCCCAATTGCAACTAACCCTCCCCGCTTTAGGCGCACTAT
>CAYWKW010000111.1:0-4936 GCA_964458995.1 uncultured bacterium | reverse complement strand
GAGGCATGGCGGTTGTCGAGGGGGGAGAGGAGGTGCTCGATCACGTGGTCGAGGCCGTGGTAGGAGTGGGTCTCTTCGATGGCGTAGTCGTCACGGGGGGAGGCAATGAGGCAGAGGGTGGAGGTGTCGCGGTTGGCGCAGAAAGGGCAGTGGCCGCGGTTGGTGAAGCAGCCGCAAGTGGGGCATGGGGGGATTTTAGAAGGGAGCTCGAGGAGAAGGGTGGAGAGAGAGGAGAGGGAGAGGCTGTCCCAGGAGAGGAATTCGAAGGCGAAGCGCTCGGCGGTGCGGGTCCCAACGCCAGGAAGCTTTTTGAGGTGGGCAATGAGGGTGAGCAGGTCTTCAGGAAATCTTTGGGCCATAAGAGGCGAGTGTAGCATGTGGAGGAATTTTTGGAAGAATAGACTTTTTTTTAGTTGATGATCTGTTGCTTCCAAATTAAAGGACAATCGGATAAACTCGCACCCAACATATGAAAGTTAAAGCAAAAATTATAGGTACCGGAAGCTATTTGCCTGAGAAGGTATTGACCAATGCCGATTTAGAAAAATTGGTCGATACTTCTGATGAATGGATTGTCGCCCGCACCGGCATGAAAGAGAGAAGAATTGCCAGGGGCGATGAATTTACCTCCGAGATGGGTGTGAAGGCGGCTAAGGCAGCCATCGAAAATGCGGGAATTGGGGCCGAAGAGATCGATTTTATTTTAGTTGCGACCTTGACGCCCGATTACGTGTTCCCCAGTACGGCTTGCCTCATTCAACACGCATTGGGCGCTAAAAAGGCGAGCGGAGTCGACGTGCAGGCTGCCTGCGCCGGCTACGTCTATTTGTTGGCCATGGCCAAATCTTTCGTTGAAAGCGGCCTTTATAAAAATGTCCTTGTCATCGCCACAGAGAAATTATCGACAATCACCAATTATAAGGATCGATCGACTTGCATCCTGTTTGGGGATGGGGCTTCCGCTTGCGTTGTTTCTGGACAGGGGAAGCAAGGGAAAGGTTTGGTCATTGAGAGCGTGCAGTTGGGCGCGGATGGCGAACACGCCGACTTGATCATTATGCCTGGAGGCGGTTGCAGATTACCCGCTAGCAAGGAGAGCGTTGAGGGCGATCAACACTTTATCAAGATGGCCGGCAACGAGGTATTTAAGCATGCCGTGAGAAGAATGGAAGCGGCTTGCAAAACTTGCTTAGATAGTTTGGGAATCACCGAGAAAGAGATTAGCTGGCTCATTCCCCACCAAGCCAATATGAGAATCATCGATGCAATTGCAAAGCGCTTTGAACATTTGCCGCCCGAAAAGATCGTTAAAACAGTTCAGAGATATGGAAATACGTCCTCGTCGTCGGTGGGGATTGCGCTGGATGAGTTGCTCCGAAATGCGCCTTTGAAAAAAGGGGAACAGATTTTGCTTACGGCTTTTGGATCGGGCCTCACTTGGGGCGCCGGAGTATTGAGGGCAGAATGACCACTAGAATGACAAGCACGGCATTTCTTTTTCCGGGCCAGGGCGCGCAGTATGTGGGAATGGGAAAAGATTTCTACGACTCTTTCTTAGTGGCCAAAGAGACCTTTCAAGAAGCCGATGAACTGCTGGGAATGAATTTGTCGAAGATCATTTTCGAAGGGCCTGAAGAGTTATTGACCCAGACGAAGAATAGTCAGGTGGCCATTTTTGTCGTGAGTATCGCTATTTTAAGAGTGATTCAGCAGCAGCTTCCCAATTTGAAACCGGCCGTTTGCGCCGGCTTGAGTTTGGGGGAGTATACGGCGTTGTGCGCCTCTGGCAGATTGGGCTTTGCAGATACCTTGTTATTGGTGAAAGAGCGGGCGCGATTGATGAACGAAGCTTGCGAGAGGACGCACGGGACGATGGCTGCTGTGTTGGGACTCGATGCGGCCGGCATTGAGAAGGGCGTTCAAGGAATGGAAGGCGTTTGGGTTGCCAATTACAATGCTCCGGGACAAACGGTGATTTCGGGTACGAAAGAGGGCATTGAGAAAGCGGCCGTAGTGTTGAAAGAGAGGGGAGCGAAAAGAGTGATCCCGCTGACTGTGCATGGCGCTTTTCATAGCGGATTGATGAAGTTGGCGCAAGATGGACTCGCCCCATTTGTTGAAAGGGCTCCTATTCAGGATGGTCCAGTTGAGTTAGTCATGAATGTGCCTGGCGATTTTGTGAAGACGCGGGAAGAGATTCGACGCTATTTGATTTGCCAAGTGACCCAATCGGTTCGCTGGGAGCAGGGAATTGAGGCGATGAAGGGTGCAGGGGTGGAATTCTTTCTTGAGATCGGCTGTGGGAAAACGTTGACCGGTCTCAATAAAAAAATGGGCATCGCTGCGATGTCCTCGGTAGAAAAAGTGGCTGACCTGGAGGTTGCCTGTGCAAATGCTTAAAGGAAAAGTAGCTCTCATTACGGGCGGAACTGCTGGGATCGGCAAAGCGATTGCTTGCCTCTATGTTCAGAATGGGGCCGATGTCATTATTCTCGGAACCAATAAAGAGCGATCGGAGCAAGCCGTTAAAGAGATCGAAGCCTGCAAGGTGGAAGCGACGCAAAAGGTGGCCTGCTTTTTAGTGAACGTCTCCAAGTCCAAGGAAGTTGACGAAGTCGTTGAAAAGGTCCTCAAAGATTGGGGGAAAATCGACATCCTCGTCAATAATGCGGGCATTACCCGGGATAACCTATTGATGAAGATGAGCGAAGAGGATTGGGATCAGGTAATCGATGTCAATTTGAAGTCGGTCTATAATACTTGCCGTGCCCTTTCCCGTCCCATGATGAAGGCCCGATCGGGAGTGATTATCAACATCTCTTCTGTGATTGGATTGACAGGGAATGCGGGTCAGATCAACTATGCCGCTTCGAAATCGGGGATGATTGGATTTACCAAATCATTGGCCAAAGAGTTAGCCAGCCGCGGTGTTCGCGCCAATTGCGTAGCGCCTGGATATATTGAAACACAGATGACTGAGGTTCTCCCTATTCCTGTGAAAGAGGCGATCCTCACAAAGATACCGCTCAGCCGTATCGGGCAACCCCGCGATATAGCCAATGCGGCTTTGTTTTTAGCCAGCGACCAAGCCAGTTATATCACTGGACAAGTATTGACGGTCGATGGTGGAATGGTTATGTAATTAGAAAACCCAAAAGGAACTTATGACAATACAAAAAGAAGTCATTGACATCATCGTCGAACAGTTGGGTGTTGACGTCGCCGATGTGACGCTAGAGAAATCTTTCGTCGAAGACCTCAACGCCGATTCACTCGATCTTACCGAGTTAATCATGACCTTTGAAGAGCGTTTTGGTTTTGAGATTTCAGAAGAAGATGCTGAGAAGCTTAAGACGGTAGGCGATGTGGTTGACTATATTGAAAAGAGAAAAGTCAACGCATAGAAAAATCGGGGGCCAAAGCCCCCATTAGTGAAAGATTAGGGACGATATGTTGCTGCTAAATAGCCTGCATAGACAGAAGCTGCCATAAGAGCTGGTATAGCAAGAGCAACTGCCTTTGAAGTCACGGCACGAGCAACTCTCTCGCATACTGTTGGTGCTTTCAAAGGTTTAGGTGCCTGTGTGAGAATCGATAAGGCAACGAATTTGAGTTTATTTAGTCTACTAAGATCGGTTTCGAAAACAGGGATAATGGCTGTCATTCTCTGAGCAACTTCTAGTTCGTGTTGGGTATCAGATGATTCGACAGGGAATCTTGTAATTTCCTGAGCACTAGCTCTTCTTTCTTCAGCAAATGCTTTGGTATCCCCACGGCGTTGTGCCTCCGCATCAATTTTGGCTATAATTGTTTTGACTTTCTGCACAGCCTTAGCTTGATCTTTTGGAGTAAGGGTTGGGAAATTCGTCAATTGATTAGTTGCCACAAAAGTTTTAAGACTTACTTCTGAGATAGTGGGATTTGATGTTACATGAGTTATAGCTGCTTGTTTATATGTATTAAGAAATGCCCTCTTAGCAGCGGCATTAGCTGTGGCGGGAGTTCCTGTTGCCAATAGAACTTCATCTAGAGCATCATTTATCTCTTGAAATATTGGTTCCAAAGTTGATTGAGGTCTTGGAGCACCTTGTGTACCTGTAGCCATATATAATATCCTTGGTTATTATAGTTATTACGGATAGTAATTATACTAAATAATCTAATAAAAATAAATCAATTTGTTGAGTAAATAAATGACTTGTTGTAATAAAAATTTTAGTTTATATACTGAGTATTTGAAAACAGAGGAGATGGATGTCTTCGGCAAGGTCTTTGCGCTTGGTGGCAAAGGCTAGCTCCTTTTGAAGCATGGCCGAGGTCGTCTCTAGACCATCGGAAGCAAAGATCTTAAGTACCTTAGCCAGAAGCTCTGATACTTGTTTGTGCCCCTTTAGGAAGCGGAGGAGGCCTTGGCTGAACAGGAAGAGATAGTCCCCCGAGTCGACTTTCAAAATATTATTATTAGGTTCGAGGAAATGTTCATGGTCCAGGGACCAGAAAAAGGGGATGTGGGGGCCCTTGATTTGGAAGGTGGAGGTGGCGCGGTCGAGCGATAGGGACGAGTGGGTCTGGATCTCTTTAGAGAGCTTGTATTGGGTGAGAAGCTGGTACATGCCCTCAAAGCCCTCCTCCTCGGCTTCGGCCATGTGGATTTGAAAGAGGTCGGGGCGCTCCTGTTTGGGAAAGTCGAGGAGGAGGCCGCGGGGGCTTTCGGAAAAAAAGGTGATCGATTTCACGGCCACCGCATCGGAGCGGCAATCATCAATATTTTTTTGAAGCATCATATGCTGCAGAAGCATGGCGCACTCATACTCTCCATACATTCGCTCTCTAAGTAAAGAATTTTCTTTAAGGCGGTTGATGTTCTCATAAAGGCATTCGCTCATGGTATTGAGGGTATTGGCCAGTTCAGCGATTTCCCGGGGGCCTTTCACCT
>CAYWKW010000110.1:0-4947 GCA_964458995.1 uncultured bacterium | reverse complement strand
CGGGTTTGCTTTTCGACCCCTTTGGAGGCGTCGATCACCATGATGGCGCAATCGGCGGCAGTGAGAGTTCGGTAGGTATCTTCGGAAAAGTCTTCGTGGCCCGGAGTGTCGAGAACGTTGATGACGACGCCTTTATAGGAAAATTGCATGGCTGAAGAGGTGATAGAAATGCCCCTCTCTTGCTCCATGGCCATCCAGTCTGAGGTGGCAGCCTTGCGCCCTTTTCGCCCTTTGACCATCCCCGCTGTTTGGATCGCTCCCGAATAGAGAAGCAATTTCTCCGTCAGGGTCGTCTTTCCTGCGTCAGGGTGGCTGATAATGGCAAAGGTGCGCCTTTTAGCAACGGCTTCTTCGATCGATTCTTCCATAAGTAAACCAGACGATGTTATCACTTGCAGCCCCTTTTTACAAGGATTCAAGAAAACTCTTGTAGCCATTATGTTGATCTCAAATGGGAATCAGAGCTACATTGGATCCACTTTTGGAGGTTGTCCTTGGTTAAGATTATTTGTCTTCCAGTTGTAGATATGAGAGAGGAGGAGGGGAGGCGGGCTAGGATTGTTTCGCAGGCGTTGTTTGGGGAAGAGGTGGAGGTGGTCGGGGGCGGACACGGGGGAGGAGGCGGACTCGGACACGGACTCGGACTCGGACACGGACACGGACACGGACACGGACTCGGACTCGGACTCGGACACGGGGGAGGAGGCGGACACGGTGTGTGTGTGTGTATACGGACGCCGGATGGATATCAGGGGTGGGTGAGGGAGGGGAGTTTTGTTGAGAGGACGGAGTATTCTACGAATCTTGAGGTTGGCCGATTGAGCGCTCATCTTTATGCAGAAGCGGATACGGAATATGGTCCCATAATGACTTTGCCGTTTGGTTCCCGGTTGATGAGGGTCGATACGGATAGTCGGTGGCATCGGGTGATTTTACCCGATGGGAGAGAGGCTTTTATTCAAAGGGGCGATGTGGAAGGGGGGGCGTTCGATTTGAAGGCGTTTTGCCAAAAGTTTTTGGGACTGCCATATACATGGGGCGGACGAAGCAGTTTTGGTTACGATTGTTCCGGCTTTGTCCAAATGCTCTATGGCAGGTTGGGAAAATCGATTCCAAGAGATGCAAGACAGCAGATTGTGTGTGGTAGACCGGTTGAGGAATTGCAGTTGGGCGATCTGATTTTTTGGGGCAAGTCGGAGAATGAAATCAAACATGTGGGAATGTTTCTGGAAGGGGAGAGCTTCATTCATAGTTCGGTGCGGGAAAATAAGCCCTATTTGAGGGTGAGTTTGTTAACTGATTTTGAGTGGAGCGGCCGCAAAGAAGCGTATTATCCGTTCCGGACCGCTCGACGTTTGGATTAAGGCCGTTGCCAGAGAACTTTGCCTGTATAGCGGTCTAGGCAGGTGAGATACGTTTTATGGCCGCTGCGGTTTTTGGAAAAGACGACGATCCGCGAGCCAGCCACTTGCCAAGAAGTGATTTTTGCGTAGAAAGAAGTATCCCAAAGCAGGTCTCCATAATAGTTGTAGGCCGTAACGTTATCGGAAGTATCAAAAGAAGAAATCAGATAAATCCCATCTTCAGCCAAGAGCATCCTCTCTTGTTGAAAATCGTAATCTCTCAGCTCTCCAGCTGAAGCCATTGTGCAGCAGAAAATTCCTAGAAGCAGTAAATAGAATTTTTTCATATCCTCTCCTTTTTTTGAGGGAGGAAAACTCTATCGTGTCAGTGAATTTAAGAAAAGAGATTAACGAGCTAAGACCCAGAAGAAGAGAATGGCAACGGCGACTTTCGCACCGATCACCATGAAGATGCGGTGAAAATGGCGGTCGACGAATATCTTCACCTTTTCGCCCCACAGCGCCATGGTGCCGCCGATAAGGGAGAAACGGAGGAGCCTTGCGGCAGCCAGGAATGTGACGAAGGGGAGTATGCCTAGATGGAAAACACCCGCTACAAGGCTAAGCGCTTTTAGTGGGAAAGGGATCAGCGCCCCAAAAAAGACAGCCCAAGATTCATAGAGCTGGAAGTGGCCCGATAGCCGCTCAAAAGTGGAAGAGGCTATGACATGCGGGATCACCCACCCCCCAATCAGATCCCAAAGGAAATGGCCGAGAAGGTATCCAACAAGACCGCTGATGGTGGAGGCCAAAGTTGCAATCATGATATAAAGAAAGATGTTGCTCCGCCTCTGCAGACAGAAAAACATGAGCACCGCATCGAGCGGGATAAAGAGAAAAAGCTCCAAGCCAAATAAAAAGGCAAGCCAAAGGGGCGCCTTTGTCGAAGAGGCTTTTTCAATCGCCCAGTTGTAGAGTTTTGTTGTACTTTTCTTCACGCCACCCATTATAGGAAGTTCGAACATAAAAAGAAACGTTTCGCAAGCAACTGGTTGTTATATGTTTATATTTGATTCATTGACGAGTGAAATTTTTTATTGTAGTTTGCTCATAAAGGAGATCTTTTATGCACCATCCTCGAGGGCAACCCAAAGGACTCTATTTGCTCTTTTTTACAGAGCTTTGGGAACGTTTCGGCTTTTATTTAATACAGACGATTTTGGTCCTCTATATGAGCAAAGGGCTCTCTTATACTGACAGCGCAGCCTATCTTCTTTACGGCGCTTTTAGTTCCATGCTCTATTTAACGCCCGTTGTGGGGGGATACCTAGCCGATCGATACATTGGATATCGGCAGTCCATTGGTTTAGGGGCGATCCTTTTCATCATCGGTTATGCTCTCATGTCGCTCCCCAGCGAAAGGGCTCTTTTTTTGGGGTTGAGTATTGTGATCATCGGCAATGGATTTTTTAAGCCGAATGTGTCGGGCATTGTGGGGGATTTATATGGACCTGGCGATCCGAGACGCGATGGGGGCTTTACCCTCTTTTACATGGGCATCAACATCGGCGCTCTTATTCCTCCGATCTTTGCGGGAGCCTTAGTTGCAGCTTATTCCTATGGTTCCGGATTCTTGGTTGCCGCATTGGGCATAGTGATTTCTCTCATTACTTTTCTTTCTGGACAAAGCCGTTTAGGAGATGCGGGGATGGTTCCAAGCACAAGCCCGATTCTTAAGAGCCGCTACATAAAGTTTGGATTTTATCTTCTTCTATTCGTGGGGATTCTTGTTTCCATTGGAGTTTTACATCTGCTTCTCTATCACCCCAAAGAAGCCAACGTAATTTTAGTTGTCGCCTCCATTGGAGTCATCGCAGCGGTTCTCTTTTTCCTATTCAAAGAACTTCCCGAGCAGCGTCGAAGAATGATCGCCTGTTTGATTTTGATTGCGATCTCGATCGGATTCTGGGCAATTTATAATCAGACATTTACTTCTCTGATGCTATTTGCCGACCGGAACATGTCGAAAGAGTTCCTGGGGTTTACGATCGATGCTGAATTTACCCTGTTCTTCAATTCATTTTTCATCATCGTCCTCAGTCCCATTCTGAGTTGGCTTTGGGTTGATCTTGATAAAAAAGGAAAAAACCCTTCGACTCCTCTGAAATTCAGCCTAGGTGTGCTTTTCATGGCTGCTGGATTCCTTGTTCTTGGATGGGCGGTTCTCACATTTAATACCAATGGGGAAACTTCTCCTTGGTGGCTTGTATTGAGTTATTTGATTCAAACCGTGGGCGAACTGCTCATCTCGCCCATTGGACTGGCCATGGTCACTCGCCTCTCGCCCAAGCATCTGGTGGGAATGATGATGGGGGTTTGGTTTCTGACCCAATCGGCTGCCTTTGCCATTGGGGGCGGTCTTGCAGCCCTTTCGGATGTCCCCAAAGACGTCACCGGGGTCGCCTCTCTAGATATCTATTCGCACGCCTTCTTCATCTACGGAGGAATTTCTCTCGTCCTAGGGCTGATTGCTTTAGCCTTAGTTCCTTTCTTAAAACAGCTCATAGGAACAACAAACGGCCCCATCCCCACACCCAGGCGTTAAACTCGTAATGAATTTGTAAAAAATTAGGGCTTTGTACATTTTGAAGAAAAGGAAAGGGTCCCATGTTTTCTAAGTATGGTTGGAAGCTCTTTGTACTGCTCATCGTGGCTGCAGCGGTTTTCGTATGGTTGATCAAGACGCCTATTTTATCGACATATATAAGTGATAAGCTGAGAATTCCCCTCACCTTTCGCTCGATCAGTATCTGGCCGCATGTAACGACCATTCGCCATTTTCAAATTCCCAATCCATCGAGCTATTCGAACGCAGCTTTGAAAGTCGACCGAATTCACATCGGTTATGACACGGAACGGTTGTTTGGCAATCCGGTTGAAATTGATCTGATCGAATTAGATAACGCCTATTTGAATATCATCCTCCCGACGGATGACCGGGACGACAATAACTGGACTGAGCTGGGTTCTCACATAGTTCGCAGCAGAACCGGAAAAGCAGTCATTGTTCACAAACTGGCCATCAATAACTTGACTGTGAATACGGAAGGGGCTGGAGCGAAAAAATTGGGAATTGATGGGGTGCGTCAGTTTAATCACATGGAATTCGATGAGATCGATAGCCGGCAAGGCTTCCCCACTGAAGAGCTGATCAATCAAATCTTCAAAGGCGCTGGCATTGAATCGTATTTACGCCACTTCCTCAACCCAGAAAACTATCTGAAAAAAGCCCTCAATCCACTCAACAAAATCTTCGGAAAAAACGAACCCCCAGTCTCCCGGGGGCCCTAACACCGAGTCCGAGTCCGTGTCCGAACTCGTGCCCGCTTTATCTATACCGAAACAACCTGAACAATCGGTTTCTGGCTCCGCCCCTTCCCCAATTATCGAGGCGATAATTAGGGACCCCTGGGCTTGCGTCGGACAGCCACTGAATTTGAGATCCGCCTGCACCCCACCCCAAAGAAGATGCTTCTTTGGGGACCCCGGCGCTAAACTTTTTAAGTTTAGCTGCTTCAGCGCCGCTTCGCTGACTCAAATTCAG
>CAYWKW010000109.1:0-4991 GCA_964458995.1 uncultured bacterium | reverse complement strand
AGTTTACCACCGGTTTTACCTAAAAAGCCAATAGTAAAAAGTCCTTTTCTCTTGGCCATTTGCACAGCCTGGATGACATTTGTTGAGTTGCCGCTCGTGCTCAGAGCGGCAAAGAGATCCCCTTTTTGGCCCAATGCTTCGATCCCGCGGGAAAAAACCGAATCAAAGCCCATATCGTTGGCGACGCAGGTAATGTGGCCAGGGTCAGATAAAGCAATGGCAGGGAGGGCAGGGCGATTTTGGCGGAATTGTCCGGTGAGCTCTTCAGCAAAATGGATGGAGTCGCAAAGGCTTCCTCCATTCCCAGCGATGAGAATCTTATGTCCCGATCGAAAACAGTGGGCGATTTGTTCGGCTGCTTTTTCAATGAAATCCAAAGCGGCAGGCGATTTCAACGTGAGTGCGGCGCGGATTGCGTCATCAGCTGATTGAAGAATGAATTCTTTCATGGTAGCATTCTAACTGATGAGCCAAAAAAAGAAAACAGTCGCTGTTGTTGGCGCCACGGGAGCGGTGGGTCAAGAGGTTGTCCGTCTTCTGATTGAGAGGCAATTTCCCGCCGCGATTCGCTGTTTTGCCCGCACCATTGGGCGGACAGTCCACTCCATTCCTGTGGAAACGCTTGAGAATCTCAACGGTGTCGATCTGGCCTTTTTTTGCGCCGGTTCGGCCGTGTCGAAAGAGTGGATTCCAAAGGCCAAATGCTTTTGCATCGATTCCAGTTCCGCATTTAGAAAAACAGCTCCTCTTGTCATTCCTGAGATCAATCCTCATGCCATTCGGGGAAACCTCATCACGTCTCCCAATTGCGCCGCCACCATTTTGCTGATGCCCCTATTTCGCTTACATCGCCTTTTTGGAGTGAAGAGGATTGTGGTTTCGACTTACCAAGCGGCGAGCGGCGCGGGAGCCCAACTGCTTCGGGAGTTGCAGGAGGAGACAAAAGCCTATTTGGAGAAGCGCGCTTATCAGGGAATATTGCCGTTTCCTTATGCATTCAATCTCTATCCCCACAATTCAGCGCTCGGAGAAAACGGCTATGTGGAAGAGGAGATGAAACTCGTGCATGAGACGCGCAAAATCCTCGAAGACGAGTCGATCCAGGTGAGCGCCACTTGCGTTCGCGTTCCCGTTTTAAGAGCCCATAGCGTAGCGGCCAATGTGGAATTTAGGCGTCCTTTTACATTGGAAAAGGTGTATGAAGCATTAGAGAACGTGCCCGGAGTTAAGGTGTTTGAAAATCGGGCCCAAAACCGGTTCCCAACTCCGGCCGATGCAACGGGGAAAAATGAGGTTTTTTGCGGCCGTTTCCGCATCGATCCGAGCCAGGCCAATACGCTCGAGTTTTGGGCTGTGGGCGATCAATTATTAAAAGGCGCGGCTCTCAATGCCGTCCAAATCGCAGAGATTCTTCCGGGAGGAAAATGCTAAAAATCTCATTGGGCTACCAGGTTCTCTTTGCCGTTCTGTTGGGAATTCTGGTCGGTCTTTTCTTTGGGCCCTTGACTGAAGGGCTTAAGCCTATCGGCGATATTTACACAATGCTGCTGCAAATGGCAGTGCTTCCCTATATCTCTTTTTCTCTTATTCATGGGCTTGGTTCGGTCACTCCTACTGTTGGGAAAAAACTCTTTAGAAGCGGTTGGCCCTTTTTACTGACTCTCTGGGTTTTGATTTTTGTCGTTATTTATGTCATCATTCAGCTCATTCCGACTACTATCTCCCCTCTGATACAAGCGGGAAATGCAGAGACCTTTGAATCGAATTTTACCAAAAATTTTTTAACGTATCTTGTCCCTCAAAATCCCCTTTATGACATCACAAATAACATCGTTCCAGCTGTAGCCATTTTCGGCCTTATTGGAGGCATTGCGCTGATGCATGTAGAAAAAAAAGAGCCGCTCATCGGCCTTTTGGAAAGGATGATTCAGACCATTGAAAAAATCTTAAAATGGCTGGGAATCCTCTCTCCGGTTGGCGCCTTTGTTTATATCGCAATTGCCTTTGGAACGATCCATTTTGAAGATTTAGCCAAGTTGCAGGTCTATGTATTTGCCTTTATTTTTACGACTCTTTTTATCACTTTTGCAATCCTGCCAGCCTTACTTATTTACCTCACCCCGCTCAAGTACAAAGAGGTGATCAAAGCCTTTCGCTACGTATGTTTGATTCCCCTCGTGACGGGGCTCTCAACCACCGCGCTCCCCTTTTTAACTATGTACTTGAGAAAACTGTCTCAAAAACATGAGACGCACGAGAAATTCCGGGAAACTTCCCAAACGGTTTTGCCTATTGCCTATAGCTTTGGAAATATTGGCAATGCGATGATCCTCTTTTTCATCACCTTCCTCACCTACTATTACCGCCATCCCTTTGGCATCTTTGAGCGCTGGCTGGTTCCTCTTTTGACCATCCCGATGTCGATCGGCTCTTCGAGCAGCAATCTCAACTCCATTTTTTTTCTCATAAAGCAGCTCGGCTTTCCCGAAAGCGCCGGTGATTTTTTTCTTCAGATCAAGTCGGTGACCTACAATTTCCAAGTGATGATGAGTATTGCGAGCGTCCTGACGCTCATCATCTTAACCCTCTATTCTTACTATGGATTATTGCAAGTCAGATGGAAGCCTCTCCTGCTCCGT
This sequence comes from uncultured bacterium, assembly GCA_964458995.1. Taxonomy (GTDB): domain Bacteria; phylum Chlamydiota; class Chlamydiia; order Chlamydiales; family SM23-39; genus REEB52. The sequence goes on along the minus strand of CAYWKW010000109.1, from coordinate 2,352 downwards.
CTCAGCGGCTACCTAGCCCTTTTTGTCATTGTCATATTTTCTATAAGGGCGATCCTCCCCCTGCAAGACGTCTACCAAACTCTCTATAAAACCCTCAAACTTTCCGATGTGATTTCGAACCCCGTTAAAGCGGAAATCCTCACCCCTGAAGAGACCGGATCGCCTCGCACCTTTTCCAACACCGAAGTTCCGCGGATTTTTGATCAAATCCTCAATTCTCACATCTTAAAAGTGGGTTTTAACAGCGATTCCATCCCATTTTGTTACTACAATGAGGATCATGAATTGGTGGGCTTTGATATTGCCTATGCTTATTCCCTAGCGAACGATCTCGATTGCACCATCCAATTTGTCCCTTTTTCCTTCCACCAGATTGGAGCCGAGCTCCTTGCCGGAAAATTTGACATTGGCATGTCTTCCATTATCATCAGCGAATCGCGCCTGATCGATATGGAATTTACCTTCCCCTATTTTCAGGACAACAACGTTCTGATTGTTTCCAATGAAAAAAAGAATCGATTTCTACATCTAAAGGATTTTGTCCAATCGTCCAATTTGGTTGTGGGAGCGGGAGGCGCTCAAATTGAGATAGCTAAACACCTTTTTCCCAAGGCTAAAATCATTGATATTGAAACAGACCAGGACCTCTTCAATAAAGAGATCGATGTGATCCTCTGGTCGGAGACAACGGCCGTTATTTGGTGTCTCTACCATCCCGACTTCGTCACGATCTCCTATGGCACCGAATTGGGGAGATCCTATTTTGGCTATCCCATCCGGAAGCATGCTACGGACCTTGGCTTTTTCCTAAACAGCTGGATGAATCTCAAAGAGCAGTCTGGATTCAAAAAGCGGATGCATTCCTATTGGATTGATGGGATCGTCCCCAAAGAGAAAAAGCCCCGCTGGTCCATCCTGCGCAATGTCCTCCATTTCCCCAAGGAATAATTGCCTCCCGCCCCCTCTCCGTGAACGTTTGCGCTTGCGTTTTCCGAATGCGGCAAAATGCCCCCTCGGTATATATTAGCCGATCAATTTTGGGGTATAACCATGGCAGTCCAACCGCCACAAGGACACGAACGTAGAGCTTGCATCGACCCGAGAGAAGGGATAGGAAATGCGCTTGAAGAGTTAGCAGATTTGCATAAGAGAATCGATACTAGGAAAAAAGTATTCTCTCTCATTTCATACCTTCTATTACCGGTGACGTGTCCGATCTACTGTTGCTGTTCCCCCTGTTTTCCTGATGGTCCACTAAGGGAGAGCTGTTGTTTCTTAAGGCCGCTGCCACCGGAGGATAAATGCCAACTTTTCTCCTACCTGTTCACTCCACTCTCGGTATTTACAAGAGCAAACTGTGCGTTACCTCCTGAAAGACAAAGAATGGAAGAATTAAAAAAACCAATCGCTCCACGCAGATTTCTGCTGGCCATCGAGCCCTTTATCGAAGGAGTCCATCAGAACAAGGGAATCGTAGACCTTACCCTCAGCTACCTCGCAGATCCGTAGACGGCTGTGCGCCAGGAATTTTTAAGGAGAAAACGCTACTCTTTCTACCGGTAGAAATAATGCGACGAGAAATCCAAGAGAGGGACGGCCGCCATTGCCGTACCTAATGTCCTACAGTTCTCTTCTTTGTTTTCTACTTCCAAGACTATAAAAAAACCGCCAGGCGCTACGCGGCACTGAAGAGCTCTTCCAACGCTTGCAATCGCAGTATTTGCTAAAACCGCCAATTTACTGCGGTAGTCTCCCAATCCTGTAATTTGAGCGTTTGCGAAAACCATGGGATCTTCTTGTTTCAGCACCTTAGAACGGAAGACAAGACACTTTTCTTTTATTGTTTCCCCATCGGTGGATCCATCAAACCAAATTCGCAAAGAAAAACCAAAGGGACCTTTGCCTACCACATGAAATTGCCACTCTGGGTGACTAGTTGCAGTTTTTATACATTGTTCCGCCCATTCTTTTACTTTTGCCTTGTATGCATCGAGCCTTACACGAAGCTGATCGTCAGTGACTCTGGAGTTTTCAAGTCTAAACATTTTCCTTGCGCGACTCATTTCCTGTTCCGGGTCAGCAATGAGAGGACATGAAAATCTGAGGGCAGATGTTGCTGCGGCCATACAAAGCACCTTTGTTAAAAATGAACGGGCAATTTACTGAAAATTCGAGAAAAAATCAAGTCCAACTCTGAACTCGCAGCTCTGCGCCAGGAACTTTGGATAAGATGCCGTGTCGGAGAACTGAAGTGTTACCTATTTTTGACATCATTGGACGGCCGGGAGCGGGAGAAAGCTCGGACTCGGACTCGGACTCGGACTCGGACTCGGACTCGGACTCGGACTCGGA
>CAYWKW010000108.1:0-5246 GCA_964458995.1 uncultured bacterium | reverse complement strand
CCTATGACCACCTGTGTGTAAGACAGGCGCTCTACCAACTGAGCTATACGCCCTCTGTAAACGAACAACCATCGTAAGCCTTAGGCAGATTTTTCTCAAGGAAAAGAGGAATTTTTGCTATAAATACTCGACGTGATTGAACTAATTTTGGTTAGCCCACGCATCCGGCTCGACATCCGCTACGCCACGACAAATAACTTCACAGGCAGGGTTGTGTATCCTTCCGCGAGGTGCTTTTTGCTGAGAAAGACAGCAGAAAGATTGCACAGGGTTCAGGTGAGCCTGGAAAAAAGGGGCCTTGGCCTGAAGGTGTTCGATGGGTACCGCCCCCTGCAGGTGCAAAAAATCTTTTGGGAAGTTTGTCCCAACCCCCAATATGTAGCCGACCCAGCAGAGGGATCGGTGCATAATCGGGGGGCCTCGGTTGATCTGACGTTGGTGGACAGCGAGGGGCGCGAGCTGGTCATGCCGACTGAATTTGACGACTTCTCAGAGAGGGCGGCGCATGGTTATCAGGGTGGATCGGCAGAGGCGCGGAAGAATCGGGACCTGTTAAAAGGGGCCATGATGGCGGAAGGGTTTGTGCCGTATGAAGGAGAATGGTGGCATTATGATGATCCCAATTGGAAAGACTATCCGATACTTGACCTTCCTATTCCTGTGTAGCTGCAGCCCCTCTTCTTTGGAGGATTTGCGCTATGAAGGGGAGTCTCAAACCAAAAAATTGGCTTTAGAATTACGCGCAGTTGAATCGAAAGAGGATTTGCAAAAAACCCTCCCCAAACTCAAAAAACGGTTTAACAAAATCGCCGAATTATTGGTTGAAGCCAGATCGTTTTCAAAGGGGGAATCAGAACCCTCTTTCGCGAGTGAACAGCTCTTTGCCGAGATGGCCAGGCTCTATGAGATGCCCGGCGGTCGGGAACTCATCGAGAGCGCTCAGATGGAAGCGATCCAGCGGCTGAAGCGTTAATCATTCTTATCCCTATTTTATTGTAAATAATTAGTTGAATTTTAATCAAAATAGTTATAAAATATCCTACATAATTTTGAGGTTATTAATGGCTAGTCGTGTTGAAAGTAGAGCACTCATCGGGTCGAGTCCAATGGCTTTAATGGAAGCGATTTGGCAATCTATGCGTGGCAGAAAAGTGACTGTGTTCGAAGCCAAGCCGTACGTTGGCGGGGCGTGGGCGGGAACCACCGTGTGCGGTATCAGTGGAGTCGACATTGGGTCCCATGACCAAGGCTTTCCGAAGAGATTCGCTGATTTCTTCCAGGAGAAGTTTGGCATTCGGTTTCAAAAAATGGATTATGACCCACGCCCGGAGGAGCATAGCCTTGCCTATTTAATTTCTGATCAATTCTTGCCTGAAGGTGGTTGTGCAAAATTATCGGAGAAATTAGCGGAAGTTGCAAAAAGATGCGGGGTTGTCATTAAAACGAACTGTGAAGTAGAGAGCCTTTCGATTTTTGATTACCACTGTGAGCTGAAATGCAAGGGTCAAGATGAGTCTGTGAAAGTCGATCAAGTCATAAAAACAACCTGTACCGCACTTGACGTTTGGCAACGGGGCCGACTCATATCGAAGAGCATACCCAAGAAAAAAAACCATGTATATCTTGTCGTCAAAGATCAAGGATGCCCTAGAGCCTACATATTGCCGAGGGGATCAGAGTATTGGCGCATATCTAATTTAACTTCTCTTGTGAAAATTGATCCATCCCACCGTTTATTTGTCGCAGAGCTGAATGAGGGGGACGAAGATGGGAGTGCGCGAAAGGCCCAAAAGATTATGACAGAGCTAAAACGAAAAGAGTTCTTATCCAAAGAGGCGGAGCTGGTCAGGTTCGAAGCAAATACCTATACGTTTAAGTATATGGAGCTCAGCGAAAAGGTTTCGCCGGACGTTTTTGTGGAGCTCGACTCCGCTGATATTACCAGTTTGCGGCGCTATTTCGACGGCTGGGACGAGGCTGCCGAAAGAAAGGTCGTCTGATTCAGGTTTTAGAGGGAAACGACTCATTGTTAAACGCCCGCTCTAGTTTGTCTTTATGCTTGTTAAAGGTGTTGTGGCAGGTGAGGTCTCCGACGTAAATCGGGGCGACCGCGATATATCCCTCTTCGAGATAAGCAACATCGCTTTCAGGATCTTCTTTTACAGTGGACCAAGCTCCGCCTAGCCAATAATAAGGCTGCCCTTCGGGATGGATGCGCCGGTCGGGGAGCTCTTTCCAATTACTCTTGCCTTGCTTGGCAAAACGGACCCCTTTCACTCCATCTTTGCAATGGTAGGGGAAGTTCACGTTTAAAACGGTGCCGGCTGGAAGGGGATTCTCGAGGAAATATTGGATCAGGGGGAAGATGTATTTTTTCGTTGCAGATAGGGGAGGGGGATCGTAATCGCTAAAGGAGAAGGCAATTCCGGGGATTCCCTTGAAGGCCCCCTCAATGACGCCACCCAGAGTTCCGCTGTAGAGAAGGCTTTGGCCCGAATTGGATCCGCTATTGATTCCAGAGATGATCATCGTAGGTCTTTTTTCCAAAAGCACGGCAAGGGCCATCTTGATGCAGTCGGCGGGCGTGCCGTTGATCGACCATGCGGGGGTGTTTTTTTCCCAAGAAACCGGCTGAATTTGGAGAGGTTTTGTCCAGGTGATGGAGAGGCCGCACCCCGATCGCTCTTTATGGGGCGCCGCGATGACTATGTCGGCAAATTCATGAACCGCTTCCCATAAATGTTTAATTCCCGGGGCGTGAATTCCATCGTCGTTTGTGATCAATAATAAGGGTTTCATGGTTCAACGGAGAGTTCAAGGCGTTTGCGGAAAAGAAAGGAGACACCCTGAATCGCAACGACTCCCAAGACAAAGCCGATCACCAAAGAGGGGACACCTAAATTATAGCGGTTGTCAAAATAGGGCCAAATAGCGGCTGTCAATCCACCCACTAAAATCCCGGCAAAGGCGCCATATTTGTTGATGCTCTTCAAGTAGAGCGACAAGAGGAGAAGCGGGCCGAAAGAGGCGCCCAGTCCTGACCAGGAATAGAGGACGAGCTGATAAATGGTAGAAATTTTGAAATAGGCGATCACAAAACCAACCAGAGAAATAAACACCACGCTTCCTCGGGACACCCAAAGAAGCTCATCCGGAGTTGCATGTCTTCTAAACACACGCTTGTAAAAATCTTCCGATAGGTTGGAGGCGACGACCAAAATTTGCGCTGCCATCACGTTGGTCGTAGCTGCTAAAATGGCGCAAAGGACAAGCCCAGCAAAAAAAGGAGCCAGGGTTGTTTTTACTATATTCAAAATGACCTGTTCTGGATCTGCGAGCCCACTTGGAAAAACGAGAATTCCCAAAAGACCGACTATGGTAGCCGCCGTCAATGCGATCGCCTGCCAGCTAATGCCTAAATATTTGGCCTTGCCCATCTCCTCCACTTTGCGGATTCCCATAAACTTCGTAATGATGTGGGGTTGGCCAAAATAGCCCAATCCCCATCCTGCGGCCGTCATCAAAATTTGCCACCAGGTTTTCAGAGAGAAATTGGGGAAAAGGGAATCGGACAATTTTTTGGCTCTCACTGCGTCCATCACGGGACCAAAACCGCCAAATTGAACCAACAAGTAAACGGGGATGAACACAATCACGCCCAGCAGGAAAAATCCTTGGAAGAGATCGATCCAAGCTACAGTCCTATATCCTCCCATGAAGACATAGACCATGACGATAAACAATCCGATCGAGATCCCAATGATGTAATTCAAATTGAAGAGCGATTCGACGAGAACCCCAAGACCCACGAGCCCCGAGGTGATGTAGAAGGTAAAAAACAGAACCGACATCGCTGCGGAAACCAACCGGATGCTCCCCGAAGTATCGGAGAAGCGCCCTTCAAAATAGGAGCTCAGAGTTAGGCTTTCCAACTGTTCCGTTGCCGTTCGGATTTTTGGGGCGATGAATTGCCAGTTTAAAAACATGAAAACGGTCAAACCAATGGCGGCCCAGGCGGAAAAAAGACCCGAAGTGAAAACCAGGGCGGGGTAACCTAAAAAGAGCCAGCTGCTCATGTCGCTGGCATGGGCCGAAAGAGCCGTCAGCCAGAAATTCAACGAGCGATTGCCGATGAGGAAGTCCTTATCCGACTTTTGCTTGCGGTAGGAGAGGGAAGCAATTAAAAGGAGTATGACAAAATACCCAAAAAAAGTCGCCAGCTCCAATATCGCATAACTCAACTGCATGGAATAAAAATACTATTCATCAGGAATAAATTCAAGAACCTATCCGCAAATGTCGGGTAAAAAAGAGGCGCAAAAAGCACTCGAAAGATCCCGCAGATTTTTTGCACCACATTGCGGATAGGTTCAAGGCGTTGCCGCTTTATCAGAGCCATAAAGCAAGCCAGCCCGGGCCAAATTACCCCTAACGTGGGGGAAATGGACCTCCAGGTCTTTTAGAATTTGGTCGACCACTTTTCTCTTTGAATTTTGTCCCACAGGGCACTGGCAACTGATTCTTGCAAAACCATAGTGCTTGGCAAATTCCCTCAGCGAAGCCTCATCGATATAGATCAGGGGGCGTATGATTGTGACCCCATACTCTCTCATACATACCTTCGGCAAATTGGCGGCAAATTCGGCCTTATGGAGTAAATTCAACAATAAAGTTTGGGCGCTATCATCGCGGTGGTGGCCGAAGGCAACAGTCGTAGCCCCCGCCTCTTTTGCCGCCTCGAAAATGAGCCTTCTTCTCTCCCTGGAGCACCGGTAGCATTCTAAAGTTTCCCGTTTTTGCGTGGAGGACCTGACGATGAAATTGACCCCTAATTCTCGGCAGATGCCCCCTAAAAAGCCGGCGTCGACCCCGGCCCCGCAGGAGAATTCGCCATCGACATGAATGGCGTGGATATTGAACAGCGGGAACCCTCTTCCCCTCACGGCGTGCAGCAAAAAGAGCAGGCCCAGGGAGTCTTTTCCTCCGCTTAAGGCCACTGCCACATTCTCTACATTTTTCTCTAGCAATGAGAAATCGAAGAGGGCTTTTCTCATTCGGCTCTCAAGTTCCTTACCTAAAGCGGTCCACGGGGGGCGGGCGATGGGCATCCCAATATTCATATGATTATCACTAGACTTTTTTGAAACTTCTATGATAGAATAGAAGCCATTAAAACTAAATAGAATGCACGATGAAGAAGACAGGACGAAACGACCCTTGCCCATGTGGATCGGGCAAGAAGTTTA
>CAYWKW010000107.1:3434-5317 GCA_964458995.1 uncultured bacterium | reverse complement strand
GCGGCTCCGTATTGACCAAAAGGCCATCAAAATCAAAAAGAAAAAGCTGAAACTTATGAATCCATTGCATGGCCGCCAGAATAACCGAAGATTGTTTTAAAAGCGATGTTTCCTGATATAGGAAATATGCCCCATAACCAGATCAACTACGTCTATTTCGGCGGTTTTTTTGCCCTGCTGCTCTTCATCGCGGCGGGCAGCATCTTCACGAAAGAAAATCTGGGAGGCTCCCAATTCTTTTTCTTCCTGTACGCGTTGGGACAAGTCGTTCTGGAAACCGCGCTGTTTATCTTTTTGGGCAGTCTCGTTAAGCGGTACTTGGGCCGGGTCTGTTTCGGGTTGTATATCGGAATCACCTTCTTTTTTGTTTTGATTCACGCCTTCGATTTTATGATGGACCGGATTTTGGACCTGTCGGTCTGGGAAGCGCTCAACGTCTTCGTGTTAGAGGAGAGTTGGGAAAACTTTTTGGTGCTTTTAGAAGCGTCGGGCATCCCGATGTGGGGTTGGATCGCTATTTTTGGAGCGATTGCCGCCATCCCACTAGTAGGAATAGGGCTGTACAAGCTCAGCGAGCGGATCGTGCAGAAAAGACCGCTTGCCCTGCGACCGAGTTACTTCGTGCAGGCTTTTTTGTGTATTCCCTGCGCTTTGGTATTTTGGGATTTTTCCGCTTCTAAAGTGATCCACCCGGACTCCTACACCGCCTTCATCAAATCGCTCCCCTGGAAGTTTACCTTTCTCCATCCGGAAACGGTGGTCCTCAATCTGGCTGGATCGGTGCAAAAGCCGCTGCGCGAAGAAGAGGTGGTGCGGGCCATTGCGAACGATCGGACGGTGTTGAAAAAAAAGCCGAATGTTTACCTGTTTGTGATCGAGAGCTTACGCGCTGATAGCATAACGGAAGAAATCGCCCCTCATTTGACCGCCTTTAAAGAGAGCTATCCGCAATTCGATTTGACTCTTTCTAACGGGAATGGAACGCATCTGTCGTGGTTTTCGATTTTCCACTCGCAATTCCCCTACTTTTGGCAAAAAGCCCAGCGAACCTGGAAATCGGGCAGCCCCGCCTTGCAACTGCTCAAGAAATGGGGCTACCAGATCCATCTATATACATCGGCCCAACTGAGCTACTACGGGATGGAAAAACTGCTCTTTGGGGAACACCTTCAGTTAATCGACAGCAAACACGATTTTCACCTAGCGCCCCCCGTCAAAGCGGCCGACATGGATCGGGCCGCTATAACCCAATTGCAGAAGGATGTGGCGGAGAAACCAGAATGGCGAGAGGGACAGGTTTTTATCGTCTTTTGGGATGGGACTCATTTCGACTACAGCTGGCCCAAAGACTGGGCGCCCCCATTTGTCCCGTTTGCCAAAGAGATGGCCTATTTTAAGGCCTTCCAGTCCAAAGAAGCGATTGGTCAGATTAAAAACCGGTATCACAATTCCGTCCATTTCATGGATGAGCTATTTGGGAGCTTTTTTGCCACCTTGCCCCAGAAAGACGAGGCCGTTGTCATCGTCACAGGCGATCACGGCGAAGAGTTCTTTGAGCACGGCCACCTGTTTCACAATTCTCACCTGACCCATGAACAGACCCACGTTCCCCTCTATTTTAAATGGGGCGAAGGGCTCCGGGCGATGGTGACGAGGCCCGTTGTCTCGCAGATGGATATTTTTGCTAGTCTTATCGATTATTTGGGAGGCAATCCAGCCTCTTTCTTAGAAGGAAATTCGGTGTTTCAAGAGGCGAAATGGCCTTTTGCTGTTACAGCTCGTTTCAATGCGGGCCTTACGCCCTATGAATTTTGCCTTCACAATGGCCGCAATAAACTGATTGCCCAGTTTGGCCATCCGAGCGATCTATTCGGATCGCGCCA
>CAYWKW010000107.1:0-3334 GCA_964458995.1 uncultured bacterium | reverse complement strand
CTCTTATTCTTGTTCGCGGAGGTTGTGGAGCATGTCGGAAATCTGATCAAAGCCTACTTTCCTTTCAAGCTCTGTGCCCGACGAGTCGAAAAGAAGAACAGTCGGCATCGCCTTGATCTCGTAGGTCGTGCTTAAGTCCCCCACTTTATCCACATTGACCTTGAGAAACTTAATTTTCCCGGCCAAATGAGAGGCAGAAGATTCGAATACCGGCGAAATCTGTTTGCAAGGGCCGCACCAAGTCGCGTAAAAATCGACAATCACCGGCACATCGCTGTTGTCGAGCTCAGCTTGAAATTGCTCAGCGGAAGAGACGTCGATCACCTCTTTTTGCACCACCTGTTTGATTGCGGCTGGCGCCGGTCCTTTTTGGACCAGATGATTGATTCGGTCAGAGAGATAATGCTGCGCTTGGAGGGCCGCTTTGGCGCCATCGCCAGCCGCAGAAATAGCCTGCTTATAGACCGGGTCGACGATATCGCCAATCGCATAAACGCCTTCCACTGAAGTCTGCTGATCTTTAGCCAGGGCAATATACCCCTTCTCATCGAGCTTGAGCTGCTTTTGGAATAGAGCGCTATTCGGGGTCGATCCGATGGCGAGGAAAACGCCGTCGAGAGGCATTTCGGTCTTTTTCCCTCCCGTCTTGATGACCACACCGGCCACTTGTTCGCCTTTCCCTTTGATCTCTTCCACCGTGGTATTGAAGTAGAACTTCACGTTGGGCTTTTCTTTAAGCATCGCAATCCGTTTTTCCTCGCCCGCGCGGAGTTTGTCTTTACGGACGAAAACAGCTACTCTTTTAGCGATATTGGAAAGGTAGAGCGCTTCTGTAATAGCCGCATCTCCGCCACCCACTACGCCAACGACTTTATCTTTATACAGAGAACCATCGCAAATCGCGCAGTTGGTCACGCCGTGGCCCCAGTATTGCTGTTCGCCCGGAATGCCGAGGAAGTTAGGCTTGGTTCCCATCGCGATAATGCAGCTTTCAGCCGAGAGAGTGCGGGTTTTGCCGCTGCCGTCGAGAAGGCGGGTTTTGATCGTAAAGGGACGCTTGGAAAAGTCGACGCTTATCACCTCTTCTTGCAAAAAGCGGGCGCCGTTTGCTTCCGCTTGACTCCGGATTTTTTCGGTAAGCTCAGCTCCCATGATCTCATACTCGCCGGGCCAATTCTGCACAGAATGCGATTGGGTGAGAAGTCCGCCAGGCATAGGCCCCTCAATCACCAAAGGAGAAATCGCCGCCCTACCCATATAAATCGCCGAGGTAAGCGAACCGACTCCCCCTCCCAAAATGACCACTGGCTCCACCCGCGTGGGCTCTACAGCACTCATGGGCAAGACCGGCAAAAGCCAAGAAAGCAAGACGTTAAACATTTTCATAGTATTCATCCCTGTTGTCCTTCTATTAAACCCTATTTTTCCCATATTGTCAACTGAAGCAATTCCTGTTAGATTAACCATTTATGAAGCGATTTTTCCAAAAGTGGTTCGGGCAAAAGAAGGAGATTAACTACCTCTACTTCTGCAGCTTACTTCTCTTCCTAAGCCTACTTAGCTATTATTTGAACCGAGAGTCCGCCTTCGATGGTATCCCCCTCTTTTTCTTCCTCTACGCCTTAGGGCAATCTTTTCTTGAGGTGGGTATCTTTGTTCTCATCGCCTACCTCTTAATGGCGCTGGCGCCCCGGTGGATTTTCCTCCTCTTTATCAGTCTTTCTTTTATTCTGATGTTACTCCACTACACCCATTTCGTCATGGTCCGTCTTCTGGACACCACCATTGGGTATCCCTTCAAATTTCTTTTTGGCTCAGGAATCGCCCATTTTATCGCCGGTTGTCAGGCGCTCAACATGAACTGGACAATGGTGGGAATGATCGGAGCCGCCTTTCTCCTCATCCCCCTTGCCGGATTAGGATTCTACTGGCTCACCTCGCATGCCTCCAAACGAAAACCGCTCTTTCTTTCTCTGTCGCAAATCATCGCCGTTTTGGGAGCGATTGGGTGCGCTCTTTTTATCCTCGATCTAGTGGCTCACCCTTTTCTCAATCGGCACATCTACAGCAAATATCAAAAGAGACTCCCCCTCGGCACCACCTTTATTCCCCCTGCCTGCCAGCAGTTCACACTGGCCGCTCCGCTCTCCTCCGACCGAGAGGAAAATCCTCTTCCCCTTCCCACTCTCCACCTCGCCCACAAGCCCAACATCTATTTTTTCATTATTGAAACCTTGCGGCGCGACTTCATCACAGAGCAGGCCGCCCCTCATTTAACCGCCTTTGGCCAAGAGCACATCCAGTTCCCCCGTTCCTTTGCAAACGCTAGCTCTACGCACCTCTCCTGGTTTGCCCTGCTCCACTCCGATCTGCCCTTCCATTGGGCTGAGCGAAGAGATCGTTGGGAAGAAGGCAGCATCCCTTTGCGCTTTTTAAAACAACTCGGCTACACGACACACGTTTACTCCTCGGCCGACCTTCGTTATTATCAAATGGATAAGCTCCTCTTCGGGAAAGATCGAAAGCTGATCGATCACCTCGAAGAGTACACCAGCAACCGCTCGATCGAGCCTTGCGAAAGAGACGCGCTCGCTTTCAAAGCCCTGAAACGAGACCTGCCTCAGGAAGGCCAGCTCTTTCTTATTTTTCTCGATTCCACTCACTCTGAATACAGCTTTCCTCTCGATTTTCCCCTCGCCTTCACGCCGATTTCTAAAGAGATCGATTACCTGACCATCGGACCCAAAAGCCCCGAACTCGAAGGCATTAAAAACCGGTATCGGAACGCAATCCGCTACGTCGATCATCTCATGGGAGACTTTTTTGCCCATCTCAAAGCGAAAAACCTCTATGACGACGCCATCATTTTTATGACGGGCGATCACGGCGAAGAGTTCTTTGAAGAGGGCGCCCTCTTTCACGGCACCCACCTAAACTCGTATCAGACAAGCGTGCCGATCTTCCTCAAATTCCCCTCCAATGACTGGACAGCGCAAACCGAACTCGCCACCCATATCGATCTCTTTCCCTCTCTCCTCCACTATCTCACCAAACAGAGCGATTTTTCTGCCTATTTCGATGGGCAATCGATCTTTAGCCTGCATCACACTCCGCATCACGTTGCTGTTTTGCAAAACGGTCCCGACACACCTCTCGAATTCTCTTTGGAAAATCCCGTCTTTTCCCTGCGCGCCCGCATTCTCGATTCCACTCATCTTGAAATCGTACAGCTGCAAGGAGCGCTCGACCCAACCGCTTTTAACGCTCTCATCTCGCGGTAAAACTTTTCTAAAAATCGCCCTTCCTGTAAATTGGTCGCCTTTCTTTCCAATGG
>CAYWKW010000106.1:0-5473 GCA_964458995.1 uncultured bacterium | reverse complement strand
AGAGCGTTGGATTGTGGATCCAAATGTCGCGGGTTCGAGCCCCGTCGATCGCCCACTTTTCGAAAGAATCATGTCTCTTTTTCAAGCTATCGTTCTAGGTATCGTCCAAGGATTAACTGAATTTTTTCCTGTAAGCTCGTCAGCCCATCTGAAATTGATGAAATGGTTATTGGGTGTGAGCGATGGGGAAGGGATAGTCTATTTTGATCTGATGTGCCACGCGGGAACACTGGTCGCTTTGGTGATTTTTTTATGGCGGGATGTGTGGGAAGTGCTGAGGACTCCGAGAAAGATGGCGATGTACTTCTTGGCGCTGGGACCGTTGGTGCCGGCCTATTTTTTGCTGAAGCCGGTGAGGATGGCGCTGTCAGAGCCCGGGTATTTGGGCTATGCGCTGATGGCGACGGGACTGCTGCTGTTTGCGGCTAGTAGGGTGAGGGAGATTGGCGTGAGTAAAAAATGGCAGCATGTGTTATGCATTGGTGTCATGCAGACAATGGCCTTGGTTCCGGGTATCTCAAGAAGCGGTTCGACCATCTCCATGGGACGGTTCTGCGGCTGGGAATGGAAAGAGGCGGCCAAGTTCTCGTTTCTGCTGGCTGTGCCAACCATTTTGGGAGGCGAGTTGCTGGAGACGCTGAAGGGAAGCGGGGGCGGAGACGTGCCGGGAATGTGCTACGCGGCGGGGTTTTTGGTTTCGCTGGTGGTGGGATTGGGATCGGTTCGGTTCGTTTTTTGGATTTATGAGAGAGAAAAGGTTAGGCCTTTCGCTTGGTACTGTTTGGCGATGGGAATGGTAGCTTGGGCTGTATTTCATGTCTAAAATGGCAAAAAAAAAGAAGGCTCCTTTCAACCCCGATGCTCAGGGGATGCTCTTCATCGCTTTGGGTTGTTTGGGCTTGCTCGCGCTGTGGAGTTTCTCCTATTTAGAGCCGAAGGCCAATTGGCTGGGATTCTTGGGCTATTTGGCGGCTTTGGGTTCACAGTCAGTTTTTGGTTTAGGCTCCTATTTGATTCCCTGCTATCTGATTTGGCTGGGAGCCAGGCTTTTGAAGGGGCAAAAGTGGATCCAATTGAGTTATGATCATGTCTATTTTCTGATTCTGATCGGCTCTGTCTGCATGCTATTGACGGTTTTTGCAGAGAGCTACCCAGAGAAGGCAAGAGCCTGGGATGGAAGGGTCGTTTCCGAAACATTGGCGATGAGCGCTCCCTATCCAAGAACGTTGAGCCGCTTTTATTTAGGCGGATTTCCATTCTATTATCTGTTTTCTGATTTGCCCGGCATCAATCTACAGAGAACTTTGAGTCCAGTGGGAACGACTTTGATCTTCTTCAGCTTGGGATTGGTCTCGTTTTTACTGTTGACCCGTGTAAGAGTGATCGCCAATGCAAGGCTTTTTTGGCAGGTGGTGATGGCTATGGGCGTGGGCGTGAAGAGATTGGCCGCCTACGTTTGGAAAAAGACCGATGCGCCTCCACCCGCTCCCAAAATTTATGCGGGTTTGAAGATCAATAATCTCCCCGAGCCTCCAAAGAAGAAATTGACGGAGATCATTAAGCCGCCGGAAAAGAAAGTGGTTGCTCCTCCAGTAGTGAAGGTGGCGGCGGCGCCGGCACCGAAAAAGGAAACCGCCGTTGCAATTCCTACGAAAAATCTCATTGTAAAATCGGATAGCTCTTACAAACTGCCCACGCCGGGTTTGCTCTCCAATCCCAATCAAAAAGTGGATCAGCCGACCTTGAAGAAGGATTTGATGCACCAGGCGGCCATCTTGGAGGAGACGCTCAAAAGCTTTGGCATCGAAGCCAAGGTGGGTGAAATCAATAGCGGACCGACGATCACTTCATTTGAGGTGCACCCTTCCATTGGCGTGAAGGTGCAGAAAATCAAGGCCCTGGAAAATGACATCGCGCTGAATATGCAGGCCAAATCGATCCGCATTGTGGCGCCCATACCGGGTAAGGCGGCCGTTGGCGTGGAGGTGCCCGCTTTGCACCCGCAAGAGGTGAGCTTTAAAGAGATGCTTTTGCACTATCAGCAAAAGACGAGAAAGTTATCGATCCCCATTTTGTTGGGCAAGGCCATTAACGGAGAGTGGGTCTTTGCCGATTTAACGAAAATGCCCCACTGCCTGATTGCAGGGGCTACCGGCTCGGGAAAATCGGTTTGCATCAATACGATTGTGATGTCGATTCTGATGAATGCAAGGCCCGATGAGATCAAGTTATTGATGGTCGACCCGAAAAAAGTGGAATTGACGCAATACTCGAAGCTGCCGCACATGATCGCCCCCGTGATTACAGAGCCGCACGGAGCTTATGCCGCGCTGCAATGGCTTGTGAAAGAGATGCAGGTGCGCTATGAGATTCTCAAACAGCTAGGCTTGCGGAACATCAGCGCGTTCAATACTCGAAAGGTGAACAAAGATCTCGAAGCTTCGTTAAGCGTACCGATCCCTGAGCAGATGCAATTCATTGTTGCGATCATCGATGAATTTGCCGATTTGATGATGGTTTCCAGCGCCGATATTGAAACCCCTATTGCCCGCATCGCTCAAATGGCGCGCGCTGTGGGCATCCATCTGATTCTCGCCACGCAAAGGCCATCGAGAGAAGTGATCACGGGGATCATTAAAGCCAACATCCCCACCCGCATTTCCTTCAAAGTCGCCAGCCGCATCAACTCGCAGATCATTCTCGACGACACGGGAGCTGAAAGTCTGCTTGGCAACGGGGATCTTCTCTTCCTGCCGCCCGGAACATCTCAGCTGTTGCGAGCCCAGGGCGCCTACATTAGCGACGACGATATCAATCAAGTCATCAACGCTATCTGCAGCCAAAGTCCCACAAACTATTTAATCCCCTCTTTTGATTCATTCCGCTCATTGGATCAGAATGCGGATGAGGCTTCCAAAGGAAAAGATGCTCTTTACGATCAGGCCCTCACTATTGTTGTCGCATCGAAAAGCGCCTCGACCACTTTTCTGCAAAGAAAGTTGAAGATCGGATACGCGCGAGCTGCTAGTTTGATGGATGAATTGGAGCAAAACGGGATCATTGGCCCGCAAGAAGGGGCTAAACCTCGCCGTGTCATAGGCAGCGGAGGAGCGCAGCCCGCCCTCTTTGAGGAAGAAGAAGCATCAGATGAAGAAATACCTTAAATTTTGGGGCACGAGAGGCTCCTGTGCTGTTAGTGGAGCTGAATACCTTCACTACGGAGGGAATACTTGTTGTCTTGAAGTGCGGTACGACGACGCCTTTCTCATCATCGATGCGGGCACGGGGATCCGACCCCTCGGCAACACCCTTCTCCATCATAAAAAGATCGATCTCTTTCTCAGCCATACTCACTGGGACCATCTCATTGGATTCCCTTTTTTCGAGCCCATTTATCGCAAAGATGTGCACATCACGGTTTGGGCTCCTGAAGGCCCGGGCCGAAAATGCCGCGAGCTCTTTGATCAACTCTTGGCCAAAGAATTTTTCCCTGTTCACCTCGATGAGATCCAAGCGCAGCTTCAATTCAAGCCCATTTTCGAAAAAAAGCCCCTACAAGTAGGCCCGTTGACTCTCGATTTTCACACTACAATCCACCCCGGCCTGACCCTCTGCTTTAAAATCAAGACACCCAAGCAAACGATCAGTTACGTCACCGACAATGAGATCGACGTCGACTCGCAAGCCAGTTTCATCGATTTTCACAAAGGCTCGGACCTCTTCATTCACGAAGCGCAATACACACCTGAAGAGTACATGCACAAAAAGGGGTGGGGCCACTCATCCCTCTCCCGCGCCGTTTCCCTCATTCAAAAAGTGCACCCGGGCCGCTGGATCGTCACCCACCACGACCCCAAACACACCGACCACGACCTCTCCGCCCTACACACTCGCGCTCGCAAACTCCTCGCCGAGAGCCACAATTCTTGTCCCATCGACTGGGCCACTGACGGCCACACCATCACGTTAGATTAACGCCAGTTTCGGTTAAGAAAAAAAAATTCGGGCACGGGCACGGGCACGTTTACGAAGTGGGCGCACGCTTTTGGGGCAGCGGGGGTTTCTCCCGACTGACTCGTGAACGTGCCCGAGTGCGTGCCCGTGCCCGATTCTCTATTTTTCCTCTAACTAAAAATAATGGGTTTGGAGATCTTGTCTTGATAGGCGATGGAGATTTCGACCCTTTGATTTTTGGCCGTAAGCGCTTCAATAACCACCTGCAGAGCCACCTCTTCTGCGTTGCATTCGCTCGAAAGGTGGGCGAGATGCACATGCTTGAGCTTCGGATGAAAGATCGAAGTCAGGAGCTCGGCGCAATCTTGATTGGAGAGATGCCCCTGCTTTCCCAGAATCCGTTGCTTGAGCGCTTTGGGCCGAGAGGAGGCGTGGACCATCGAAGGCTGGTGGTTGGCCTCGATGTAGAGATAATCACATTTTTCCAAATGTTTCCGTACGAGAGAAGTGGCGTGGCCGATGTCGGCGCAAATCGCCAATTTAATGCCGCCGATGTGAAAGGTGAAGGCAACAGGATCGAAGGTGTCATGTGGAATGCTAAACGGGTGCACGATGAGATCGCCGAATTGAAATGTTTCTCCCGTTGTGAAAATTTTAAACTTGGGGCGCTCTCCCAAAGCTGCGACAATGGCTTTGGCCGTTTCTGCGTTGGCGAGCACAGGAATTTTCAGCGCATTGGCAAGTGGAACGAGACACTTGATGTGATCGGAGTGTTCGTGCGTGACTAATATGGCTTGAATGGATTTTGGATCGACGCCAATTTCATTGAGCCGTTCAAAAGTGGTGCTAATGGGAAGGCCTGCATCGATGAGTACACGTGTTGTGCTACTTCCCACGTAGAGACAATTTCCTTTCGAACCAGATGCAAGTGGGCAAAATCCAAACATGAAGCACGATTCTAATTTAGAAAATAATTCTTTGCAAAATTAATTCAATCATTTATGGAAAGAAACTAGACACTGTACTTGTGAGGTGCACAAATGTTTGGCGAAGATATCTTACTCGAAATTGATGGGACACTCGATCAGCTCATCAAAAACGCCGAAGTGATTCAAAAAGTCGATGTAAAAGAGTTGTCTGAAACAGAAATCGACGCATTCCAAAAAACTCAAGAGAGTCTTTTGCAGCATCTCATGCACATGGATCAATTTTTGGTTACAAAAAGGGAGAGTTTGAAGTTGCAGGACAAACGTTCAGCGAATTTCAAAATTCAGGAAAAGCTGCTCCGATTTGAAAAAATGAAGAGCTCCTATCACAAAAACCTGGCCGAAGTGCAAAGCAAGATGGCGATCCTTTCCAAACGCCGCAGCAAGCGCCATTTATCACTAAGAGCCTGAAATCGGGGGGAAGCCCCGCTTTGGACATTTAGCGAAGCAGGGTGCGGCTTGTAAGGCAGAAGAAAGGAACAGGATAACGCCTCGCTCTGCGAGGCTAAAGATGACGGCTCGCATGCGCGAGC
>CAYWKW010000105.1:0-5887 GCA_964458995.1 uncultured bacterium | reverse complement strand
ACGAAAAGAAGAAACCGATGTTAACGCCCAAAGAAAAAAAGGCGAAGAAGGCGGAAAAAAGGCAGAATAAAGCGCAGAAAGCGTGAAAAGGCGATTCTGAGTAAATTTTGGACGGATTTTCTCACGGAGCGGGCCGCTGGCCCCTGCTGCCTGGGATCGGTATAAATTTCCAGGGGAAATTTATTACATCGGAATACCCCAAGTGGTGCTCTTATTGGGATAGGCGTCTGCCAGACCCTGGATTTGGTTGTTGATTGCTTGAAGTGCAGGGTCTCGACTGATGATCTCGGCAAGCTCTTGCGCTCCCTTTTGAGTCGTCGGGTCTATGTCGGGATTTTTTTCCCGGATTTCAAGCTCCCTCTCTTCATACGCCAGATGGAGCTGATCGTATTCATATTCTGGAGTGCCTGGTTGGAGGGCCCCCATTTGATTTTCCAATTGGCTAATCCCTGTCTGGAGGTCCTGGTCGCTAACCAGACGATACGTTAATTGAAGTTCTTGTACCATTACTATCACCCTTGTTCCTTTGTTCGATTATATCATAAAATAAATTCTTTGTCAAATATCGCAACAAACTGGTTATTAGCATCTTAAGTTTAAAAAGAGAAGCTGTTTCGAGAATGAGTACGCCGGCCTTTCTCCCCGGGTCCCCAACGATGCATCATCGTTGGGGTGGGGCGGCGGACGAGTCGGACCCCGAAAAGTCGGGGCCCCGTTTCGGGGCTGGCGTGACAAAGACGAGCTGTTCCTTGGCAGCGGGGGACTTCTTCAATGACTGCTTACTAAAAAGGCCAAACTTTAGCGCAGAAGAGCCAACCAGGTCCGATTCCTGTTGTCATATATTTTTGAGCTAGCTTGTGAATAGAGCTGACTTGTGCATTCACAATCTGCATTTGTCGCTGGGTTGGGGTGTTATTAAAAGCTGAGCACGAGCAATTAGGACAGTGATGCGCAGAGCCATAAGAGGCATCTTGTAATTGGCTTAAAAATCCATCGATCTCATTTTTCATATCTTGGCTATGAGGGCTTCCAGCGATGTCCCCATTGACTTCGTGCTCATCATCTAGAGCTCTGATTTTTGTATGTAAGCCAACTTTAAAAGCGCCTTGATTACATAATTTGCAGATAAATGCATAGATCGCCTTCTGGGCTGTCTCGTAGAGCTTCTGAGTAGTTTCGTCCCGCCACCACAGGAAATGATTTCCTATGGGCTTTCCGCTATTCAGAAAGGGAACCATTTTTTTCCAAGTTGCGCTAAAGTCGTGATTCATGACTGTAAAGGTGCTCATTTTTTCTCCGGTGGTTGTACGAGGGGGGCACTATAAAATAATCTGGTATTTCTCGCAATCGGAATTCCCGATTTATTCTTTAGCGACCTTCTCTGATATCTGTGGTCTTTTTTTATATACATCGAATGAAGCGTCACCGGGTTGTTTCTTTCATCGGTGCTTTTTTACAATAGAAAAATTTCGAGTTTTCCCTGAGTTAGCCCAGTCAAGGGTTCTAATTACTTCCGATTGCCTGCAAAAAATGGAAAGGGGAGTCAAAGGCTCCCCCTTTTTTTGCCGGTGAAAAAACGGTCCGGTGGACTCGAAATATGGTTATTCCCTGGCCCAGGGCATTCCATTCCAGGCGGTGACTCCTCCATCGATGCGCAACTCGGCGCCCGTCATGTATTTGGATTCGTCAGATGCGAGGAAAAGAGCCCCGTTTCCAATGTCCTCAGGAGTTCCCATTACGCCCAGAGGAATGCTTCGAATGTAGTTTTGCAACCACTCGGCATCTTTGATTGGATCGAGTATCGGTGTGTCGGTGAAGCCAGGAGAGATCCAATTGCAGCGAATCGGATAGTTTCGTTGACCGCAATAGACAGCGACCGATTGGGAGAGATTGGCTACCGCCGCTTTGCTTGCGCTATAGGCGACCCCTTCTGGCATTCCTCGCGTCCATGCAATCGATGAGATGTTGATAATCGATCCATGCTTAGTGGTGTCTTTCATCGTTTGGATCGCGTGCTTGCAGCCGAGCAAAACCCCTTCGAGATCGACCGATTGGGTTCTTCTCCACGCTTCTAAAGAACAGTTTTCAGGATTTCCATATCCAGGGATCCCGGCATTGTTGACCAAAATATCGAGCTTAGAGAATTTTTCTACTATTGCTGCCATCGCCATTTCCCAGTCCGATTCGGAACTTACATTTAAATGAAGATAGGTTGCTCCTAATTCTTCAGCGACTCTTCTCCCTGCATCATCTTGGACGTCGGTGATGATGACATGAGCCCCTTCCCGGGCAAAAACTTGGGCAATTCCTTTCCCAATCCCTTGAGCCCCGCCCGTTATGAGAGCTACTTTCCCTGCAAGCCGGTCTTGAGCCACACCTGCAATTGCTATAAGCAAAAATACAAATCTCAACATATGAACTCCTGAGGTTTAAAAAACGGTAGGGGAGTGTACTGTTTTCCTAGAAACTTTTTCCAGTCAAAAGTTCGAATTACGACCGCCCATCTACTTTTTCCGCGTTTCGGGTGGAATTCTTACTTTGCATTTTTCTCAACGTCATGCATAATGACCGACCATTCATATTGAACCTGAAAAACGGAGCTGAATCATGAGCGGAAATGGGATTGGTTTTAATGTCCTTGGTAATCAGATTAGATTTGTTGGATTTCCCAATGAAGCCGAGGCGTTTAAAAAACACGAGTTGTCAGCACAAATATGGTTAGCTAATAAACAGTTATTTCCTGAAGTTGTCGGAAGTGACTTTAGCAGGCAGAATAATTTCACTATTTTTGTTGATGAAAATATTGCCATTAATCGAATTAATGAGATTGCCCAAGAGTTCTTAGCCAGAATGTTTCCAGGACAATAGAGGGCTGGCTTCCGGAGCAAGACCTAGATGCAGTGGATTCAATCGCTTTATCAAAGACAGGGGACCTATGAGGAATTAAGCGCCCGTTGTAAAACAACTGCGTTATTCTCTGGGGGGGCCCTTGTGGTAAGGCTGTTGCCTTCTAATACAGGCGCCTTGTTAAAACGATTAAATTCTTTGCCGTTAGAACAATGGGGTGCTGGAGATTGGATATTTACTGCTTGGTTGACGGGGAGTGCAGCTCTTTTTGTGTGGACGTTGTATGTTCAATGCGGTCTTAAAAAAACAGGAAAGAATCGTCTTGCGGTTCACATTGAGGATGCGCAGAATCGTATAGATAGAGCAGAAAAAGCAGCGGGTCCTTTCGAAAGATCTGATGGGATGGATTCCGAAGCTGCTCCCCGTGGAAGAAGGTCATATCACTGTTCTGGTTATGCGAGCTCTTAAATTTGTTCCCCGCCCCCCATTCTAGGCGTTGTGTTTTAGTCGCATTTAAGGCATCGTGATGTTCATGAAATATTATATTGCCACGTCTACGGAGAGAATCGCCGCCCATAACTTGGTCCGCGATCAGCTAAATCAATGGGGGCATGTCATCACCAACGATTGGACGACCCATGGAAATGTGCGGAATTCGAGCCTGGCCCGTTTGCGGGAGGTAGCCGTCGCGATGGTTCAGGGCGTCGTCGAGGCCGACTTTGTCCTTGTGCTGCTTCCCGGAGGAAAGGGGACGCATACGGAATTGGGCTTGAGCTTGGGCGGGGGCAAAAAAGTGTTTATCCACAGCGAAGATCCAAGCGCTTTCGAACTGGGTCCACAGGTGTGCGCCTTTTACCATCACCCGTCTGTCGTGCGCCTCTCAGGCCCCATTGAACAGGTTGCTGCTCTAGTGGCCGCCCCCATTGCCAAAGAGGTTTCCTTTTAGCTATACTGGGCAATCTATGGTTAAGCGTTTATTTGATATTTGTTTTAGCCTTGCGGCCTTGCTCTTTTTTTCGCCCCTGTTCCTCTTCTGCATGCTCGCGGTCAAACTCTCCTCGCCAGGGGCCGTTTTCTATGCCCATGCGCGGGTCGGCCGGAAGGGAAAATCGTTCGGCTGCTTCAAGTTCCGCACGATGTACCGCGATGCCGATGCCAGACTCCAACCCTTGCTGGCCTCAAACCCCATCCTCATGCAAGAATGGAAAACCTATTTTAAACTCAAAGAGGATCCCCGCATCACGTGGATCGGCAAGTTTTTGCGAAAAACTTCTCTGGACGAACTGCCCCAGATTTGGAATGTATTGATCGGCGATATGAGCGTCGTGGGCCCAAGGCCCCTGACAGAGCACGAGATCACTCACTACGTCAAAGAGAAAGCGGAGACTATTTTGTCTGTGCGCCCCGGCTTGACAACTCTTTGGATCACGCGGGGACGCAATCAGCTGTCGCTCGAAGAGAGAATCGCTCTAGAAGAATATTATGTGAATAATCGCTCCTTCTGGCTCGATTGCAAACTGATTTTCCAAACGGCTCTCCTCATGATCTTCCCCAAAGGAGCATACTAGTGAACATTCTGGTGGTCGGCGGAGCGGGATATATCGGCAGCCACGTGAGTCAGGCGCTGGCCGCGGCCGGATTCACCCCCGTGACATTCGATAACTTGTCCACAGGCCACTCATGGGCTGTCCAATTCGGCCCGTTTATCCAAGGCGATTTGGAAGACGAGCTGGCATTGGATGAGGCGCTCGAACAGGTGCAGCCGGCAGCGGTCGTCCATTTGGCTTCGCTAATCAATGTGAGAGAGTCGATCGTCAATCCAGGACTCTATTACGAAAAAAACCTGTTGGGGACTCTCCATCTGCTCAAAGCGATGGTGAGACGGAGGATCGGCCATCTGGTGTTCTCGAGCACAGCGGCCATCTACGGTTCGCCCCAGTATGTGCCGATTGATGAAAAGCATCCCAAGGCTCCCTTAAACGCCTATGGGAAGACAAAATGGGCGATCGAGGGGATGCTCGAGGATTTTTCCCACGCGCATGGCCTGCGTTTCGCCGCTTTGCGCTACTTCAATGCCTGCGGCGCAGACCCCAGCGGAAAAGTAGGGGAAGCTCATGAGCCAGAGACCCATCTAATCCCTCTGGTGATCCAGACGGCCCTCGGCTTGAGGCCGCAGCTCCAAATCTATGGCGACGATTACCCAACGGCTGACGGAACCGCTGTCCGCGACTATGTCCACGTCCTCGATCTGGCCGATGCCCACGTAAAAGCCCTCCGGTACCTATTCGACAGGAAAACGTCCCTCCAGGCCAATCTGGGGACGGGGAGGGGATACTCAGTCAAAGAGATCATCGACGCGGTCCAAGTGTTTAGCGGGAAGGAGCTTCCTCTGCAGATTCTCCCTCGCCTGGCTCACGATAGCCCGATCTTGGTGGCCGACCCTTCGCTGGCCAAAGAAAAACTCCGATGGGAACCCCATCATTCCGACCTGCCCACGATCATCTCTACCGCCTGGCGCTGGCAAGAGACTCTGGCTCAACGATCGCCCACCCGGCGGCTCCAAGAATTAGTGCATAGTAAAAATTATACTGCTAAGTGATTTATATCCATTAATTTGGTATAATATCGCCCATGAATCGTATAGATAATCAATTAGATACTCATATGCCGAACAGGCCAGTACTCTCTTTTGGACTAAAGAGGGGATTGGCGGTAGCTCTCTCTGCCATCATGGCAGTGGGGTTTGTCCTTTCGGCCTTCTTGTGCTCTATATGGTATGTCCCCCTATTCTTCTTCGCGGTGGGGCTAACCCCTCTCTTGGCTTTAGGCAAGACCGATAACGATCCTAGAAATCAATCTTTAGACTCGTCTGTATAATATAAATAATTAATATTACTGATTATTAGTTGTTTAATTAGTAAAGTAAAATATTAATTGCATCTAATATAGTTTTTTGGTGAAATAAGCGTAAGGGCGTGTTTGTGCCACGCTTTGCCAGGCGAAGAAAGGAGAAAAAACTATGTCTGAGAACCAAGAAATT
>CAYWKW010000104.1:0-5956 GCA_964458995.1 uncultured bacterium | reverse complement strand
CCGAGTCCGAGTCCGAGTCCGATTATGAGTAGTACAGAAAAGTCACTAACTGGGTATTTTGATCATGAAAAATGGGATGTGTATCAGGCAGCTCTAGACTTAGTCATTCTGATCAAAGATGTTGTAGAACATCTGCCGCGGGGAAACTCGTATCTAACCGATCAATTGCAGCGTGCCGGTACATCGGTGCCATTAAACATAGCCGAAGATGCTGGCGAAGATGCAATGAATGAAAAAGCCCGATTCTACCGCATGGCAAAACGTTCAGCAGCAGAATGCTCCAGTATATTTGATATTTGCTACCGGTTGCAACTGATCGACGAAGAAAAGTATAGGGATAGTAGAAAACTCTTATTGCGAATTGTCGCAATGCTCACTAAAATGGGAAGAGCGGAGACTGCGTATGCACGGACAACCTAGATTATTCGATTCGGAACTCGGACTCGGACTCGGACTCGGACACGGACACGAGAAAAGAAATCAATACGGTTTGTATGCATGAAGTGCGATTAGATTCAATCGATTCGACCAATACGTATGCGAAGAAGCATTGCCAGGAGTTTCCTCGCGGGCAGATTACTTGTGTAACGGCGGACGAACAGACCGCAGGAAGAGGACGCTACCAAAGGCATTGGGTTTCGCCCAAAGGCGTCAACATCTACGCGACGTTCTACTTTCAATTGCCCATTGAGAGTTTGCATTTGGTGAGCCTGGCCCAAGTAATGGCCTATAGCTTCGCCCAAGTATTGATCAAAGAGGGCTTCCACCCAAAAATCAAATGGCCCAATGACATCCAATTGAATGGAAAAAAACTTTCCGGCGTTCTCTGTGAAACAGTATTTCATAAAGAGGCGGTCGATGTTTTTCTGGGAATTGGAATCGATGTAAATATGGAATCAACTGAGGGAATCGACCAGCCTGCCACCTCCATGTTCATTGAATCAGGTAAAAAATGGGACAAGGAAGCTTTGTTGAAAAAATTGCAAAAACAGTTTGTAGCAGATTTAGAAAAGTTTAAAAAGAGCGGCTTTACCCCATTCCATAGCCCTTTTGAAAATCTCTTGGCTTTCAAGGGGCAAACGATCCACTGCTATGATGGCAAGAAAATCTGGACAGGCGTCTGCCACTCCCTCACAATGGATGGCCAGCTCAATCTCTACTTGCCCGACAAGAGTATCCATACAGTGATGTCAGGAGATATTAAATAGATCGGGCAAGAAGATCTTTTGCGAGTGCGCTGCGGGTAAATTCATTATTGATCAGTTCTCTATCTGCCACTTCCATCAAATCGGCCAGCTCCAACCAAAGAGGAGAGAGTTCTGTTCCTCTCATCAATTCTCCCTGAACAAGAGTTTGGATCTTCACTTTGTTTTGCCAAATGGGCGGAATGGCTTTTTGATACAAGGCAAGAAGAGCCGGGTTACCCCTCATAGTCGCTTCAATCGCATCTTGTCTTCGTGTGCTAGAAAAGGGAACGTTGATGAGGATGAGACTGGGAGTAAATGCCCGAAGAGCTTTTCGAAGGGGGGTTAAAGATCGAGATAAAATGCAGTCCATATCTTGCGGAGTTTTTCTTCTCCTCCATTCAGCTTCAATTGCGTCTAACTTTGCTGCTTTTTCTCTGTTTTGAGCGGTAATTTGAGCGTCAATCTCATTAAACCTATCTTGGTCCTTCGCTTTTACAGCCTCATCTCTTTGTTGAACCAACTCATCAATTTGTCTTGTAATAGCTCTTCTTTGATCCAAAAGTTCTTGAATGTCTGAAGTATGAGCATTTGCAAGAAACTCACTGAGGGAATTAATAAAAGTCGGAATTAGTTCAATTGTCTCTCTTCCGATTGCTTTTGCTACGGCTCGATTTTCCGGGTTTCTTCTCATTTCAATATAAAATTGGGCGAGGTTTTTGTGCCAATGGGTGTAGCTTTCAAATAGGTCTTGAGCCAAAAGAAACGGGCGCACTTTGTCTTTTTTCCATGCGTAGGCTGTTTCGGCTCCTTTTTCCAAGTAGGGAATCAGAGTCCCAGCAGGATAGAAGCTCGACTTTAAGTGTTCATGAATATTGGTTTGAAGTCCTAGCGCCTGCAGGAACCGAGGGTCCTCCAAGTAGCTTCCCTTGAGGCGAGCTGCATCATTGGCCGGGAGAGCGCCAAAATATTCGCCAAAATTTTGCGCCATATTTTGCGGGAGTTGGGGAGCGCGTCCATAAAGCACTTCAACAATCATGCGCCGGTTCATCAGAATCGCTTC
This sequence comes from uncultured bacterium, assembly GCA_964458995.1. Classification (GTDB taxonomy): domain Bacteria; phylum Chlamydiota; class Chlamydiia; order Chlamydiales; family SM23-39; genus REEB52. Next base: position 3,709 of record CAYWKW010000104.1, on the reverse strand, counting down.
ATGAGCATCGACGCCTGCAGTGGCGGCTCTATCTTCTGACCAGTTATGATGAAAAACTTTTCTACACAAGTTATCGCAAATCGAACTTCTATCGAGTTTATTCACTCTTCGATATCCATTTCCAATGACTGCTCGGCGCGTTTTCACTTGTAAATCTCGAGTTTCATGAAGGCCCAATGTCTCTTGCGCATTTTCATAACAGACTTCGATGGGCCATTGAGTGCCATCGAGTTCTTGAAATTTAACTATGAATGTTTCGTTGGGTAAACAGTCGGTAAAAGCTTTTGTATCCTTCAAAGTTTGCGTGAGCCGTCTTGTCCCTTCAGCAGAAATAAATTGGGCCCAAAGAGGATCGGGCATACGTTCAGGCCTCTTTACTATCACAAATTTGCCCTGATCTGTCAGTGGATCTCCAAAAGCAAATACAACATGGTTTCGTAAGGAGGGATGGAGGCGGTCGCTTTCTTCCACTGGGCATTGCTTTTGCATTTTCGATTCTACAACTAAATGACGCAATTTAGCGCTGTCAAGGTACAGCCCGGCATTGCAGTCCTGCGCATCGAGACGTTCGATTCTTTTTTGCAGTTCAATTCCTAAGCTACGTCTCTTTGAAATACTTTCTCGCACGATGCAATCAAAAGATTGATCCGTCTCAGTTGCTTTTTCTCTGATTTGATTCACGAAATTTGTTTCGGCTTCAGACAGTGAGCGTTGAGCGTTTCCATTGGCGATCCGCTCCAAAAGTCTTAACTCAGGCAAGACTTTGCTGTAATAGAGGCGCTGATAGCGGTCCAATTTCTTCAGTCTCAATAGGTCCCTATCAAACAAAAATTGTGCGGTCAAAGCCTTTTTAAGAAGATCTTCGTTGCCAATCAGGCGATGCGTGGCATCCAATGCAGGCTCTTGGCCAAAAAGAACAGAAGACCATGCCTCTGCAATCTCATGGGCGACAAGAGTTCTTTTGACTACCTGCTCTATCCGTCCGAGGACAATCTCATCCACTTTCAAAAAATTTCTTTCATAGGATGAAAAGTAATTTTGAAGGATGGGGTCTCTGATTCCTGGGTCAACCCCTATAAGGCGCTCACGGATAAGCTCCCCATTCGTTTTAGGGGCCTGTAGACTGGGAGCAAAATAAACTATATTCCGCCAAAGAGACCTTAATACAGAAGCCATAATTATCACTTTTTTATTATTTAGTTTTGTCTATTATAACTTGAAATAAACTATAAATAAACTAAATTAAAACGTTTTGCTAAACAATTTCTTGACAACTAAAGCTGCGGGGTGACGAACAAAGACGGATGGACTCGCGCCCTGAGGATTTTCTGGATGGCGGAAAGGGTGGACCCTGTCGATGAATGGCAAGTCGTACAAGACCCTTCATACGAAATCACCACTTCTTTCTCCTCCAAGAACGAGACCACCTTGACGCCGCCGGCATCGAGTTCGATGTAGGGCCTGATCTCCTTGTCGACCACCTCTTCAATGATTTTGAGTTTGTGCTCTTTTGGAAGGGTTTCCCAGCCGGGAATGCCGCCAGGGATTTCGCCAAAGTCGTTTTCAATGGGAGTGGTGTCGTAAGTGGCGGCAAAAGGAATGTCCAGGCACTGCTGGATGGCCCGGTCGATGGCGGAGAGGACTTGATTGAGGTAGGGGTCGCATTCGCGGGGAAAGGCGGGCGTGTCCTTCCGGTCGCGGACGTGCTGGTCGATGAGATCGGCCGAAAGACGGGAAACTTGATCGTAGTTTTTTCGTAAGACCAGTTCGCTGGCCACTTCAGCGGCGGCGATGAGGCCAATGGGGCCAAAGGCTTGGAATTTCGCATCGGCAATGACGCCGTCGGATTCATCGACAAGCCAGTAGAGACAGAGTTTCCCTTCGCGCCCCGTGACGTAGCGCATCTGCTTTTCCTCTGCGAGTTTGGGAGTGAAGTAGCCGACATAGCGGAGGCGGTCGATTTTTTCGCGGAGTTTTTTGCTGAAGAGTTCCCAGTAGTGGATCATATCTCCTCCGAAATGGTTTGGAGGTGTTTGACAGTTTCATTGATGAGGGCGGCTGCTTTGAGAATCTCCTCTTCGGTAGTCATGCGGCTGAGGGCAAAGCTGATGGCGCACTCGTCAATGCGGGAGAGGTGGCCGCAGTAGGGGCCGCCGATGTTGGCGTAGACGCCTTTGCGGTTGAGGAGATAGAGAAGGGCTTCTTGGTGGACGTTTTCGAAGTGGATGGCGGTGGTGTTGGGAAGGCGAGATGTCTCTTTGTAGAGGACAGCTCCGTGAACCAAGCTCTCAAAGAGATCGCGGAGACGGACGACTTCGAGGGCCATCATGTCGAGATAGAGGGAGGCTTGCTGGGCTGCTGCGCTGAGGGCCATGAAAGAAGGAATATCAAAAGAGCCGCCGCGCAGAGAGTTTTGCTCATGGCCGCCAAGAATGAATGGGATGAGGGGCGCTGTTTTTTTGGCAAAGAGGCCGCCTGAGCCTTTGACGGAATGGATCCGGTCGCCTGAAAAGGTGAGGTAATCAGATTCGAAATGGATCGGATATTTTCCAATAGAATAGGTGGCGTCGAGGTGGAGGAGGATGTTTTTTGCTTTGGCGAGTTGGATGATCTCCTCGACGGGTTGGATCACGCCCGTGAGGCCATGGGCCATGGTGACGGAAATGAGGGCCGTGCGCGGATTGATGAGTTCAGCGAGCTTTTCGATGTCGATTTGGCCATTGCCATTGGCTGGGGCGATCTTGATGGTGCAGCCGAGCTCTTCAAGCCGCTTGGCGCATTGCATAGTGGGGGCGTCTTCGAGAGCGGAAATGAGAAAGTGGGTCTTCCCCTCTTTTCGGGCCCGCTCGATAAAGACAGACCAAAAGACCTGATTGATGGCTTCAGCGCCAGAGGAGGTGAAGACGAAAGAATTGTTTTCATTGGCATTGACGAGATCGTAGATCATTTGGTAGCGGGTATCGAGGGCGGCAATGAGTTCTTGCCCCATCCGGTGGGGAGAAAACGAAGCGCCCCAATGTTCTTGGAGATAGGGCGTCATCCGCTCGAGTGCGGCGGTGCAGGGCCGCGTTGCAGAGTGGTGGTCGAGATAGATCATTCTTTCTTCCACTGCCCCTGATTGTAGGTGTAGATGACGGGATCGCCCGTGGCCAGCTCCAATTTTACGACTTGATCTTTATCGAGGTTGTCGAGGTGCATGATGATGGAGCGGAGCGAATTGCCGTGCGCTGCGATGAGAACCGTTTCCCCTTTTTGCAAATGGGGGAGGATCCGCTTTTGAAAATAGGGGAGAGTGCGCGCGGCGGTCATGGCCAGGCTTTCCCCTTCGGGAGGGCGCGTATCAAAACTGCGGCGCCAGATTTGGACTTGCTCGGCGCCAAATTTTTGGGCTGTTTCCGCCTTGTTGAGACCTTGGAGTTTGCCATACATTCTTTCGTTGAGTTCCCAAGCCCTGTAGACAGGGATCAGCTGCTTTTTGGCCTCTTCGCTGTAGACTTGGGCCCACTCTTCGAGCTTCCCTTCGCCTGGATGCATGAAGACGGGGATCTTTTTGGGTTTGTGGTGCAAAAGGGCGAGCGGGACGGTCATCTGGGCCCGGATGAGGGTCGAGGTGAAGATCACATCGATGGGGATGTTTTCGATCTTTTTGCCCGCCTTATAGCACTCTTGATTCCCCTCTTCGCTCATGGGAATATCAACCCATCCTGTG
>CAYWKW010000103.1:0-5983 GCA_964458995.1 uncultured bacterium | reverse complement strand
GAGAATCATCTATGCAAAAAACTAAAAAAATAGGGTTGCTGCTGTTGGCAGGAACCATCATTTTCTCTATTTTCTGTACTGCTTTCCCACTGAGCGCCAATCAAAGCTCGATCGCTCAAGCTGAGCCTTTAGTTGACTCACTCTATGAGATTAGCGAACAATTCATATCTGCTAGAGGACGGGCTGAAAATCTGTGGAAAGCTTTCCAAGCGAATCGAGAATTCAAGCTGTTTCAGTCGGGGAAAACAGATCAAGCTCTCAAGGAAGAATTTGAGGATCTACATAAAACCCGTACGTTCATGTGGACAACAGCTGGATATGAGCGTGCAGAGCATTTGATTGCCGCAGATCTTATCAGAGCCCCTGGGTGTGTAGCTTTTGCCTATAACAACACCGTGCCGTACTACAACGCCAGTACGATTTCCCTGGGAGACAAGTACTACATTGCCTGCGAAGGGCCTCGATCAAAAGATATCCCCGCCTTCTTTAAGTTTTTAGCAACTCAGCATGTTACCCATCTGGTTCGATTGACTGGTTCTTATGAGGCTTGGGCAAAAAAATGCCATCCCTACTGGGATGGGTTCATCACTGAATCCAATGGCAACGCCTATTTAAATGTTCCGACAGATAAAGGAGTTCATTCTGTTCAGACGTTCCATATGGATCATTGGAGAGACCATCATGGCGTTGATCCTGAAGAGCTGCTAGCCCTTGCTCTACAGGTTCGAGATGGTCTCAAGAAAGACGACGGCTTACTTGCAGTTCATTGCAGTGCAGGGGTAGGTCGAACAGGGACATTTATCGCTGCGCTAGCGGTTGTGGAGGCGGTTGACCGTGGACAGCCTTTCAGTATTGAGGAGATCGTGTATCGTCTCTCTCTACAGAGAGTTCACAGCGTGGCGAAGTTTGGTCAGTACATCACTTTGCATAGATTGGCTGAAAGCTATCTAAAACAGAAAGCTTCAATGAGATAACGGCAAAAGAAAAGTCAGTTTAAAGGCCTTTTAACAGGAGGTTTCAGATGAGAAAATTGCTATGGATTTGGATGTTTCTGGGAGTCTCTCTTTATGCAACAGGAGGAGAAAAGAAAGTGATGCGTGATATGGTTACCCCTCCTGATTTTTCTTCTGTAGCAGCTTGTTACGGGAAATCAATCGGTTCTTCCGACTCCTTTCTCGTAAGACATGTCCAGGAAAGCATTAGGCAGGCATCCCAAGAGCAGGGGAAGCTTTCTCCTGAGGTTCTCGGCATAGATGGAATGACGAGCGCCAAGGGGAGATATTTGCTCAACCATCTTTGCTCGCTACCCAATGCGGTCTATCTTGAAATCGGCTCTTGGAAAGGGTCATCTCTTGTCTCGGCTCTCTATCAAAATAAAGCCATTCAAAAAGCTTATGCAGTAGAAAAGTGGGTGCGTTTTGCAGATAACGGCTTTGATTTTGGCGATGTTCGAGGAGAATTTCATGCCAATGTTCAGTCCTGTTTGGGGGGATTGCCCCTCACCGTTCTCGAGAAAGATTGCTTTTCCATAAACCTCAAGGAAATCCCAGAGAAAATCACCGTCTATTTTTACGATGGAGAGCATCGGGAACAGGATCAAAAAGAAGCCTTTCTCTATTTCAATGACCGATTAGCTGATGAGTTCATTGCTATTGTAGATGATTGGAATTGGGAAAGCTCTCGAACAGGGACATTTAAAGCTTTTGATGAGCTGGGATATCAAGTTCTTTTCGAGCAATATCTCCCTGCCAATTTTGATGGCGATGTAGCGAACTGGTGGAATGGAATGTACGTTGCCGTGATCCGAAAACATTGAATTCTTTTGGGCAGACAAGGCAGTCGGGAGAAGCCCCCGCTGCCCCAAACCCTTCGGGTAGTGTAGGCAATTCTCCTCATAGAGGAGTTATGCAACACACCCAGCCTGTTCCTTAGGCTTAGGAATTTTTAGATTTCTGGTTGGGGAGATAGGGATGAGTTTTCTGACAGCTGTGGAAGGTGGCCAAAATGGGGCTCATCGAGTCCGAATAGAGTTGCTTCAACGGATCGTAACGTTTTTGTTTTTGGGCCTAGGAATGGCCGGAATCTCAATGCCAATTAACAGTTTTGGCTGGTATACTTCCCCTATGATAGAAAACCAACCGCTTTCAGCTCAACGCATTATTGATTGCTTAAGCATCGATTACGGTATCGTAGTTGATACTCTTACATTCCTTCCTTTAGGGGCGGATATGAATGCGTCGGTATATAAAGCTCACGCGCATGACGGGCTATCTTATTTCGTAAAGCTAAAACGTGGCCACCACCATGATATCAGTGTTACCATACTATCATTGTTAGAGAGCTCAGGAATTCAACAGATTATTCCTCCTATCAAAACAATCCATGGCAGGCCAATCCAACATATCGACGACTTTACTCTCATTGTGTATCCCTTTGTCGAAGGACAAAACGGGTTTTGTTGCAATCTAACTGATGAGCAATGGATTACGCTTGGAAAAGTGTTGAGGCAAGTTCATGAGTTTGATGTGCCTCCCTTCCTTAGAGATCAGATTAGGCAAGAAGTCTTTTCATCCAAATGGCAAAAAGCCGTTCGGGCTCTTTATGCTCATATGGATAGGAACCAAGCCTGTGATGAAACAGCAATGAAGCTGCAGACATTTATGCAGGAGCATAGGGCGGTCATTGATCGTCTGGTAGATCGGGCTGAGCAGCTTAGTCAAAAAATCCAGGAGCAATTGCCTAACTTCGTGCTGTGTCATTCCGATATTCATGGCGGCAATGTATTGATAGATGTAAAGGGCGCTATCTACATAGTGGATTGGGATGCGCCAATTATGGCCCCTAAAGAACGGGATCTCATGTTTATTGGGGGAGGCGTGGCCAATGTTTGGAACAATCCGCAGGAGGAAGAGTTTTTTTATAAAGGCTATGGAAAGAGTGAGGTCAATAGAGAAATGTTAGCCTATTATCGACACGAGCGGATCGTGGAAGATATTGCGATATACGGCCAGGCGCTACTCTTGACGACGGCCGGAGGCGAAGATAGGCTAGAAATGTACAGCCAATTTGTAGCCATGTTTGAACCGGGCGGCGTGGTAGACATAGCATTCAAAACAGATAAAAATTGAAATACCCAAAACAGTTTATTGAAGTCGTTAAAAATACCTGGGGAGATACCGGTGCAAGCTGGTTAGAAAAACTGCCCGGTCTCGTTGCGCATTTCCAAGAGAAGTGGAAACTAAAGGATCTGCGGCTTTCTCCCCATTTGTCCCATAATTTGATTCTATTTGCCATTCAAGGCGGGGTTCCCGTCGTTCTTAAGCTGTCACTGCCAGGAAAAGACTTTGAACAAGAAGTTAGGGTTTTAAAAATTTACGGCGGGCGGGGAGTCGTTAAATTATTAGATTTTGATTTTGAAAATGGAGGTATGCTTCAGGAGGCAATTCTGCCAGGAACGCACCTGAAAAAGCTTTTTCCTGATGAGGAAGAGCGGGCTATTTCTATTGCCGTTGACGTGATGAGGCAAATTCATGCCGTAAAAGTAGACGCGGAGGTTTCTAATCTTCCCAAAATTGAGTCTTGGCTGGCATCGCTCCATGCAAATTACCCGGATATTCCGAATGAATTATTGATGAGGGCGAGGTCGTTAGCGTCAGATTTAATTAAGAGTCAGGGCGCTCCCGTTTTGCTTCACGGTGATTTGCATCATGATAATATTCTAAAAAATAAGGACGATTGGATGGCTATTGATCCAAAGGGAGTGATGGGGGAGCCAGCCTATGAAGTGGGGGCATTTATCCGGAATCCTCTTCCGGAATTATTTGAGAGTAAGCACATTCAGGAAATTCTGTCTAAGCGATTTGATTATTTTTCGGCTCGTTTGCGAGTGGATAGGCAGCGGCTAGTCGATTGGAGTTTTGTTCAGGCGGTCCTGGCGGCATGTTGGGCTTGCGAGGACAATATGCCTGAGAAGCAGGAGATGATCCGCTGCGCAGAAGCAATTCAAAAGCTATGTTAGTTGAAAAATATTGATCTGACCTCTATATTCCTTGCCGAAAAATATCATCCGAGGAGAGGTTATGAATACTTACGGTGCTCGCTCTGTCAATAACGAGACTCTTAACTTGCGAAGTCACACAGATTATGTGTACCCAAAAGAGCTTAGAGATGTTGTAGTGACTGGTTTAAAGATCCACAATCTTATTTTAAACATTTTGGGGTATATTCCCGGGATTGCTGTTGTTTCCGGCTGTTTGCGTATAGGAACAGGATTGCTGATGTGCGCATTCACCTTGGCCGTGGGTGAAAGAGATGCACAGCAAGGAGTTATTATTGGTCATTGGTATGATGAATGTTTACTCACGGGGATTACTCAAATGGGGAGGGGCGTACTCGAAGCTTTTGTTCCTTTTGGGCGGATCGCTAATGCTTCTCTGGACGGTATAGCGACTATTTTGAACGTAGCAAAAGAATTGAGCAATGCTTCAGCCTGTAATGGTTGTGGGAGATATAGGAACCACCAACCGTATCCAGATCCTGAGTACCCCTTTCCTTTCTCATTATTAAATTTGGTATAAATAACAGGGAAATTTATGGGTTCACGATCTTTTTCTCTCCCTGCTGTCGCAGAGGGGTACAGACCTATTTCTTCAACCCATTTTCGGGATGAATTAGCAGGGAGAAATGCATTTTACAATCGACCTGATTATTTAGAATCTACGCAACGCGATTTGGCGGCGAACAAATCTTTGCCTGTTGTCTATACATGGAATACCGAGCATAAAATTGTTAGAATTGTAAAGCTAATTTTGGAATTCCTGATATTCCCAATAGGGATTTATAAGCTTCTTCAAACTCTTGCAGGCAAAGTAGCTTTACTGCCAGCCTCAAGCCCAGGTTTTTTCCCTGAAAATCACGCAAATACGAGCAGATCGAATATTGCGCTACGAGACGAATGGAAATATAAACGTATAACTGTCGAAGTGGACGGTTACAAAGTCGATGCTATGATCGTTGGAAAGGCGGCCACTCTAAACAATGGCAGATGGGTTTTGTCGTCTAATGGAAATGGTGAATTTTATGAAGATAAATTATCTTATAGCCCTGATTTTAAACAGATTCTGACTGAACTTAACGGTAACGCCATTGTTTTTAACTATCCAGGAGTAGGGGCAAGTTCGGGGCTGCCTAATAGACGGGCTATGACAAAGGCCTACCGTGCTATGCTTTCGTTTTTAGAAGATAGAAATAAGGGTGTGGGTGCAAGAGAGATTATTGGTTATGGGCATTCTATCGGCGCTGGCGTACAAGGAGATGCGCTGGAAACTCATGTATTAAAAGAAGATGTGAAGTACGTATTTGTTAAAAGTAGAACTTTTTCCGATTTAAGCGCAGTGGCTTCAGTTCTGACTTCGAGTCCCTTCTTAGGATTTTTAGTGAAATTGTTAGATTGGAACATGGGTTCCACGGCGTCTTCGAAACAATTACAAGTTCCTGAAATTATCCTCCAGACTGCTCAAGTTGGGCAAAATGAAGTACTTCATGACAGTTCAAGAATTCGCGGAGATGGGGTCATACCAGGGAATGCTTCATTGGCTAAAGCTTTATTAGACGATGCCACATGCCCCAAGGGGAATAAAGTGTTTATTGGAATAAGAGAAAGGCACAATGAGCAATTAATGGACATTCGCTTTTGGGCGCAAAGAGTCGACGCTTTTTTAAGGGCATAAGAAACTGTCTGCGATCTTTTTAATTTTTCGAACTTCGCCGACTTCTTCAATCTGGCGAGCGAGCGAGACGCTCGTCCCGACCCGAAAGCCGGTTCGCTTCAAATCCGGACGGAAAGCCAAGCAGCCCCACCCCAAAGATGATGCATCTTTGGGGACCCCGGGGAGCTTTCCTATGCCCCAAATTTTTGGGGCAAAAATTATGGGGCAACCTGGATTTGAACCAGAGACCGACGGGTTATGAGTCCGCTGCTCTA
>CAYWKW010000102.1:0-6008 GCA_964458995.1 uncultured bacterium | reverse complement strand
CTCAGTTGGTAGAGCAGAGGACTGAAAATCCTTGTGTCGCTGGTTCGATTCCAGTCCTGGCCAAATTTTTGTCCCAAAAATTGGGACAGGAAAAAACGCCCCTTGAATGGGGCGTTTTTCGGAATCGAAATGAGGGCTCTGGCGTCTCGCCGAGACCGAGTCGGACCCGACCGGCCTTGGGGTCCCCAAAAATGCATTATTTTTGGGGCTTGGCCTTGACGGGACACGCGTTTCGCGTGCCCGCTGAGGGGGATTCCAGTCCTGGCCCCTTTCTCTTCTCACACCAGAATTATCCCTAAATCCTGATTGTTTTTGACTCTTTAAATCTTCTTTCTTGTTGATAACCAACATCTTGCGACTTCCGCAAAGAAGCTGTTTAGTAACAAGTAATTATTGAAAAACAATTCAAATTATTATATAATATACATAAGGATATTATTAATTGTTTGGATTTTGATGACTATAGAAGTAACGGAAAGTTTCGATCTAATTGATGACAGACCAACATATAGCAAATATCAGGAGTTGCTACAGGCTCAGCGAGCAAAAACCTCGCGGCTTTTCAATGGCTGGACGAAGGCGGGTCGATGTGAACTGGTGGCCAAGGAAATTCTAGAAAGAATAAGCGCATACTGGGGCATAGATATGGCAGATAAAGATCTGCTGCTCGAAGTTCTAAAGATTGAAGTCCTCCCAGAAGTTAATGAAAAGCAGCGAGCGCGCATTACAGGACAATTAGACCGAATCCTGCCAGGGGTTAATGAAAGATGCAGGCAGAAAATTCGGGATCAAAAGCACAAAGAGCTTGAAGCGGCCCTTCCCTTTCATATGGTGAGTGTTGCGGGAATCGCTAGAAATGTTGAAGGAGAGGAACGAAACAATTTAATCGATCAACTCCATACTCTTTTCGTCGACAAACTAAAAGGTTGCAAAGAACCTACTGGTTGTTGTTATGCACTTGAAGATGTTCCAAGAGAGGAAATTTTAGGCTTTGTTTCCTTATTAAACCGCACAAATATTCCCGTCGCTAATGCTCCTGTGCATATTGACCGCTTACGACGAATGGTAGCACGCGTGCCTGGTGGGGTGAGGGAGATATCTGAAGTGATCAATGGGGTTCCTGCAAAAGCGACGGCCTTGTTGGAAATATTGCTTCTTTCCGATGATCAAGCTCCAAATCTTCTGGAAATTATTAAAAACGTTTCTGCTAAAGAGCAAAAAGAAAATTTGATCGATCAGCTTTACATTCATTTCGTTGATAAACTAAAGAGCTATACCCATATCATTGTTCCATGCATTAAGGAATTTGATGGGGTTCCAGGGGATAAAATTGCAGATTTTATCGCTCTATTAAATTGTGTAGATGTTCCAGCGTATGAATTTAATCATGTTTTCTCTGAATTTAAAGAAATCGAAAAAAAGAAACCTGGTGCGATAAGGCGGATAATCGACTTGTTTAGAATGGCTCCCACAAAAGCAGTTGCTTTGATGAAAATACTCAAGCTACCTGACGGTATTGAGGCAGTGCCGAATCTTCTAGACATTCTTAAGAAAGCTTCTACTAAAGAACAAAAAGACGCTTTGATTGATCAAATTTGCACTTTTTTTGTCGCCAGTTCCTGCGCAGGTCTAGAACTGCCATCGTTTGGTGATTATTTGTCTAGCTTTCAAGCTTTTCCAGAAAATGAGAGATTGAATTTTATTTTTCTTTTAAACGATTTGTTGATGTCAGATAAGAGTTGTAAGCATGAAGAGTTCGATAATTATATTCAGTTTTTCAAAAACTATTCGGCAGAAGAAAGGGGCGTTATAGCCAATCAAGCAAAACGCTTTTTGAGTAATTGGGGGCCTCATGGATCAAATCGCACTACTCCTTATGAAGCAATTAACCTCATTCTAGCTATTCCTTCGGATGAAATGAGAAATGCTTTCATTGATCAAATCCCGACTCTTCTTGGAGAGATTCGAGCCTATCATGGATCCAGTGCATCTGTTTTATTATATCTCTTCCTTTTTCCAAACGAGGAGGAGAGGATAAATCAAGCGATGAATCTATATTACCGTATCCAAGATCTTCCTGTTCAGAAACAAGTAACTCTCATATTGCAAGCTCAGCATCTTTACGCTGGACTTAGCCCGCTTGTGGAGAATCCCTTGAAAGCTATTGCCCTTCTTAAAGAGAAAATCCCTGAAAATGAGAGACAAACTTTTATAGACCAAATTCCTGGCCTTGTCGGAGAAGTAAACCGTCTCAACAGGTTGACAAACACCGTCAAACTGCAGGTTCTCTTGTTTATCTTTCAAAGAATGACTCTTGTTGAGAGGTCAGATTTTATTCAGCACTTGTGCAATTTAAGGGTTCCAAATATAGAAGCCCATCTAGAAAATCTTCTAGCGCTTCCTGCCAATGAAAGAGCAGATCGAGTAGAAGCTATCAATCTTCAGTATGAATCGGTAAATGCGCAAGCGGCATTAATGAACAGGCCTTTTGGAACGCTAATCGTCGATCCGGCAGATTTTTCTGACGAAGCGAGAAATCCTACAAGACCTCTTTTACAATTATTTGAGGAAATAAACCAGAAGCAGAGGTTCCCAAGAATTCGGTATGAGAACTCTGAGGGTTCAGATGCTGGGGGACTTACACGTGACTTCGTGTCACAAATCTTTCAAGCTCTTTGTCATCCTGACCAAAAAAGCCTCCCGTTGATGGCGAGTGATGACCGCTATTTCCCAAAAGTTGAAGTTGCTCCTCCTCCAGCTCTTTCTCTTGGGGATCAAATAAAGTGTTACCAAGCGATCGGGATGCTTTTCGCTCGGGCCATTAATGGAGATCCCAGCTTAGTTAAAGGTTCTGTAACAACCGGAACTCATTTTCATCCCAATATGTTTGCCATGATTCATGCTTTAACTCCGGATGAAATGAATCTGATTCCAGATCCTTTGACTCATGAGTCAGTTCCAGATGTGAAATTAAAACTAACGAGATTGTATCTCAAAGCGCAATTTCCTCAACTCTTTAGCCCTCACGTCGTAGACGATGAAATTACCAAGCTGGTGAATGGCGAGGTAAGTCAGAGACTGCAAGCAAGCGGTGTTGATGAGGATTTTTTAAAGGATTATCACGTAAACTCGATCGTTGAAGCGACTCTTATTATTGCGAAATCGATGCACAAGAATTTGGCGCTTTCAAATCAATGGGCCGAAATCATTGGGAATTCTCCTGAAGCTTTAAGCAAAAAAATTGAAGGTTCCTTGACTCCAGATCTAGTGATCGACGCTTTTGGCCTGAAAGATGAAGCTGAGGATACTCGCAAGGGAATGATTAAGCGTTGGGTCCGTACAGCAAGCCCCGAAGCGCTTAAAAATTTCGTCTTTAGCATAACTGGATCTACTTCACTTTCTCCCGGACAAAAATTGAGCGTTCAATTATGTGAAAATCTCAACAATCATGAAAATGCTCCTGTATTTCATACATGCGGGCAGTATATGGACCTGCCTCGATACGAAACATATGAGATCTTTGAAGCAAAGTTAGCGATTAGCATAGCGAGTGCTGTGGCCGGCGGCTTTCAATTGGCGTGACAAAGACGGGCACTTCCAATTCGGGTCCCTCTTCGTCTACTGCGATTTCTTGGACAGGTTTGTGAAGATGTTTCAGCGGCTGGGTTTACTTTTTGCTTTGGCACACCGTAAGCCTAGCAAGCAGCAGGGAAGCATCCGCTCTCACTGACCCCGAGTTCGCTGTCTGATATGCCCCACTCACTAGTCCTTTTAGACCATCAAAATCACTATAAGTGAGCTGAGAAAATTCCGGAAAATTCATGAACGCATAGATGCTCGTAAACATTTTGCAATCAAGGGCCTTCCAAATGAGTTGGTACAGGTGAATCGTGGATATTGTTGGCTTTTTAGTCCAATCCACTGTTTGTTTGCGCAGAGTTTCCATCGTTTGGGAATCGCCTAAGGAAGTATTAAGAAGGTCGTAGAAGGCGGCAGGGGTGAGTGAGGATGGATCGACCAAGGACGAATAAGTCCGGGCCGAAGGATTAAAAGTGATGCTCATTATTTTTTCTCCTAGGATCACCAATATTGGTAGTTTTTGTCTAGTTAAGGATTCTCGTTGATTGACAAGCTTTTCTTGATGAAATTATTGCTGCCCCTCTGCCCGCTCAATTCGGATTTCTTGCAACCTATCGTCTATCCAGCGGTTCTGTTCTGCAAAAAACCGCTCTTCTCCTTCGCCAGGCAAGTCCGCGTCATGTCTATTCGGCGCTTCCCTGAAGAAAACATCCTCTTCCACATCGTTCCCCGCAATAATCTCGAGCAGAAAGGTAACCGTTCTAAAAGCTTTGAATGAGTTGAATGCGATCCAATCAAAGAGCTCTTTGCATTTGGGAGAAAAGCATGAGGGCACAAGCAGAAGGGAAGATAGTATGAATAAAGCGAGTAAAAGAAAAAAAGCTACTGGCAAGGCGCCCAGCCAAATGGGAGAAATCACAACGGCGACTGCCTTGCGCAGAAAAGAGAATATTGCCCGATTTGCTGCACCAGCTTGAAGTGCAGGCAATGCCGCTTCCCCCACGCGTAGGTCAGCGCATCTAGCCTTCCGTTTTCCTTCCTCCGCTTGCCCTTTGCTTATTTGAGGATAAGGCAAAACACTTTTAGATAGTTTGGCATAAGGCCACGATATAGCCATGTTAGGTTCCTTTGTTAAGGCGTAATTATATATGTTTTTTGAAATAAAGTAAAATGTTTATTATAATGGGATAATAAATCTGTTGATTATTATTTTAATTTTCTGTACAATACTGGCAAAAAGTAATGAGTTATTATATAAATGAAAAATCATAGCCTAAACACCTCTATTATGAGCTTAATATTTATGGGGTTAGCCCATGTAAAGCCGGGGTGTGGGGCTATGGACTGATTTTTTAAGAACAAAAAATCGGTTAGAGTGCCAAAGCCGCACCTCGAAAGAGGTGCGGCTTTTTTTTTGGCCCCAAGTGACCGAAAAGGATGGAATTTATGGTAGTTACAGCGTGCGAACCAGGGCCGCAGCCCCTATTGGGCGGCGAATTGCCTGCGCAAGAGACAGCGAGCGAGGTCGATGCCCGTGTGCAGGAGGCTGCCCGGCCGCATTTTGATGAATTTAGCGCCCCTGATCCGGTAGTCACTACTGTCTTAACAGCAGAGGCAGCCGGAGTGGTTCGAAATGGGCTGTTGATCGCAACGCCTCTTGTTCCTGTAGCAAGCCACGCTGCTGTCGGGCTTGGATGGGCCGTCGTGCCTTGTTACCTTTGGGCAGGGGGCATTATGGTTGCTGTAAGCGCAATGTTGCTGCCGAGCTGCTACGCCGATTTTGAGAAGGCCATGCAAGGAAATTCCACCGAAGAAAAGTGGCGCAGCGCCTTGAACTTGCTTGATAAATCCTTGTTGGTTGCTATCGGCGTCACTTTTTGTGCTATTGGAGCCTTTACTCTTGCGTCGTTGATCGCAGCGACTCAGGTGGCTGTTGTGGCTCTTGCTGGAGCGGCGCTTTCTGTCGCATCCATCCTCGTCGCTGTCCTTTTTACTTTGCGCGGCTTGGAAATGATGGCAAGAGGCGGGTACGGCCTCTGGAAAGCCAATCAGTTTCAGCAAGAATTCCAAAGCCACTGTGCAAGCGGCGATGTAGTGACATGGCTGCAAAAGGAAAAAATAAGCGATCCATTGGCGCTAAAAAATCGGATTGGCCAGAAAGCTTTTGATGCACTCGCCGACAAGGAAATGTCTCGGGAGTCGTTGATCCAATTGGTCGACAAAGGTATCTGCGAAGAAACGCTAAAGCAACAATTGTTTTTGTCGATTGGATCGGTCATGTTCATCGGCGGAGCGCTTTCGCTGGTTGCCATTGGTTTGAGGCACGGAGCGGCAGCTCCGGCGGTCGTGACGGCTCTTGGCATTGCTGGCAGCTGTTTTTCCTTGTCGATGGAAGCTCTCTGGATGCCATACGACAATCCGAAGTGGTT
>CAYWKW010000101.1:1902-6026 GCA_964458995.1 uncultured bacterium | reverse complement strand
CCCACGCACTCGAGCTGTTTTTTTTCGATGAGTTGTTTTAGAAAGGGGCTTTTGCTTAAGCTTGCGACCACGTAGCGCACATTATTTTTGACTGCTGTTTCGAGGTCGCTGGTTTTTTTGATGGCGGGTTGGATCAGAGAGGCGACCTCTTCGATATCTTTGGTGTTTTTATCCAGCACTGCTTTGACGGCTCCGCACGACTCATGGCCCATGACTAAAACGAGTTTGGCGCCGAGGATTTTTACCGAATAGTCGATGCTATCGAGTTCGATGGGTCCAACTACGTTGCCAGCTACGCGCACCACAAAGAGATCTCCTGTTCCTTGATCGAAGATGACCTCAGGCGGGACGCGCGAATCGGAGCAACTCACAATGGTGGCGAAGGGGGATTGTCCTTCTACCAAGGAATTGCGTCGATCGGCGGAGTGGTCGGCATAAAGCGGTTGATCTTTTGCGTAGCGCAAATTGCCGTCGATTAAGTTTTGCAACGCTTCAGAAGGTCCCTGAGCAGATAAAAAGGAGACTGAAAGGAGAAAACCTAAGCATTTCATACTTCTTTTCTATAGAGATTTAGCGCGCCCATGTCAATCTTTATTGACGCATGGCGAAACAAAGCCTCGCCCCCTCTTTCAGAACTTTTCGATGAGAAAAATTAAGTAAGGCGTATGCTCGCTTGCTCTCTCATGTTTCTTAGGCGTTGATCAATATACCCTGATAAATCAGCTGGCAAAGCAGGCAGCGAATCTCCCGGAGCGAGCTGATTCAATGCTTGCTTGTGGATACGAAAAGACTCGACAAGGTGATCGGGCAGTTTGGGCACGATGGATTTTTGCATTTGTTCTAAAATTCTGGGTTCTACCTGTTCTTTGAATTCCGCAATGAAGTCTCCATCTGGAGTCTTTGCAATGCAGATAAACTGTCGATGGGCCTGGAGAGATAATGTCGCTAGTCTAACCTTGGGTATTTCGGCTTCAAGAAATTCGGTGCGCATCCTTATCATTCGAGTTCTTTGTTGATCCCTGAATAGTTCATCTTGAAGTCGGTTTCTTTGCTCGATCAGCCGACCATTTTGCGCAATCTCTTGTGCTTGCTCTCCTCCTGCTTCTAGGGCGATGGGTAACTGGACAGCCACGACATTGAAATCAGCCTGTCTGTCTTGGAAAAAGCAAGGGAAAATTGCCTTTAGAATCCTGAGAGCAACTTCCTGAATCCGCTTTACAAAGTGATACAGATTTTGAAAGCACCTTCGCAGCAGGCCTCTCTCGGAGAATAAACAGGGAGAAAGAGTAGAAGTCGGGTTTATTACCATGATAACCTCATCAATTGGCTTAAATCCTGGGGGGGACATGGTAAACAAATCTTTTATAAAGAACAAGGAGAGATAAAAAATTCGGGGAAACCTCGGGGATTTCCCGGGCCTATTGGAGATGGAGAGCCGCATGGCGATCGCATTCAGAAATTTTAACTTGAAGGGCATCCTCAGGTTTATTTATCATTGCCAAATTCTTCAGCAGGAGATCTGGCATGAAAAAAATCAGCCACTTACGATCAGTTGTTGTTCTGTTGTTATGCCTATTTAGAAGCGGGCATGCAGCAGAGCAGGCAAGATCCAATCCATCTTCTACTTTTCTTGTGACATGTGCTTCGGGAGCGTTGGGGGGCGCAATTGCAAAAGAATTAGCGAGTGAAAATAACCTCATTTTGACAGGACGAAATACCTCTAAACTTCAGCAGCTTCAAAAAGAATTACAAGCTCAGTATCCTTGGACCTATGAGATTATCGAGCTCGATTATTCTGATCAGCGATCTCTCCTCAATTTTGAGAGTTTTTTAAAAAACAGGAAAAGTGAAATTTCCGGGTTGGTTTTGATTCCCCCGCGCCCTCAGTTTGGGAGTAGTTTGCTGCAATCTGAGTCCGACTGGCTCAGCTTATTCCAAACCACTTTTACAGGTCCTTTGGAAGCTCTCAAAACCGCGCTGCCCTATTTTACTTCACAAGGCAAAGTCGCTATCATTGGAGGAACAACATCTGTCCAGCTCTTACCTGAATATGGTCCCTCTTGCATCATGAGGAGAATGTGGACGACTTATGCTAAGGCTCTTTCTCATCAATTGGGTCCCAAGGGAATCTCTGTCAATGTACTTTCTCCTGGGGTTGTGTTGACTCAGTTTCACGAAGAGAGGATAGCCAATAAAGCCGAACAGAATTCTATTTCTTATGAAGAGCAGATGGGACGGGAAGTTGCGAGTATTCCAATGCGAAGGCATGCAATGCCTAAAGAGGTTGCAAAATCTGTGAAATTCCTATTATCAAGCGACTCTAATTTTATCAGTGGGGTCAACCTGATAATTGATGGGGGATCTACGGTTAGCTATTAGACACGGAGCTCTTACTGCTGAGCATGGAAAGACTGTTTTATATGGGAAATTTATGAAATTTTTAATGTTAGGATTGGCTGTGACTTTATTTAACTCATCGTTTTGCTCATCTACAGAAAAATTGCAGTTTGTGGATTGTCAGGATCCTATTTTGAATATTCGGTCTTGCTCATTGACAGAAGAAGACATCAAAAATCCCGCCATGCAGCAATTATTCGATGGGATGTTTGCTTTTGCAAGAGGGGAGCAATCCGATCAACAAAAACATGTTTTAGTGGGTTTAGCTGCTCCACAAATAGGTAAGAGCATACGGGTGATTCTGGTGGATACCAAAGCGGATGGCAAGGGAGGTGTATCTGAGCTGCAGCTTTACATCAATCCTGAAATTTTAGAGGTATCTCAAGAAACTGAAGAGTGGTACGAAGGGTGTTTTTCTACAGGGAATGTAAAGGGAATTGTTAAAAGGCCGCGTCACGTTACAATCAGGGCGTTGAATCGAGATGGCCATGAAGTTTGCGAAGCTCATTCTGGGTATGTGGCCCGTATTTTTCAGCATGAGATCGATCATCTGCAGGGCATTCGGTTTCCTGAACGGGTGCCTAGCGAAGATCGATTGCATATAGTAAAGGCGCATGAAATGTATGCCTACCGCAACCAGCAAGGCTGGAGGGATTGGAAAGAGACAATTCCCCAGAAAGACTGGAAAGAGCACATGCGCTAATCCATTAGAAGAGGCGGTTTGATGGGCGGGCCGCTGCGTGCTGAACTATGTTCAAGAGAGTAAGAATTGAAAACAGTTTTGATCACAGGAGCCAATAGAGGGATTGGGCTAGAGATGGTCCATCAATATTGGTCTGATGGATGGAGGGTGATTGCCTGTTGCCGAACCATCGGAACTCAGTTGGATAAAGATCGGCTGATCCATGTGAAATTAGATGTAACAGATGCTTCGCAGATCAAAAAGCTAGCGGCTCAATTGGAAAAAGAATCCATAGACATTTTAATCAACAATGCAGGCATCAGCGGTCCTTCCAACGAAGAATTGGACTTATTAAATCCTTCTTCGTGGCTAAAAACTTTGCATGTGAACACTGTAGGGCCGTACATGATTGCCGAGGCGCTATCCAGACAGGTGGCAAAGAGTCGTTTGAAGGTCATTGCTAACATCAGCAGTGTCTATGGCAGCATTCAGCTCAATCACAAAGGCGACTATTGCGTTTATCGCGCCAGCAAAGCCGCTCTCAATGCAGTAACAAAATGTTTAGCCAATGATCTGCAAGATAAGGGGGTCATTGTGATTTCCATACACCCCGGTTCAGTGAGAACTGATATGAATCCTGATGGGAAAATTAGTCCCTCTGAAAGTGTTCAAGGAATTAAAAAAGTTCTGGACTCTGTAAGCCTAAAAGACTCTGGATCCTTCCTTAATTATAAACACGAAACCTTGCCTTGGTAGCCGATAAAAATCCCCCTCCCTTTAATCCCAGCCCTCGGAGAATACCAGGAAAACTTGAATATAAAATATTTATTTTCCTCTTGATTGGTGTGACTTGCAAAGGCGCCCCTTTGTAGCCCCTTAAGACTTAGGACGTTTATCCCCCGTATTTTTTTACGGTTGGATAAACACCCTTAGCTCTGATACCCTCTTTGGTTTGATTCAATCGACAAGAAGGTATATTATGATTAAGAAATGTATGCTTACTATGCTCACAGCTTATACAACTCTTTCCGCTGTTCCTCAAGCA
>CAYWKW010000101.1:0-1892 GCA_964458995.1 uncultured bacterium | reverse complement strand
AATTGTTGTTTTCTTTTATCAAAGATTTTACAAACTGTTCCGTCGTTCCTCATGACGTGGTTTTTGATTTCGGGGGTGTTCTGACCAAAGACCCTAACCGAGAGATAGTGGTTCAATTTTTACGCAGTAGACTTAATCTTTCTCCAGAAGAATTCGAAAAGGCCAACCAGCAAAAGAAAAAGGCGCTTCAAATCGGAAAAACAGATGAGGAGTTTTGGTTAGAATATGCGGAAAATAAAAATCTGAAATTGCCCAAAAACTGGGCCCAAGACTTCAAGGGTGCGCTGAAACAGTGCATTGGTATTAACGAAGAGATGTTTGTGCTCGTGAATCGATTAAAACAAAAAGGCGTTCCTGTTGCGTTACTATCCAACGTAGATCCCCGCTTAGCCGGCTTTATTCGAGAGTTTGGCCTTTATGAACCATTCAATCCTTGCCTTCTTTCTTGTGAGGTTGGTTTGGAAAAGCCAGATTCCAGAATCTACGAATATCTTTTGCAAAAAATTAAGCTGCCAGCCCAAGACGTTGTGTTTATCGATGATCTGCCTGAGAATATCGATGCAGCAAAACATCTAGGTCTTGACGCTATTCTGTTCGTCTCCCAGGAGCATCTTCAAATGGAGCTAGAAACGCGATTTAAGGGATTGGACTTTAAAAACTAAAAGCGCAAGGGCATGATGCGAATCGTGTTGATTACTGGTGCTGCTCAAGGAATTGGTTTTACCACCGCCTGCGGTCTAGCGGAGGGTGGTTATCGTGTGTATGCCTTAGTTCGTCGCTCTTCAGATGCAACCTCTTTAGATGCATTCATTAGGAAGTATCCCTCTCATCTAATTAAAGTGTATGCTGATGTGACTGATTCCCAGTCTATTGAAAAGATTGTAAAGACCATCATTGAAACAGAAGGCCGTATCGATGTGGTCATTAATAATGCTTGCCATGTGGTGGTGGGAACATGTGAAACCTGCACGCTTGAAGAGCAGCAAAAAAGCATGGATGTGAATTATTTCGGCCCTATTCGAGTTTTGCAGTCCGTTCTTCCTCATATGCGAGCTCAGCGTTCCGGGCAAATTATCCAGATCAGCAGCGTGGCTGGCTATGAACCTTTCCCTCATTTAGAATCCTATGTGGCCAGCAAATTTGCACTTGAGGGATTAACGGAGTCACTGGCTGTTCATCTTGCTCCTTGGAATATTCAGGTAAGTCTTGTTGAGCCGGGAGGCGTGAAGACAGAGGCGCCAAGACGAGCTCAGTTAGGATCTCGTTCTCTCTCAGATACTAATGCTTATGAGGCTTATCTGTTACAAGCAAAACAGATGATGATAGAGGGGTATGCTCAGTCAATGGATCCTCTAGAAGTTTTTCAAGTTATTGAGAAAATTCTAAAAAGTAAAAAACCTCATCTTCGCTATCAGATTGGAGAATTTGCCAAAGCGCGGGCCAAAGAGAGGTTCCAGGATCCAACTGGAGACACTTATATCGAATTTAAGAAGCGGCTTCTTAGGGAATCTTATCCATACGACCTATTGGGTCACTAATAATTTCTCTTAAGAAGTGATCGGCATCTTTTTGGTTTCTGAAGATAAAAAAATCAGTCTGGGGGTATTTTTCTCTGAGTTCTTCAATTCGGACTCTTTTTTCTTTATCAAAGTTCCAGGTGTATTTCAAAATTTCCCAGGTGATGGCTCGTAAGCCCCCAAACTCTCGTTTGTAGTTAAACAGCCGTTTGAAAAATCTCCAAAAGCAGACAAGTCGGGAAAAGTGGAAATATATTAAAACATCAGCCTTAGCGAATCTCATTTCAAAAGTCGAAAATGAACATCCCTCAACTATCCAGGCTTTTTCATCAAGCATAGCCTTTTGAATTTCTATGAATTCCTGCTTATCCCTTT
>CAYWKW010000100.1:0-6276 GCA_964458995.1 uncultured bacterium | reverse complement strand
TTCATCCTGCAGCACGCGGAAGCGTGCGTATCCTGCCCTCTCGCAAAGCGAGAGGATTATCCTTCCAGGCTCACGCAGTGAGCCGAATCCTGTTACTTTGCTCTGGCCTGCGGGCCGCACCCTGCTTTGCGCTGGTTACTTTGCTCTGGCCTGCGGGCCGCGCCCTGTAATTTTTTTAGGAATGGGTCAGGGTTTTGTATTGCGCTAGGCTCATGAGATGGTCGAGTTCCCTTGTGTCGGTCAGCTCGATTTGAAAAAGCCAGGTGGCTTGGGCGGTCTTATTGATGGAGGAAGGATCGGCCTTGAGCTCTTCGTTGATGGCCACTATTTTACCCGAGACGGGAGCGTAAATGTCAGCCGCAGCCTTGGTGGATTCAAGAACGCAGGTCTCTTGCCCCGCTTTTACTTTTTGGCCTACCTTGGGCAACTCAATATAAACGATTTCACCAAGCTCTCTTTGCGCATAATCGGTAATCCCGACAGTTCCCACATTTCCCTTAAGCTGGATCCACTCGTGAGATTCTGTGTAGCGCATGGTTAGTCGTCATCTTTTAAGAGTTTGAGTGTGCCCCATGTGGCTGGGTGTTGCTCAATGGTGTATTCTTCAGATGAGACGGCAAAGTGTTGGGGCGGCCCCTCAAAACGGTTGATCCGGTAGGTAAAGCCTATACGGGAAAAAGAGAGGGGATCGTAGCCGTGCAGGCAATGAGCGGGAATCTCAATGGCGAGAGTGTACGACGTTTCACTCAGTTCCGGAGTCACTTGCAGATCTTCGGGGTGGCACAGGCGGTGGGTATCTTCGTTGCGGAAACGGGTGATTTCACGTCCGAAGAAGTTTTGCATCTCAACAGGGAAGAAAACGAAATGGTGGCAAAACCGGGTAACAACGCCTTTGGTTTTTAAGTCACGGGTGTCGATGAAGAGCTCAATACAGTCCCCACGGCGAAAGTCCCCTTCGCCCACTTTTTGAAACGGCCGGTTCACTGTGATGGTAAAGCAGAGCTTTTCAAAGTTCCATGCTGTGTAGATGTCTGCAAAGGTCTCTTCATCTAAAAGATCGGATGTTGATGGGAGCTGGTGCAGCTTTCCAGGTTTGAGAGAACCTCGGATAAAGAGGCAATCGGCAGTGAGCCCAAAAAATTGAACGGGTGAAAGTGCGGGAAGATCTTCAAATAGACTCATTCTTCATCCTCCTTTTGAACAGGAATCACAATGGCTTTTTTCTTTTTAACCACTTGGAGCAGCCTTTCGGTGACGTAGGCTTGAGCATCGGCGGCCAGCGTCTCTTTTCCAAAGGCGAGCTGATCTAAAATGGGAGCAGGCGTTGTCTTTTTTTCTTGCAAATAGAAGAACAATATCTTCCCATCATCAGCTAAATGAATGGGAGACCAAAGATCAGGAAGCATCAAAAAGGCTTGTTCTTTCATCCAATTCTCCTGTGAATTTCTTTGAATTTCTTGGGTATTTCTTTCGAGTTTAAATTGATCCGCCAAAGGCTCTTTGCCCGACTGGATCCATTTGGAATCGGTTGGATTTTTTTGAAGAGCGGCTAGCGCTTCTTTAGAAGCTGAAGCGAAGGGATTCTTTTCTTTGGCATAGTCGCCTTCGACTTTCCCAACTAACTTGGCTAAAACTGCCCGCGCTTTCGCAAAGGCAAGGATATGTTTGTCTTCCACTTTTTCTAAATTTTCAATCCGGTAGTAGACGCCCTCTTCTTTTAGATTCGGCTCCTCATTTCCAGAAGTAGTCCAGATCTTCTCATTCAAAGGGGCAGCAGCCAAAGCTTCATCTACCCAGCCCTGATTCTGATCGACGATGGCCTCCCGCGCAAACCCATCGACCTGAGCGCGCAATTTGGGCTCCAGTCTTTCTAAAACTTGAAACCTTTCATCTCTGCCCTCTGCATCAGCAAGGGAAAACTTTTTTCTAATCTGATCCCAATGAGTGAGTTCCCATTCCCATACCTCTTTCATGGAAGATCTCAAGGAGAGCTGTTTTTTGGAAACTTCGCCCACTTTTGCTTTATAGGTGGTTTGAACCAGCTGGGGTGTCTTCTTCTCCACTTCATCCACGGACAAGAAGGTGGTTGGCAATCCGCCCGTCTTATTGCTCACCGCCTTAATATAGAACTGCAATTCGGCCAGATCCTGCGCGCTGTTCACTTTAATGGGCCATTCGTATTGTTGAACAACGGCCACTTCTTTGGCATACTCAGCAAAATCTCTGTAGGGCAAACTGTCGATAAAAGCGGTCTCCCCCACATCGTGAAAATAGCGGCGAAAGAGGAGCACTTTTCTCCAACTTTCAGAGGCCGATCTTTCATCAAATCCCAAGCTGCGCAAATGTTGCTGGAAATTGAAATCGGACTTCATTTTGGCTTCAGCCAACTTTTGCAGCGACTCTTGAAAATGGTGGATCAGGTCCCCTTTCGCCTCTTCCAAACTGACCCGGTATCCTCTCTCTTCAGCGGCTTTCGCTGCATTTAGGATGAATTGGGCTACCAAATCGACAAAGTCCCGGCCAAACCAATCGCCTATCGAATGGAAGCCAAAGAGGGCTAAATCGTCATAAGAAAGTCTCTGATCAATGGTGAGCCAAGGATATTGTTGGTGTTGATAGATCAAAATTCTTCTCAATGTCTCGGGCTGCAATTGACCTTGGAACTGATAGAGCTGCGCCAAGTGCGCAAAAACGGCAAGCGACACCTCTTTTTCCGCTTGCAAAACCGCCAGCTCGCTATTCAAACTGGGCAGCAAATGTTGCCAAACAGTACGAGCGCTTAAAAATTCCGCTTCAGGGTGCACATAGGGGCGGAATCTCTTCACTTTTTCCAATCGCGCGGCAAAATCGCCTTTCAGAGCATCAAAATAATCGTTCACCAGCAGATGGGCCAATTTGGCTTTAATAAAGTCGTACCTAACCACTCCATCGTTACAAAAATTGGGGGGCAGTCCCCTTCCATAAATTGAATCTTCCCGGTCTGTGGCAATAAACCGAGATAATTTTTGGACCTCGGAGAGCATGACATTTGAGCCATCAATCGCCTGACCGATCACTTTGTCTTTTCTCTCAGTTTCACCACCGAAGGCGCTATAAGTTCCGAAGAACGAAAACGAGGCGATCACGACAACGGTGATCACGAAGAAGAAGTAGCGTTGGTATTTTCGAAAAAATTCGAGCATTGATCATCTCACAAGAAAAGAGGACCATCTTATCAGAACGGCTACTTTGCAATCAAGACCTAGTAAGATTTGGCGAAGATAACTCGCTGGGTGCATGGCTCCTCGCTGAAGATGCACTTCCCCGGCTTGGACGGCAGGTCGAGGGGGATGCAACGAATCGTCACGTTTAGGTCCTCTTTGACTTTCGCCTCAAATGCAGGATTGCCATTCCAATAGCAAAGCGCAAAACCACCATGAATCTCCTCCCCTTTCGGCGTGAAAAAGTCGTAGAACTCTTTCACATCGGCGATCTCTACCGTGTTTTGATCGCGAAACTCAGTGGCTCTGGCCAAGAGATTGGCTTGAATCTCCTCAAGAAGCGGGACAACCGAGTCGATGGCAAAGGGCGTGCCCTCTTTGTGGCCTTTGTCACGGCGGTACACGTTCAACTGGCCAGCTTCCATCTCACGAAGGCCTACCTCAAGACGAAGCGGTATCCCCTTCTTAATCCAACTCCAAGCTTTCTCCCCGCCACGCATGTCTCGCTTGTCGACGATGATTTGGAGCGGTAGGCCCTGATAGTGGATTTTGCGCAGTTTGGAGGCAAGATCTTCACAATAATGGAGGATTTTGGCCCGCGCGTCTTCGTTGTGAATGATGGGAATGATGGCGAGATGGGCCGAGGCAACTCGTGGCGGCAGAATGAGCCCGTCGTCATCGCTGTGCGCCATAATCATAGCGCCAATGAGGCGGGTGGTGGAGCCCCAAGAAGTGGTCCACGCATACTCCAGATTGCCTTCGATATTGCGAAATTGAATGCCGCACGACTTCGCAAAGTTTTGGCCGAGAAAATGGGAGGTCCCCGATTGCAGCGCTTTGCGGTCTTGCGTCATGGCTTCAATGGTATAGGTATTCACCGCGCCTGGAAAACGCTCCGATTCTGTTTTTTCGCCGCGAATGACGGGTAGTGCAAGGGTTTGGTGGCAAAACTCAGAATAGACTTCGAGCATGCGCTTGGTTTCGATGAGGGCTTCCTCTTTGGTGGCGTGGACCGTGTGCCCTTCTTGCCAGAGGAATTCAGTGGTGCGGAGAAACATGCGGGTGCGCATTTCCCACCGGACTACGTTGGCCCATTGATTGATGAGAAGGGGAAGGTCGCGGTACGATTCAACCCATTTTGCAAAGGTATGGCCAATGATCATTTCCGATGTGGGACGGACGATGAGCGGCTCTTCGAGTTCGCCAGCAGGGACGAGTTTGCCATCTTTCCCCTTTTCAAGGCGATGGTGGGTGACGACGGCGCACTCTTTCGCAAATCCTTCGACGTGCTGGGCCTCTTTCTCCAGGTAGCTGAGAGGGATAAAGAGAGGAAAGTAGGCGTTCTGGTGGCCAGTGGCTTTAAACATTCCATCCATAATTCTTTGGATGTTTTCCCAGATGCTATAGCCCCAGGGCTTGATCACCATGCAGCCGCGAACAGCCGAGTGCTCCGCAAGGTCGGCGGCTTTTATAATGGATTGGTACCACTCAGAATAGTCTTCTTCGCGAGTGGGTGTGATTGCAGTTCGAACTTTTTGTTTCATATTGGCTAAAATTGTAGGGATTGACCGAGTTTGTCAGCAAGGAGTTTCTGCAGATCTTGGCGCACCTTGGAGAGTTTAGAGAGATCTTGAATAGGGGCAAAAGTGAAGGAGGTCATGGCGTGGAGCACATCTTTTTTTGAAAGGAGGACGTCGTGCAAGAGATCCAACCGGGGCGGAGCCAAAGAGAGGGTCCCCTGATGGAGGTAGCCTTGTTTCCGTTTCCGCTGGGCCGCTCCAGCAATTTTCATCCCTTTATAGACCACATCATATTGGGTCGGCTTGGCCATGCAGAAGTTTTGGCAATCGGGTCCGAGCGAGGGGGCGTTTTGGGGAATCAGCTCTGGAGCGAGGGAAAAGTAGGATCGGACAACTTCCAAAACGGCTCTGTTGACAAATTGGTAGTTTTCCAATGTGTTTTGGGAAAAGGCAGGATGGCTCGAGGGGAGAAGAAAAGAGAAGGCGAGGTCCCAAATATGGAAGACGATGCCGCCGCCGGTGGGGCGCCGAGCGAGGTCGAGGTGGTGCAGCGCCGCCTTTTGGAGGTCGAGATGATTTTCCGGCCGTATGAAATAACCAAAAGTTGCAGAAGGTTTGGCCCACTGGTATAAATGGAGAACCGGAAGCTTTAATTCTTCTAAAAGCTTCTCGTCGAAGCGCATATTCGCTTCGGCTGAATCGATTCCAGTGTCTAGAACTTGCAACATAAAAATTTCACTTCACAAAGAAAGATTGAGTCCTTATTAGAAAGAACTTTAATGGTATCAACATTTAGGCAGATGAGTCGAGAAAAAACGGGCAAATGATATAATAAGGAAAAGGGATCCTCATGTTTGATAAATTCACCAATCGCGCGAAACAAGTTATCAAGCTCGCTAAGAAAGAAGCTCAGCGACTGAATCACAACTACTTAGGCACGGAGCACGTCCTTTTAGGCCTGCTCAAATTGGGTCAAGGGATTGCAGTGAATGTTCTTAGGAACATGAATCTGGACTATGAGGCTATCCGCGCCGAAGTGGAAAAAATCGTCGGTTTTGGGCCTGAAATCCAGGTTTATGGGGATCCTGCCCTGACCGGAAAGGTGAAGAAAGTTTTTGAATATGCCAATGAAGAGGCGGGCAACCTCAACCACAACTATGTTGGCACTGAACACCTTTTATTAGCCCTTTTGCGCCAAACCGATGGCGTTGCCGCCCAGGTGCTTGAAAACCTCAATGTCAATTTAAAAGAGGTGCGCAAAGAGGTCCTGAAGGAACTCGAGACTTTCAACCTCCAATTGCCTCCTATGGGCTCTACGCCTCCAGCCAGTCCGCCTGGCACCCCGCGCCAATCGGCTCAAGAGCGGGCGAGCAGCGCGGCAGCTGCGCCGGCAGGCACTGACAAGATGCCCGCTCTTCGCGCTTATGGCCACGACCTAACCGATCTTTGCCGCGAAGGGAAGATGGATCCTGTGATCGGCCGCCGCGATGAAGTAGAGAGACTGATTTTAATCCTTTGCCGCCGCCGTAAAAACAACCCCGTTCTCATTGGGGAAG
>CAYWKW010000099.1:0-6602 GCA_964458995.1 uncultured bacterium | reverse complement strand
GCGGGCAGTTCATGCTGGCGGGCTTGCACGGCTTGCAGCACATGGGGCGGGGGCAGCATTCGGTAGTGGGACAGGGCGGGGGCGGTGGATTTTCTGGCGGCGGAGGGCAGCAGGAGCCCCTCTCTTGGGGCGCGGGGCAACATTGCGCATGTAGGCATCCGCAAAGCAAAAGGGTCGCAAAGAGGAATTTGATTTTTGTGTTTTTCATCTAGAAACTGAAATCCCCGGATACAGTGAGTCCCCAAAGCTTTACATCGCTCGCATTCCGAATGTCTAGGCGATCGTTATTCGGAAGTGAGAAGCCGGTTGCGTCTTGATGCAGCTGATGTAAATCGTACCAAGTATTGATTTCGAAGGCGGCCTGAAGCGCCATCGACCATGTGCAGAACCGGTGATTCCAGTTTAGGCCCAATTCCAGCTGGCTGTGAGGAACCACCCAAATATCTGATTCGGTCGTATTGCGCACATTGGGGGTCAAAGTGCCGGAAATTCCCGCGGGAGCGACGCTCGTTTTTCTGCTATTGCGGTACGATCCAACAAGACCTGCAAAGGAGACTTTATTATAAAGGCCAAATCCTGCGCCCATATGCCAGTTGACATCAAGGCCGCCCCGGATCCCTCCCCCCTTAAACTTCCAGTTATTTTGCGTTGCGTCAGCCACGTTAGGTGAGGCGCCTGTAATGTCGAAGCCGTTGACCTTCCATTTTTCATGGATCCAGGCTGCCGTACCCCCCGTGAAGAAATTGAAGAGGATTTGACACGCGGGCAAATAGCGTCTGGCGAGGAGGAGATCGGCCATTTGATAATGGAAATTGGTCTTGCTGATCAGGAGGTCAACACCGTCGGAAGAGTTGCTCAATTCTCTATTGGTTGCTTCAAGATATAAGGTTGGGTCTGTGGGACGGGTGGCCCGGTTTTTCCCGCTGGTTGTGTACCAGGTATATTGGCCAAACACGTGCCAAGCGTCTCGTTCAAATGTGTATCCCAATCCAAGCCGAAAACCGGGACTCCAATCAAAACTAGCCGATTTATATTTTCCAATTGAATCGGCGAGAGACGATGGGGGGAAGGGTTGGTGGATCCCGTTTGGCGTTAAGGCAAAAGTTGAGGCTTTCTGCTGAACGGTCCAATAGAGGAATTCGAGGGTGCAGTCGATGCCTGTAAAAATGAGGGGTGGGTAGTAGTCGATGATGCAGTCACAAGGGTTGCAATAGGGCATGAGGGGCGGGCAATTGATGCTGGGGGGCTTGCAGCACGCTGGAGGGCAGCAGTCGGATGAGGGGGGCGGGCAGCAGCCTCTGGCCCTTGCTTTCCCCTGCTCTTCTTGCGGGGTGAGCCGAACGGGAAACTGATCTCTTGCAGCCACCTCTTCCTGGGCTAAAAGTGTGCCCGATGCAAAAAGAACTAAAAATAATGATCGCAAATCCATATCGCCTCAAGACTTGTCTTAGGGTCAGGCATACCATTAAAAAATTTTTGCGTCAAAAAAAAAGTTCCCGCGATTTTGCCTATTCGTTATGATTGTTCGAGATAAATAGGATGTTATGTCCAAAAATACAAGCTCTGTTGCTGTAGTTGGCATGCAATGGGGCGATGAGGGAAAAGGGAAGGTGATCGATCTCCTTTCCGAAAATGCGCACCATATTGCCCGCGCTCAAGGTGGCAATAATGCGGGCCATACAATCGTCGCTAACGGCAAAGAATTCCGCTTTCACCTAATCCCTTCGGGGATTCTGTATCCGCACACGAAATGCTACATTGGTGGCGGCACGGTCATCGATCCCCTCTCCATTTTGGCCGAAATGGACGACTTAACCCGGCATGGAATTTCAAATGTAAAGCGGCTTTACATTTCATTTTACGCTCACATTGTGCTTCCCTACCACCGGATCATCGATCAACTTTCTGAAAAGAAAAAGGGGGGATCGGCCATCGGTACAACAGGGCGCGGAATCGGCCCTTGCTACACAGATAAAATCAGCCGCTGCGGCATCCGTTTGGCCGATCTGCTAGATCCAGAAATTTTCCGCGTCAAATTGCAATCAAATCTCCTCGTGAAGAATCAGGAAATCGAAAGATATGGCGGCGCTCCTTTGGAATTTGGCGCTGTATATGATGAATATGTTGGCTATGCAAAAAGATTGGCCCCATTTGCCGCTCCGGTGGAGGAGATGCTTTTTGCTGCCTCGAAAAAGGGGGAGAGGATTCTGTTTGAAGGGGCTCAAGGCGCCCTCCTCGACATCACATTTGGAACGTATCCTTTCGTCACCTCTTCTTGTACTTTGACGGGCGGCGTTTGCGCAGGACTTGGATTGGGTCCATCGAAAATCGATCGGGCGATCGGAGTCACCAAGGCCTACACGACGCGCGTTGGGATGGGGCCATTTCCTACCGAGTTGTCTGCCGAAGAGATGAAACAATTTCCCGACCACAGCGCATCGCGGGAAGTGGGAACCACGACAGGCAGAAAGCGGAGAATGGGCTGGTTTGATGCATTCATGCTGCGACATACTATTTGCTTAAATGGGGTCGATAGTTTAGCTTTGACAAAGCTCGATATTCTAGACGGACTTGATGAAATCAAAATCTGTACAGGGTATAAACATTGTAAAACGTATCCAGCAACAGTGGAAGAATTGAGCCGCGCCGTGCCTGTTTATGAATCTCATCCCGGTTGGAAGAAATCGACTCGCGACATCCAAATATACGATGATCTTCCCCATAATGCGAAGGCTTATATCCGGCGAATTGAAGAGCTTTGCGATACGCCCGTTTCTCTCATTTCAGTAGGTCCTGAAAGAGAGAAGACCCTTTGGTTGGACCGATTCTTTAATGAGTGATGAAATGACTGCCCATACTCTTGAAGCTTCTGAAACAAAAACCATCTTCACCGCTGAAGAGCTATCTCAGATCGACCCCTTAAAAATTCCCAAACACATCGCCATCATCATGGATGGGAATCGCCGTTGGGCCAAGCAAAAGGGGTTGCCTCCCCTGATGGGGCATTGGGAGGGAACTGAAACTCTAACTGAGGTTTTGAGGGGAGCTTCAGAATTGGGTGTCAAAACACTCACTGTATTTGCATTTTCTACTGAAAATTGGGGCAGGTCTCAAAGTGAGGTAGAAGATTTGATGAATATTTTCGAGCTCTATCTGATGCGCAAAAAAGAGCACATGATCCGCGACGGAGTGCGCCTGGATGGTATTGGAGATCTCAATCGCATGCCGGAGAGAGTGCGCAATGCCTTCTATCAGACCAAGAAGGCGACTGAGCACTGCGATAAGATCAATCTGGTCCTTGCTCTCAATTATGGCGGGCGCGACGAAATACGGCGGGCTGTGGTTCAAATGATGCAAGAAAAGATCCCTCCCGAACAGGTGACTGAAGAGTGCATTTCAAAACATCTCGATACCAGCCGTTTTGGCGATCCCGATTTATTGATCCGCACCAGTGGAGAGATGCGAGTGAGCAATTTTCTTCTTTGGCAAATTTGTTATGCGGAAATATTCAGCACCGAAATTCTTTGGCCTAATTTCTCACCCAAAAAACTTTTCGAAGCGATTCTCGTTTTTCAAAAGCGAAACCGCCGGTTAGGAGGATAAGTTGAGCGATCTATACCGCAGAATCATTGTTTCGACCATTTCAATAGCCATCGTTTTTTGCCTCATTTTTTTCGCCTATCATGAAATTTTCCGCTACGTTGTAGCGATTCTTGTGGCGCTCCTTGCAGGTGTTGCCATTTGGGAATACGAGCAGTTTGCAAAAGCGAAAGGGGGGCAAATGATTCTCCCGGCGCTCATACTTTTCACGCTGGCCGAGGTATTCTCCTTCTTTTTCGCGGCCGTCAATCCCGCCTATGCAAGTCTTCCGATCATCATTTTCTTCATCGGCTTTCTCTGCCTTTTTGCCCTCCATTTTGGGGAAAAGGACGGGGCTATTGTCGATTTAGCCGTCTCTTCCTTTGGCCTTCTCTATATTGCGGTTCCCGTCGGTATGATTTTAGGAATTCTCTATTCCCCCAATGTGGATGGAAGGTGGTGGGTGGCCTATCTTCTTGTGGTCACAAAAATTACAGATATTGGCGCCTACTTTGCGGGCAGTCTTTGGGGCCGCCGCAAATTAGCGCCCACGATCAGCCCCAAAAAGACGATAGAGGGAGCCATTTTTGGGCTCGGCTGCGCCCTTCTAGCGAGCCTCATCTTCCATTTAGGCAGCGATTATGCGGGGCCATTCCATTTGGGAACCTACGAATGGATTTTCCTCGGGCTAGTTTTGGGAGCCGTAGGCCAATTTGGAGATCTTTCTGAATCTCTCTTAAAAAGAGATGCCAATAAAAAGGATAGCAACACGCTTCCGGGGCTCGGGGGAGTCCTCGACTCGATTGATTCGATCCTTTTCAACGCCACGATTATTTTTATCTACATCCACTTCATAAAAATATGATCATCACCATCGATGGACCATCCGGCACCGGGAAATCTACAGTAGCGAAAGGGGTCGCCAAGCGCCTGGGCTTTACTTTCTTCGATACGGGGGCGATGTACCGCTCCTTTGCTTGGCTGGTTATGAAACAAGAAATCGATCCCGCCAATCACGCCAAAGTCATTGCCCTTCTTCCCCAATTTGACTTTGAGATCCGCCGCATCGGCAAAGAGCGGCACTATTTTGTCCAAAATACAGACGCCACTCCGTTCATTCGCACGCAAGTGATCTCAATGGCTGCTTCGCAAATCGCCGTCTATCCCGAAGTGCGGCAAGCCATGGTCCAGATCCAGAGAAAGTATGGGCACGCAGTCGATGCTGTTTTTGAAGGGCGCGACATGGGAACCGTTGTCTTCCCTGATGCCGATCTCAAGATCTTCCTCACAGCAAAACCAGAAGTGCGCGCGGAAAGGCGCTATCGGGAACTCCTCCAAAAGTTTCCCGACCTCTCCATGTCGCAAGAGGAGATCCTCAAAGAAATTAAAAAAAGGGATGAGGCCGACTCAACCCGCGCCGTTTCTCCTCTTAAGCAAGCCAGCGATGCCATTCTCATCGACACTTCCGATCTCACGGCCAATCAAGTCATTGAAAAAGTCGTCTTTCTCAGGCCCAAGAGGCGT
Source organism: uncultured bacterium (assembly GCA_964458995.1). GTDB lineage: Bacteria > Chlamydiota > Chlamydiia > Chlamydiales > SM23-39 > REEB52. The sequence goes on along the minus strand of CAYWKW010000099.1, from coordinate 1,499 downwards.
TTCCCCAAGATGAAACTCATCTATAAAATCGTCTATTCTCTGGCCCGATTCTTTTTCAAAACCTGCTTTCGCCTCCGCATTTACGGCTTAGAACATTTTTGCCCCGGCTCCGCCGTCATTGCAGCCAACCACGCCTCCTTCTACGACCCCCCGGTCCTCTCCATTTCCTGCCCTGAGGAGGTCCATTTTCTCGCCCGGGGCACCCTCTTTGACATCCCCCTCCTCGGCCGCCTCATTCGAAAACTCAATTCGCACCCCATTGCCCGCGACGCTTCCGATCTCCAGACACTAAAAATGATGATTGAACTTCTTGGACAGGGCAAGAAGCTCATCCTTTTCCCCGAGGGCAAGCGCACCTACGATGGCACCTTTCTTCCCTTCCAACGGGGCCTTTCCTTCCTCGTGCAGCGGGCTCACTGCCGCATCATTCCCGCCTATATCCAAGGGACCTTTGAAGCCTGGCCTCGCAGCCGCAAATGGCCCAAACTCCTTGGAAAAATGGTCGTTGTCTTTGGCACGCCCATTGAATACGAAGATAATCCTGACAAGAAAGCGGCTCAAGAGCAGATCGCCAAGAACACGGAGCAGGCTATTCAAAACTTAAAAGCTTGGCTCGACTCTGGCGCCACCGGAACCCCGCCGTAGAATCACTTTATCAAACAAACGATGAGAGAGCCCTGTTCAAGGGAGATTTCGACCTTTTCGGCCAAGCAGACATTGGAAATGCCGATGAAGTTTTGATCCAATTTGCGTCCATTGAGTTCCCATTTGAGCCCCTTTGTGTGAATTCCTGTTGCGGGACCACTGAGGGGGATTAAAGAGAGGGTTTGGCCAATGGAGCAATGTAAGTTCGTTTTGCCCTCAATTGCAAAAACCAATTCTACCTCCGTTTCGATCTGCATTTTTCCGATGAAACGGCAGAGTAGTAAGGCATTAGTCAGGGAGTGATCAATTCTGTATCCCCATGCGCCATAGACAACCACTGAGTCCTTTTCATGTTGGATGGCGGCTTCGAGGTCCGTTTCATCTTTGTTGCGCTTCAGAGTCGTTTTGGGGACGTCGGGGTATTGATCGAGGAGACTGGGAGGGCAAGAATCGAAGTCGCCCACGATGAGGTGGGGTTTGATGCCCATATTGTGGCAGTGAGCCAGGCCGCCATCGACAGCGACGACCCGTTTATGGCGCAAAACGAGGGGGAGGATGAGTTGGGGCTGATCTATTTGACCGTTAGCAACGATGGCTGTCTGCATAAGCACCACAATCGGGGGAAGCCCCCGAACCCCCATTTAAATTCCTCTTGCGCGTTTCGCGCCTCAGTGTGCTCAGTGAGCTCAGTGTTAAAGTTAACGTATTGCGGCCAAGAGGAGTCGAACCTCCACCGAGCTCTACCCCAAAAATCGAGGCGATTTTTGGGGGCCCCATGTTTGGCTGCTAACTCTATTGCATTGCGGCCAAGAGGAGTCGAACCTCCACCGAGTTGCCCCGACTAGAACCTGAAT
>CAYWKW010000098.1:0-6647 GCA_964458995.1 uncultured bacterium | reverse complement strand
GAAGTCAACGTCAATATCTATCTATAGATAGGTTTGAGTAAGTTTGACGGAACGGTTTCTCCACTTTGACGCCCATTTTCATAACATTCTTGCGCACAACAATCACCCCTACTTCGCCGACTTTGGCCTATCCATCAGTGAGAAATTTGATTTATCGGCAGAAGAGAGGGCTTTCTTTAACAAGCATCGCGATTACGACAGCCACTTTGTCATCGCAGAACTAGCCCAGCGGCTCATTGTAGCAGCAACAGGGGAAGAGGCCGCAGCTGATGATTATCTTTCGGATCAACACAGGGTCATGGAGCTGGCTCCTGCTGTGGCCTCTATAGCGGAACGGTACAGGCCCATTGCCATGCTGATGGGAAATTTCTTCCAGGCTCTTCGCGAATCTAAAAATACGCCCTATCCCGCGAGCGATCTCGCACAAACTTCCAACTAGGAAGATTTCTTGTAGTATTTTTTCAGGAAGAAGCCGGCTCTGCCGACAAAGAAACCTGTGACCAGAGATGAGGTCAGGGTGTCGGCGCAGTAAATCCAATAGGGAATGTCTGCGCGGGTAGAGTAGAAGTATCCCCAGAAAAATTTTAAGACGAAAATCAGGAGGATTAGTACCAAAGTGGAGTAATTGCCCGGGATAGTCACTTCGCCTTTGCGGTGATCCACCGAAATTCGCCAGGAATGGACTTCCTTCAATCCCAAATAGGCCCCTAGGGCTAAAAAGACGATCCATACGGGGATCAGAGACACAAATCCCAAAGCGAGTTTGTCATAGAGGTCGTAAAGCGCCCAGGCCACAAATACGAGGGGGAGCAGGATAATTCTTTGTATGGACACCGTTCGGGGCTTTGTCGATTTAATCCCGATGCTTAGGAGGTAGATTAAGAGAACATAGACCCACCACGGCGCCCCGCTCACTATTCCCCAAACATTTTCCACAATTTGCCCTTTTTTTCTCTTGTAGCAGGGAGGGCCATTTTGAACAACTGGGGTGTTTAATGATAAATCACTCCTGAAAAAATTCTTTCGCAAATGTGTCCATGGCTTCATAGAGAAACTCGGTCAATTTTGGATGGTAACTCGTGTAGACCTCCCTGTGTTCCAGGACAAGATCTCTCAGCTTTAGAAAGATTTCTTGCGTGACTGGATTGAATTCTGTGAGGAAATCGTAGTACCGCTTGATCAATTTCTGCACTTCTTTGGAGTCGGGTTTTAGGTTTTGCTCGATGGCCTGGATCGCGTCCTTCATCAGCCGGTTGGCTTGATCGACCCGCTCATCAATCTGCTCCGTAGAGAGAGCCTGTACTTTTTCGTTCCCTTTTTCAATTTGTTCCTTTCCAAATTCCTTCACCTGCATCTCTTCAATGTCCTTCATCGTGTTTTGCATGGACCGGAATTGATCAAGCCTTTGCTTCTGGCTCAGGGTGCTGTTCTTGTAGTAGGGGATCGTCATATCGATGCTGAAGGCGTACCGCTGCAGCCTCTTGATCTCCTTGCCGAGCTCTTCTCTCCTTGTCACCAAGACCGCTGCCGCCTTATGAGGATCTTTTGAAAAAAGGATCCCCTTGATCTTCGGCAAACTCAATCCAATTTTTTTAAAGAAGATGATCTCAAAAAGGCGCAAAAACTGCTCATCGCCATAAAGTCGTTTGCCATTGGTCATCCGAATCGAGGGCTTGAGCAAGCCGACGTGGTCATAGTGGCGTAGAGTGCGGACAGTCACGCGGGCCTGTTTGGCTAAAGAGGTAATAGTATATTCCATAATTATGGACTCCTAGGTTGTAGATATTACCAGAATACAACATTACGCTGCGTCAACTACAAGGGGTTCTTTTTAATCTTTTTTGTAGAGATGTCTTGCTGATTCTGGATGGGGGGAGCCGTGTACGGCGCCCTCTTTCACGATCGCGTTCATTTTGATCATTTCAGCTTGAGAGAGGGACAGTTTTAGGCTGGGGAGGTTTTCTTGAATGTGGGCCGGGTGGGTCGTTCCAAATAGGGGGATGATGTGGTCCGATTGCTGGGCAACCCAGGCTAGGGCGAGTTGAGCAAGCGAACACGACTTGGAGGCGGCGAGGCGCTTAAGCGCCGATACGATTTTTGAATTGTGAACTAGATTTTCTGGTTCGAACCGGGGAAAATTCTTCCGAAAATCGTCGGGCGCTAGATCATTGGATGAGGTGATTTTCCCAGTGAGAAGACCTCTGCAAAGGGGCGCGCAGGCGATGAGTCCAATCCCGAGCTCTTTACAGGCGGGGAGGGCGTGCTCCTCGGTTTCTCTCGAGAAGAGCGAATACTCTGCCTGGATGGCAGTGATGGGATGCACTTTGTGTGCGCGGCGGATGGTGGCTGCCGAGACGTCCCCAAGGCCTATATGCCGCACTTTTCCCTCTTTGACAAGTTCGGCCATGGCTTGGAGGGTCTCTTCAATGGGCGTGTTGGGATCGAGGTGATGCAGATAGTAGAGATCAATCTGGGAAATCCCCAATCGCTTTAGGCTGGTTTCACACTGCTTCTTGATGTAGTCTGGTTTTCCATTGATCGTGACGGTGCGGGGAGTTTCTCGGTTGCGCACGACCCCGACTTTGGTAGCGATCGTCACTTGGTTGCGAAAGGGCGCAATGGCCTCGCCTAAAAGGATTTCATTGTCCCCAAAGCCGTAATTATCGGCTGTATCGAAGAGGGAAATGCCTTCGGTAAAGGCGGTCTGGATCGTCTGAATGCACTGCTCTCTATCCACCTTGCCGTAGAATCCGGTCATCCCCATGCAACCAAGGCCTAAAGCGGATAGTTCAAGCGTACCAAGGCGTTTCTTCTGCATCGTTACTCCTGACCCCATCCTATTTTCTGAAGTAAAGATTGGCAAGGATCATTTTATGGCCTCAGAGACTTCCATCAATGCCTTTTTCAGGCGCTTTTCTTGACCTTCAGTGTTTGGAGCGGCGGCCTCAACATGGACTTTGGACATCTAGCGAAACAAGGTGAGGCCCGCAGGCCGAAGCAAGGTAACATGATAACGCCTCGCTCTGCGAGGCTAAAGATGACGGCTCGCATGCGCGAGCCTAACGATACGCCCGCCTGATGGCGGACTGAATGATCAAATAAGAACAAGGAAACCCCGGGCCCAGCCTTCGGCTGGTATAGCATCTGCGATGCTATTGTTCGCTTCGCTCACGCCCGGGGTTTCCTTGACGCTTCGCGCCCGGCGCTTGTCTCTCTTTATTCTGCAGCACGCTGAAGCGTGCGTATCCTGCCCTCTCGCGTAGCGAGAGGATTATCCTGTTCCTTTCTTTTCCTTACGGGCCGCACCCTGTTCAGGCGGAGCGGTCGCGGACGACGCGGGGAGGTTTGCTGTCGATGATCGATTCTTTGTCGATGACGATCTCCTTGATGGAGGGGTCCGAGGGGACTTCAAACATGAGATCGCGTAGGATCCCTTCCGTGATCATCCGAAGGGCTCGAGCGCCTGTGCCCGTTTCTTTGGCTTTTTTCGCCATGGCCTGGAGGGCTTCTTCCGTAAAGTCGAGCTTGACGTTCTCTTCGGCAAAGAGATGCTGGTATTGCTTGACGATGGCGTTCTTAGGACGGATGAGAATGTCGACGAGGTCTTGAACGGTGAGCTCGTTGCAGTTGGCTATGCTGTTGAAACGGCCGACAAATTCGGGGATCATGCCAAAGGAAATGAGGTCTTCAGGTTCGACTTTGGAGAGGAGATAGTTGGTCTCGTGCGTGTCGATCGCTTTCTTGGTGGCGGCGTCGAATCCAATGGTGCTTTTGCCTAGGCGTTTGGCGATCATCTTGTCGAGGTGGACAAAGGCGCCCCCGACGATGAAGAGGATGTTCTGGGTGTTGACTTTGATGTACTCTTGGTTGGGGTGCTTGCGGCCGCCCTTTGGTGGAACATTGGCCACGGTCCCTTCGACGATTTTGAGGAGGGCTTGCTGCACCCCTTCGCCCGATACGTCGCGGGTAATGGAAACGTTTGAGGTGGTTTTGCGGATCTTATCAATCTCATCGACATAGATAATGCCATGCTCGGCTTTTGCGACGTCGTAATCGGCGGCTTGAAGGAGGCGGAGGATGATGTTTTCAACGTCTTCGCCTACGTAGCCGGCTTCAGTGAGCGTGGTGGCGTCGGAAATGGCAAAGGGAACGTCGAGAATAAGCGACAGGGTGCGGGCAATAAGCGTTTTGCCAGAGCCCGTGGGGCCAATGAGCATCACGTTCGATTTGCTGTACTCGATATCCGATTGCTTGGCGAGGGAACGGATCCGCTTGTAGTGGTTATAGACAGCTACAGAAATGGTTTTCTTAGCCGACTCTTGTCCAATGATGTATTCATCAAGATGGGCTTTGATCTCCTTGGGTTTCAGGAGCTTCATCTCATAGCTGACGGGCTTTTTTTGGACGATGTCGACGCAGAGCCCGACGCATTTGTCGCAAATGTAGGCGTTGGGGCCAGAAATGAGTTTTTCAACAATATCTTCTGTCCTTCCGCAAAAGGAGCAGCTGGCCATTTCATTTGGGGTTTTTTTGGTCATACGTTTGCGGGGAGTTCGGTGGATTTAGCTTCAACCGCACTGTTGAGGTGCGACGGTTTTGCTATATGATCGACAATGCCATACTTCAGGGCAGCGTCTGGATCCATATAGAAATCTCTCTCTGAATCTTCAGTGACTTTTTCCAGGCTTTGCCCAGTAAAACGGGACATGAGCGAGGCGGTCATCTTCTTCAGTTCCAAAATCTCTTTAGCTTGCAGGGCGATATCTTCAGATGTGCCCATCACTCCGCCGTAAGGCTGGTGTAGCATAATGCGGCTGTGGGGGAGTGCGAAGCGCTTGCCTTTGGTTCCAGCGGCGAGAAGGAGCGCTGCCATCGATACAGCTTGCCCAATGCAATAGGTGTTGATATCGCATCCGAGGAAAAGCATTGTGTCTAAAATAGCTAGCCCTGCAGTGATTTGACCACCGCCAGAATTGATATAGAGATTGATGTCTTTTTTAGGGTCTTCCATTTTCAAGAACAAAAGTTGCGCAACGACAACGTTTGCAACTTGATCTGTAATGTCTGTGCCAATGAAAATGATTCGGTCTTTCAAAAGGCGCGAATAGATATCCATCGAGCGCTCGCCGCGCCCTGTATCTTCAATGACATAAGGAGTTAAAGACATGGGTCAATCCTTTGGGTTGCTTTTTCTCTCTTATAGATATCTTCAACAACACATTCAAGTCTTTTTAGCGTGTTCCAAAATCTTTTCCTGCGCTTTCGCCAGGATCACTTTGGAAAGAGCCAGCGCAAAGACCTCTTTGGGCAGTTTATCAATATCGGCATTTCTTCCGCCATGAGATTGATAAATCGAAATGGCTTCATTTTGCACTTCTTGATGCGTTACAGGAATATTTTCGCTCCGAACGATCTGGCGCGAAAGATAGAAAAGCCTAACGGCTTGACCCGCTTCTATTGATAGCTTTTCTTCGAGATTTTTCCTCTCCGCTTGAGTCATTTTGTTCCAGCTGGCTTTGAATTTGGCGTCGTGCATCATTTGGGCAAAGCGATGCTTTTTTTCTGTATCGATCAGTGATTGGGGGAGATCGAAAGTATAGCGCTCAATGAGGTGGTCATTGACCTGTTCCCGCAACTCATTTTGCACCTTTTCATCTGCCTGTCTATTCAATAGCTCTGCGATCGATTGGCGCATGTGAGCCACATCGCTGGCCCCCACTTTTTTGGCAAATTCATCATCGAGTTCAGGCAAAATGGCCTCTTCCACTTTTAAAACGGAGAGCCTCACTTTTTTGGGTTTGAACTCTTTTTTCTCTTCTTCTGTCGCCGTATCGTCGGGCTCGCTCATCCCTTCCAAAACATCGCCGGCCTTGGCGCCTTTGACCAGCTTTTTCATCCAATCGGCCATCCGGTCTTTCGAGACTTCAAAGCGGATGTGGTGGAATACTTTTTGTACATTTTCCCCTTCGATCGTATCCAAATCGATCATGATGTAATCGCCGTCTTGAATGGGGCGGTCTTGGATCGGTTTCCAATGGGCGTAGAAAAAGCGCATCTGCCGGACGGCTTCTTCAATTTGTTTTTCAGCGACTTCGGGGCGCTCGACGGATTTAGCTGTAAATCCCGTGATATCGACTAGCGGGATCGTGGGCTCTGTTTCAAAAGAGAAGACCATGTGAGCCCCCTCGTCCACAGACTGGCTTTTTAAATCAAAGGAGATAGGGGAGTTGTTGTTCAAAACGGGGACTTTTGCTAGCTTTTGAGCTTCCACGAAAGCCAGATCGGCGATCGCCTTGTGCATTTGCTTTTCGACATCATTCGGGAATTTTTTCAGGATCATGTCGTCGGGGGCTTTCCCTTTTCTAAACCCGGGCAATGAGATCTCTTTGCTTAGGGTCCGGACGGCGTTTTTCCGCGCCTCTTTGACCAAGCGGGGGTTGGTTTTGACGTTCATTTCGATCCGGCAGGCCGCCTTTTTATGAACGACGACGCGCACTTCTTCGCTTGTTAATTCCTGATCATAAGTAGCTTGGGACACGTAAAGACTCCAACAGGGTTTCGTAGATAGCGGGCGATGAGGTTCGAACTCACGACCCTCACGTTGGCAACGTGATGCTCTACCACTGAGCTACGCCCGCATTTTAAGG
>CAYWKW010000097.1:0-6711 GCA_964458995.1 uncultured bacterium | reverse complement strand
TCTCAAGGTATCGAAGAGAACTGATTAGCAACGACAAGAACAGCTGGGAGCAACGGATTACTTATCCTATTCCCAATTTTTCCCAAATATGTTAAAACTCAAATTTTAGTTCCGGTAGATTATGAAAAGCTCCGACAATATCCGATGTATTCGCAAATATCAAAAGAAAGATGGATCAATCAGCTTCCATGCCGAAGTTCGTCGCAAAAACGCCAAGCCACTCCGCCAGTCTTTCCGCACCCTCACAGACGCTAAGAACTGGGTCAGAAAGGTCGAAAGCTCCGTTCTAGACGGGAAACACGTCCTCGATAACAAGGCGCGCAAATACACCGTTGCCGATCTTGTCGAGCAGTACATCCGCCTCCACCTCAGCAAAGTCCCGTCGCGCCTTAGAGACCAAATCTCTCATCTAAATTGGTGGAAAGAGAACTATGGAAAAAAAGCTCTGGTCGAGATTACTCCCGCCCTCCTCGTCGAGGCGAAAGAGAAGCTTCTCAATGGGATCACATTCCGAAAGAAAAAAAGAACGAACTCGACGGTGAATAGGTATTTTTCCAGCCTTGGCAGGGCATTTTCCCTTGCCGTTCAAGAATGGCAGGTAATCAGTGAAAACCCCTTCCGAAAGGTGTCAAAGCTGAAAGAGAATGCCGGTAGGAATCGTTTTCTTCCTCGCGGAGAGCTGCACGCCCTCCTTGACCGCTGCAAAGAAAGCAATAATCCCCACCTTTATGGCATGGTCCTCATGGCCGCATCGATGGGTCTCCGATTCGGCGAGATCGCCAACCTCCGCTGGAGGAACATCGACTTCGACAACGGATTTGCGACGCTCGAAACGACCAAGAACGGCGACACCCGCTTTGTTCCGTTGCCCGATCAGGTAACCGCCTATCTCAAAGAAAAGCAGACTCCTGAGGTGCCGGAGGAATTCCTGTTCCCTTCCAAGAATCCAGCAAAGCGCCATCCGTATTCTCTCATCAGGAAAGCTTTTCAAAAAGCGGTCCAAGTGACTGGGCTGGCCGACTTCAAATTTCACGATTTGAGGCACACGGCTGCCTCTCACATGGCGATGAACGGCGCCACCCAAGGTGAGCTCATGGAAGTCCTCGGCCATCGCTCGCCCAGTCAAACCCGCCGCTACGCTCACTACAGTAAGGAGCATATCGCCCGCATTATGCAAAAAACCAGCAACAGTCTGATCGGCGTCAACGGAGAAGATTGTCATGGCTCTTAATAAGCACCAAAAACTTGCCCGAGCGATGAAGACCGTATTACAGAAACTGGACGTATTTCATGAGAAGGTTGCAGAGCAGTCTAGATCCCTTCAGCTTTATTTCTATGAAAAGTATCTTATCGCGGGAAGGCCGCTGATGTCCCAACGAGCGTTAGCCGCAATGATGTATACCCATCGTTTGGGACTGAGCATGTTTTCGCCGAATAGAGAGCTGCGAGAGGCTGCTGGTTCATCTCCACTTATCGGCATAATCTTGACTCCTCCTATTTATCTTGAGTCTCAAGTTCTTTACTGCCCAAATAGAAATGAAAATACCCTTTGGCTCGTTCCTTGGGGAGTGAAATCGGTTTTGCCAAATGAGAATATTGAAAAACTCGAGGAGAGCAAGCTAGAGAATGTTCTTTATTGCGCTTCCGAAGACGAAATGTCTGAATGGATCGATTGGTTTGAGGAGGAAGATAAGGCGGGGTCGTTCACAAACCAGGTGCTTGCAATTGGCCAATTTTATCGGGAAAGAGATCCATTTGAACGGAATCTTCAACAGCCCTGTTTTCTTATCTACAAGCAGACCATATCGGATTTTTATGGAAAGATTCAGGGGCCAAAGGTGCTTAAAACTCTCTTGAAGATCGAATTTTCTCCCAACGAAAAAAGCACAGTATACGAAGCTTATCAACTCGTGATAGCAGCTCAGAAAAATCGCAAAAAGCGGCATTTTGGTGAATTCCGGCGATTTTGGGAGGTCCGACTTCGTGAGTTGATATTTAACAATCTAGGCTGGCCTCTTGAAAAAGAGACGGTTTTCCTTGAGGAATATTTCTCGGAAAGAGTTTCTCTCGGCAAAGAAAAACCTGATTCGCGCTGGGAAACCGGCGGTGCGCTAGATAGGCAAACATACGGAAAGTTTCTTTACTATTTCGCAAATCGGTTTATTCAAAATCCGTCAGAAAATCAAGCGGATGGAGAAATCGTGCTGCTTCTCTGGATCATGATCTATGCAGCGCGCGATCTTGATAAAGCGGTTCCGGTCAAAAAACTTCTGGAATTGACCACTAAGCATGTGAACGATCGACTCGTTACGACATCAGGTGGGGAGATAGAACTTTCATGCGGGCTGGCCGACTTAATCAAAGAGTACACGAGAGGAGAAACTCTCCAACGTCACCAAAAACTGTTCCCGGGCTTGACAGTCGACAAGCTTGAAGACCGTTTCCGCATAGCTTCAAAAAGCATTCTTCCTCTTGGAGCCGCTGCCGCTCTTCCAGAGGCATTTCTCACTTTCCCGCATCTAGAGAAGGGATATCGCATGGCAGCTAAAGCCCGTCGGCGCCAGCGACAAACGCCTCTTCAAGTCATTCACGATCCCATTTCCCGCAGAGAATTACAGCGTCAACTTATCGAAGCGTCTAAGCGACGCCCCTCTTAATCTTCCACCCCAAATGGCTACATAACTAATTTAATTTCAGATATTTAATTCTGTGTTTCTTTTGCATGATCCCGATCATTTGATTTCCTGGCACAGAGAAAAATCCTCTAGAAAAGGTACGAATAGATCAAACGCAGACATAACACAGGAGCTTTGCGATGAACAGATCAGAATCTATAGAGAGGAATGAAATTCCCGTCACTTTCAAAGGCTTTGGGAAAAGCTATGAGTATCCAACTCTCGGTTCTCTTAGGAAGATGGCCTTCGAATGCGAGGTCAACGGTATGAAAGAGGCTTTTTTAAAAGTCGGTCGCCGGAGGCTTGTCCTGCCGGAAACTCTTTTCCGTCTTCTCCGAGAAAAAGGCAGCAAGTGAACAAAACGAAGATGGGCCACTTTCATTGAACGTGATGCGCGGCCCATCAAAGGAAATAATCTCTATGGATAACCCCATTGTACCAGAAAATCTTATTCCCTCGGATGACAAAACTCCCGAGGAAAAATCAAAAAAACGCGCTGCCGAACTTAAGGCTTCTAAAACGCTGAGAAAATCAAAACCGACATCAGCGAGCGGCAAACAACCTCCCATTCCCAATGAAGAGAAGGCTAATCTTGAAGCCTCGATCGTAGAGGAACTTAATCGGACACTTGCGATCGTTCATACATCGAGCACGTACATTCTAATTGAGAAGGGAGGGGTGGAATTCGTGCTGGATACAAAAACGTCCCTCTTGGTTCTTTATGAAAACCAGATTGTCCCGGAATTCTCCGCTGGTAAGTCGATGACAAAGGCACATGTTTGGTTGAAAAGCCCTCTTCGGCGCACATTTCACAATATCGTTTTCAATCCTAAAATTGCCGGCCACTATGACGGGAATTTCAACATCTGGCGAGGATTCGCTGTATGCCCTGGGAAAGGGGATTGCTCGCTTTTTTGGGACCATGTGAAAATGATTATCTGCTCTGGCAAAGAGGCTCACTACATCTATGTAAGGAAATGGCTGGCCCACTTGATCCAAAAGCCGTGGATAATTGCGACTGCGCTAGTTCTTCGAGGAAAACAGGGGACGGGCAAAGGCACCTTCGTTGAAGCGATCGGCAAACTCCTCGGGCTCCATTATGCGCCTCTGGCCAGCCTGGACCAAATCCTTGGACGATTCAACTCCCATTTGAAGAACGCGATCTTGATCTTCGCCGACGAAGCGATTTGGGGCGGGAATAAAAGGGAAATTGGAGCCTTAAAGGCTCTAATCACCGAACCGAAGCTTTTCATTGAAGCGAAGGGCAAGGATGGGTACTGGATCGATAATTTCAAACACTTGATTGTAAGCAGCAACGAAGATTGGGCGGTTCACCTCGATCCAGATGATAGGAGGTTCTTCGTCCTCGACGTCTCTTCGGACCGGAAAGAAGACTTTGCGTATTTTGGCAGGATCAAGCAGCAGCTCGAGAACGGGGGATACGAAGCCCTCATGCACGACCTGCTTAATGAGGACTTGAGCGAATTCGACCCAAAGGTTATGCCGGAAAACTTCGCAGGCTTCGACATGAAGCTCGAGAGCGCCTCGAGCATCGACCGCTTCATTCACGCCTCCCTGAAAGAGGAGTGCTGGGATCATGCGAACGCTGGTCCTTCAGAGACTCTGAAAGACCTCCCGATCGATAAATTCTACGACTACTACAAAACTTGGTGCGAGAGAGAAAAGCAACCGGTTCTTCGAAAAGAACAGGTTGGTAAAAGACTGAGAATAATCATTCCGGGCATGAAAACAAGGCGAACTCCGCGTGAAGAAAATCCGTTAAGGCCGACTATCTATCTTTTCCCGTCTCTCGAGGATTGCCGCTCTTCCTTTGAGAAATTCTATAAACAAAGTCCGGCTATCTGGGAATGGTCATAGCGGTCGAGGTGGTCATGGCAAAATTTCAAATCGCTCAAGAAGTAGGTGTTTTGCAAAAGTGTTCTTCTTCATGGTTTTTCGGCGATTTGGGATTTAACTCTGACATCCATGACCGCACTGACTTACTGTACGGGGAGCGCTCATGAATATTCTGGATTTGGTCGAGGAGATGGGATTGGAGCCGCGTAAGACATCTGTCAGCCAGGGCGGGGAATATCACAGCCCCTGCCCCCAATGCGTAGGAGAGGACCGGTTTATGTGTTGGCCTGAAGAGGATCGATATTGGTGTCGGCAGTGTGATGCAAAGGGAGATGCGATCCAATTTTGTAGAGATTTTCTAGGATTATCCTATCGAGCCGCATGTAGCAAAACGAAAAACTGCCAATCAGATGTTGAATTTCGGGCCAGAACACGCCCGGCAGCTCCTGCCCCCATTAGAACTCCTCTAGGCTCATGGAAAGAAAAAGCGGGGGTTTTTACAGAGAAGGCCCATCAACGCCTCCTGATCGACAAAACTGCAAAGGAGCTGATCTTGCAACGAGGGTTGACTCTCGATACGATTAGGGAAAATCAGCTTGGTTGGAACCCAGTCAAGACTTATCGTCGCCGAGGAGACTGGGGGCTTGAAGAAATTAAAGATCACGAATGGATGTGTTTGCCGATTGGAATCGTTATCCCTATCTTTGAGGACAAATCTATTCAAAAACTCAAAATTCGAAAATCTGAGTGGAAAGAAGGAGATTTCTACGGAAAATATTACGAAGTCCCTGGGAGCTCAAATATGCTTCCGATTCTCGGCGATCCATTGAACCAAGTGGTCGTCATAGTAGAAGCCGAGTTTGATGGCATGCTTGTAATTCAGGAAGCCCAAGACCTCTGTGCTTGCGTTGCTCTTGGGGGAGCACAAAAAGAACCCCATCCATCACTCCGCCAATGGCTGCTTAATAGAAAACTAGTTCTATTTGCTTTGGACTTCGATGATGCCGGTAAAGCGGAGTATTCCCATTGGCAGCAGTCATATCCAAATCTTGAACCATGGCCAGTTCCAGAAGAGAAAAGCCCTGGGGACTATTTTAAAGCTGGAGGGAATGTGCGGGATTGGATCTTGGCTGGAATCCGGAACTCCGGAATCAATTTAAGAACTTAGAAGGCAGAAAATGGTCGATTTTATTGAATTTGCAAATTGAGGCATTTAAAGGCTGTTTAGTCGATTTTTCAGTATAGTTGGTGTATTCTGATGAGGTGTGTGGTAATGGACGATTTTATGAGGGTTGTATGAGTGTTAAATCCAATGTATGTGTAAAAGACACGAAAGAATTAAACAAATCCGTTCTGGCGCGGGACGAACTTGGTCCAACGCTTCAGTTTATCAGTAAAACCGATGATGAAAGTGGGAAGGTAGCGCGTGTAACCGCTCAGCTTTCAGATGGAACCACTTTGACATCTGAAAATCTATCAGAGGCTTTTAAAAAAACTATTGGAACAGCAGAGACCAATTACGGGTTGTCAATCCTATCTCACGTAGCAAAGGGGATGCAGGGGGACGAACTAAAAAGATTGACTCATGCGGCAAGCATGCTTCCTGTGTTCCGGCCTCAAGATGAGACTGAAGCTATGCTAGCGGGGCAATTCCTAAGTCTTCAGGAAGCGGGTAATAGGTATTTGCGTCTTGCCGGCATACAAGATGGTTTTTATCATCTAGAAAAATATACCATATTGGCAAACAAGTTATTTAATACAGCAAACCAGACGATGCAAACTCTTATCAAATATCGGTCACGTGGCCAACAGACCGTTCAGGTCATCCACTTCCACAATGAGGGGCAGGCGATAGTGGCCCAAAACCTCTCCCACCCAACCTCTGGGGAGGGGATTAAGAAAAAATTCGAGGATTGAACCCGTTGGATCATTGTGGCGCAATGCACAGCAAAAAGTAAAAGATCGAAGAAGCAATGTCTAAAATGGGCCGTTCGGGGAAGGCTGACGTGCCATATGCATGGCGGAACTGCCAGGGGTCCGAAAACCAAAACGGGAAAAGAACGCTCCCGCCTAGCCGTGCTGAGGCATGGAGGCCATACGAAAAAGGCGAAGGGTTCTTACCGGGAAGCAATGTGCTTGGTTAGGCACAGTAAGATATTTTATATTTTATTTTTTTATT
>CAYWKW010000096.1:0-6714 GCA_964458995.1 uncultured bacterium | reverse complement strand
TGTGGTTTTGCTGGTTGCTTCATATTCATTTTTTTTCTCCTGGTTGGAAAGCGATATCTATCGCATGTCCCAATTTACGCCTTTTCTAAAAAAAGAAAAGTGATTTTTAAAAAAATTTGTATGTCCCTTAGACTCATCATCTTACAACCTCGCCAGCTTCGTAAATGGAAACTGTTAACGATCCATCCCGATCATATTTTCGTTTTTCGCCATCGAGTTTGTCTTGGACGAATGTCTGCTCGAGGCTGGGCTTTCCGTCGTCATAGTACTTATTGAACTTCCCGTTGCGTAAGTCATCCTCAAATTCTCCTTCGAATACAAGAACGCCTTCCTTGTTCCAGCTCTGAGCCAGACCATTCAGCTTGTCATTATGATAGAGGAAAATCGATGCGATCTGTCCATCTTCATGGTAGGTCGTCTCTGGGCCTTCTCTCAGATCATTGAGATGGGAAGTTTCCCGATATTTTTTCCCGTTGGGGAAATATTGGGTTGTTAGGCCATTTTTTTTGTCTGCGAGAAATTCGATCGTGATGGAAATCTTCGTTTCGCCGGCAAAAATTTTGGCTGTTCCCTCTTTCAATCCGTGTACATAGGGAGTCTCTGCAATTTTTACGCCCTTATCGGAATACTCTGTGACGATCCCTTCCAGTTGATCATTGACAAAGTGGGCTTCGACGGCCTTCACTTTTTCTCCATTTTGATTGGGAGGAAAGAAGATCAAATGGGGACCATTTTTTAGATTATTTTTGAAATGGGTAGCCACTTCCTTGCCATCTGCCGTTTTTTGGAAGAATCGGCCATCCATTTTGCCCTGTGCATATTCGGCCTCTTCAATCACAGCGCCCTGCTGATCGAACATCTGTTTTTTCCCTGAGAGTAAACCATGCTCGTAGGCGACGATCGCCTGCAACTTTCCACCCTCATAAAAGGCTCTCTCTTCGCCGTGCAGTTTTCCTTGCGTATCGTAATGGAAAATGTGGGCTAACCGCTCTTCATCTTTTTGAGAGGGGGCCGATTTTGGGTAATAGGTGCGGTGTTCACCAACCGGTTTGCCCTCTTTAAAAATTTGGACCGATTGGATGGCTCCATCTGGATACCAAGTGAGCATTTCCCCTTCCATCAAATCGTTCTTGAAGGTGGCTACCCGCTCTGGTTTCCCGTTTTTATAGAACCATTTATGGATCCCCTCTTTTTTCCCACTTTCAAATTGTAAACGGGTCTTGACTTGATCCTTTTCCCACCAGGAGAGGACCGTTCCCTGCATTTGATCGTGATCGAAAAGGGCTTCCATAACCAGATCGCCCTGCTCGTTCCACTCGCGTTGCCAACCCTGCTTGAGGCCAAAGCCAAATTCGGCGCGCGCTTTCAGCTGTCCATTTTCGAACCATTCGCTTTGAACGCCATCGGGATGGTCGGCAATGAAATAGGCATCCACTTTACTATTTCCATTTGGATACCATTCGGCCATTTGCCCATCTTTAAGGCCATCGACAAAATGGGCTCTTCGAGCGAGAATTCCATTTTCATGCCACTCTTCGTGCACGCCTTCGCGCACTTGATTTTTATAATGGGTGCACACTTTTAGTTGGCCTGATGGATAATATTCCTTCTGTTCTCCATCATAACTACCGTTAGCGTAGTTATATTCGATCTTAGGCGTACCCTCATTGTACCATTCAAAATAGGGGCCATGGAGCTTGTCGCCGTCAATAACCAACTGGCGCACTTTCACGCCTTGTTCATTATATTCAACAGCGGGCTCTACCATCTTGCCTTCTCTATCAAATTCGGCACTGTAAGCGATGGTCCCATTCGGATATTCTCGCCAGTGCCTTCCTACAGCGGCGCCATCCTGATAGAGTCCCTCTCCGAGCAAGGCGCCCGCTTCGCTAAAGTGCTGCTCTTTTCCCTCTTTTTTTCCCAGCTTGTAATTGACCCGATAACTTTCAACTCCGTTGGCGTGGTAGCGCGTATGCAAACCGATTGGCTGTCCCTGGCGAAAATCGAGCATTTCAATCACATTCTGCTCTTCGTCGTAGACGATGAGAGCCGGATTTTGCCCATTTCCATGAAGAGCGCCCTCATTGAAATGTCTCTGTATATTCACGCCTCCAGAAGGGAACCAATTGACCGCAATTCCATCTACAAGCCCTTTATGGTGGGGATAGAGGGATGCCCTATTGCCATTCGGAAAATATTGAACAACATCTCCCTCCAGCTCACCCTCTATATAAAATGTCTCTTCTTTAACTTGGCCATCCTCATAGAACGACTTTGCTTCTCCAACCAACTTCCCCTCTCTATAAGCAAAGGTATTTTGGAGCTGTCCGTTTGGATAGTAAATTTTGCACTCACCATCTAAAACCCCATTGCGATAGGAACCCACTTTCAACAATTGCCCTTCTGAGGAGAATTCGACTCTCGTTCCATTGGGAACAACGGGGGATTTCCACTCTTTAGCCGCATCCGATTCAGGGTCGACGACAACCACATCCATTTCCATCTGGATCTGATTGTTTTCATAAAAGGCCACCTGTTTGACGGGCCTTTCGCCATCTACCGTGGGCTCGTAGAATTGGATCCATTGGGGGTTCCCCTGGGGGAAAACCTTTACGATCTCGAATCTCCAATTCGGCTGCCTTGGTTTTAAGGCAATGTTGATGGGGGTTGGCTCTGAAGCTCCCAATAAAGGGGCCAAGCTGATAACAATTGCAAAAAAAATCTTTTTCATAGCTTACACGCTCTTCAATATTCTGTGAGTATCAAACTTATGCAAAAAACATTATTTTCTCAAGCTTTACTGCTCTTTCTTGCCTCCGCCTGCTGCGTTTCTGGCAAATACTTCTATGTCAATTTGTGCTTGGCTTTTTATTGCTTCTAATGGCTCATTGAGCCATTGGGAATATCTTCTATTAGCCCACAAACATGCGATGGAGAGGGAAAAATACCCTAGACTATGGTCCCAAAGCGCCATTTGCCAGGAGAGCAACCCTATAATGCCGAGGACAATATTGCATCTATTTTCATTTCGAGTGACCCTGTTTTGTTCTGGGCTATACTTGGGATGCATATACTTTGTTCCGTTCGTCGCTTCCAACAGGTGCTTTCCATCCGGTATGTACCACCGCTCCCACATGTTTTTACACCAATTGCCTGCAAGTCCAACCGTTGAGGACAACATGAATAGGGCCTCTTTAGCCACTATGCTCGCCACATCTCTGGCGTATGGAGCTCCTGATTTCACCACAGATTTGGCTTTCTCACCCATCGTGGCCGCCCAATTTTGGGCCTGTGGAGCTGCTTGAGTCAATAAATGCCATGCTACCTTCATACGTTACCTCCAAAATAGAAAATTGGGGGGATCATACAATAGAAGTCTTTTTTTGAGAAGGTATATCGGCAGATTAATCAGCAGGGTGAAGGGGGCCGAGCTTTTTTCCTTCTTCTCGTGAGATCAGATCGGAAATTTTCCACTCGGCCTTTTCTGAATTGCTTTTGAAAAGAAGGGTCGCATCAGGAAGAACTTCCCCCGTGGCGTAAAAATCGAGGGTGAGCGATTGGACCTTCTTCCCGTTTAAGTAGATGTCAATGGATTGAAAACGGAGGGGGGAGAGCCTTTTTTTCTCCTCGCAGATGGTCTCGAAGATCCAAGTTTTCCCTTTTTTTTGTAGAGACGCATGCCAGTCGGCTTGCATGGAGATAGCGAGCTTCTGCGCCACGAGGATGCGAGCCTGCAGCCGCTCGAGAGTCGAGTTGAAGCGCTTCTTCTGGACCGCCTTGTACGTTTTAATGCCAATCACACTGGAGGCAATGGCAATCAAGGCTATCCCAACCATCACCTCAAGGAGGGTGAAAAGTCGTCTATTCTTCTTCGTCTTCTTGAGGCTCAGAGACCACCTTATTATGTCTTCTATTATAACTATCTAAGTTTTTGGAGGTGATCCTAAAGTTCGATTTATATCTGTTGGCTTTGATCTCAAAGTTCTCCTTCCAACCATCTACAATTAAGTTTTTAGGATCTTTGGCCAATTCCAGGTCTTTCAAATACTTTAACGGGTTGCTGGCGATCGCATCTGCATCCCCTTTTTCAGATAGGCAGATCAAGAGCAGGTCGCGCAGCTGTTCCCTGGCTTGCTCGGTGCGGAAGGCTTTTCCTTTATCTAGAGATCCCTTCATGTTGTATCCAATGACGCCGGTGATCAGGGTGATCAGGAAGATCACAATCATGATCTCCAATAGTGTTAGGGCTCTTTTTTTCATCGTTTTCTCCTTTTAACCTGTTGCAAAAGAACTCACATCCGTTAAGGGCAAAAGCACAGAGAGGAGGACAAATCCAATAATGGTTCCTAAAACCAGGAGCAAAACGGGTTGTGCGACTGTTGCAAAATGGGTGAGAGTTTTTTCTAAATCTTCTTCGTAAATTTGGGCGATCTGTTTCATCATAAAGGGGAGCTTTCCCCCCTCTTCGGCAATCCCAATCATGCGGGGGATGAGGGGCGGGATGAGGGGGTGATTCTGAAATGGGACGTGGATCGCTTCGCCCTGTGAAATTTTCTCTTCGGCTGTCGCAATGATTTTTTCTAATATGGGATGTCTCATCACAAGACGCGCTTGGGCAAAAGCTTGAATGATCGGGATGCCCCCTTCCAAAAGCGTTGCCGTCGCGCGGCAAAAGCGGACAAAAGCCACTTTGGCAAAAAGGGATTTTAAGTAGGGGAGCCGAAGTACAATGGAAAAGACTTTGGTCTTCCACCGCGGATTAAAAGCAGTGAGGGCGCTCAATGAGACTGCGCCACAGAAAAGGATCGCGAGAAGCCCTTTGGAGTTGCAGGCGATGCGGCTGGCCGTAAACACGATTTGCGTAAAAGGGTGGAGATTGCGCCCATCAAAGAGCTCTTTCAGAGAGGGGATCACATAGAAAAGAAGCGATGAGAGGACCACTAGGCAAAATCCCGACAAAAGCGCGGGATAAAGGAGCGCTGAGAGGAGCTGTTTTTTTACCTGAAGCTGCCGCGAGAGGAGTTCCGAAAGCTCGGTTAAGGCGGCGTGCAACCTCCCCGTTTTTTCTGCGTTGGAAATCATCGAAACGTAGAGGATATCGAAAATTTGGGGGTGCTTCGCTAGCGCTTCAGAGAAAGAGGAGCCGCCGCGCACTTGGTCGCATAAGTTCAAGAGAAGGCGGTGTGGTTTTTGTCCCTGATATTTCTCTTCGAGGGCAGAGAGAGTTTCAAACAGGGGCAATCCCGCTTGGAGAAGACGGGCCATTTCGCGCGTGAGGTTGAGGATATCTGTCTTCTTAAGATAGTCTTTGATCTTTTTTTCATTCAAAGACTCAATGCGGACAACGGCTACCTGACGCCGAATCAATTTAAATTTCGCATCTTGCAAACTATCCGCATCGATCGTAGCGTTGAACTTCTTCCCCCGCTGCGATATGGCCTGATACTCAAAGAGAGGCATTAGAGTTCTCCTTGGTCAATCCGGGTTACTCGCAAAAGTTCGGCGCTCGTCGTCACACCAGAGGCGACCAACTCAACACCTTGTTCGAAAAGGGTTTTCATCCCTTCGCTTAGGGCTGTTCTCCTCAATTCTTGCGCATCTTGGCTTTTCAAAACCTGTCCTTTAATCTTAGAGTTAATCGGCATCAACTCATAAATGGCATGGCGCCCCTTGTATCCTGTTTCAAAGCATTGGGAGCACCCGTTTCCTCTGTAAAAATCGCCATTTTCAGCCAATCCCAACTCAGAGAGCTCTTTTTCAGAAGGCGCATAGGATGTTTTGCAATGGGGGCAAATTTGGCGCACGAGGCGCTGCGCCACCACTCCTAAAATGGATGAGGCTAAAAGATAAGGTTCGATGCCCATATCGGCCAAACGGGTCAAAGCCGAGGGGGCGTCATTGGTATGCAAGGTACTCAAAACCAGGTGGCCTGTAAGAGACGCTTGGATAGCGATTTCAGCCGTTTCCCGATCGCGGATCTCCCCAATCATGATCACGTCGGGGTCTTGCCGCAAAATATGGCGAAGGCCCTTCGCAAAGTCGAGCTCGATCCTCGGATTGACATTCATTTGGGAAATGCCGGCGATCTTATATTCGACGGGGTCCTCTACAGTGATGATATTGGTTTCCGAGTCGTTGATTTCCGCAATGGCGCTATAGAGAGTCGTCGTTTTTCCGCTCCCTGTCGGCCCCGTCACCAGAACGATTCCTTCGGGCATTTGGATCAACTTGCGAAACGACTTCAAAAGGTTTCCATCCATTCCAATCCGGTCGAGTCCCAAAATCACATTGCCTTTATCCAAGATGCGCAAAACGATCCGTTCGCCATGCACGATGGGCAAAGTGCTCACGCGAAAATCGATCTCCCTGCCCCCGTGGCGCAGTTTGATTCTCCCATCTTGGGGCAGCCGATGCTCTGCAATATCCATTTTGGACATCACCTTGATCCGCGTGAGCATCTGGATTTGGTAATCGCGGGGAGGAGTGTGCCTTTTTTGCAAACATCCATCAATTCGATAGCGGATGGAGAGCCCCTCCTCTGTAGGCTCAAAATGGATATCGGAGGCGCCCTGTTGAATGGCTTCAATCAAAATGGCATTAACCATCCGGATGACCGGATTTTGATCGCCCTGCTCCAGCAGATCATACCCTTCGTAGCTCTCCTTCTCTTCTTGCAGCCCCCCTTTTCCCAGATCGGTAAAGAGCCGTTTTGTC
>CAYWKW010000095.1:0-7092 GCA_964458995.1 uncultured bacterium | reverse complement strand
AGAAAGAAAAAACAGGAAAGTTTAGAAGAGAGGGGAAATTAAGTCCGGGCTGCTCAGAGCCTTCAGCTTCGCTTTGTGTCCCTTCGCAAATCCGCCTCGCAACTGCGTTGCTCGGCAAAGCAGTCGGGAGAAACCCCCGCTGCCCCGAAAAGCTTCGCTGTGCGAAGCGGGGGATGGGGGTAAAGGGGGAAGGGCATCCCTTCCCCCAATTCAGCCCTTGGCTATTCACGGCAAAGAGAAATCGCAGCGCAGGACCGAGTTCTGTGCTCTGCACGACGAAGGGCCGAGCACGCGATAGGCCGCATCCTATTCTCAAAAAAGCCATCGGCTTTTTTGGATGCGGCCGGTTATCGAAGCCGTGATAGCCACTTGGGCGCGGGGGCGGAGCGGCGAAGTCCGCGGAGCATGCCCGACGTCATTATTATTCTCTTTAATTCCCCTTCTTTGCTATTATCTGTTGTGCCGGGGACCTCGTGGGGTAAGCTGTCTGAACCAGGTCAGAGCCGGAAGGCAGCATCCTTAAGGAATCTGCCTTATGCCACGAGTTCATCTCCGGTGTTTTTCTTCATACGCTTGACAGGTGCGGCGTAAAGCACTCTCAGCATCAACGTTTTGTGCATCCGCCTCCCTCACTAGATCGAAAAGAGCCTGCCCAATGTCATTGTCAATAGATTCATTGAGTATGGGATCGTTGCGCAACTTGTGAATGATTTTTTGAGCACGAGAAAGAGAGGGAAGCGTGGGCGGAATGTTGTCTATCGGACTCTTTTTCCCCTCCTGCTTTTTTATGGCTTCCCAGTTCGAGACGACTTCGTCGGTCGAGGAAATTTTTTTGTTGGCAAAGATGTGAGGATGACGACGGATCAGCTTCTCAGAGACTTGGCGGATGGAATCAGAGAGGGCGAAGGTGGCATCTTTCTCCCCAAGCTTGGCTATAAAGATAAGGGCGTAGAGAACGTCCCCAAGCTCTTCAGCTATTTTTTTGGGATCCTTCAGATCAATCGCCTCAATGAGCTCATGCGTCTCTTCGAGAAGATAAGGCTGTAAAGTAAAAAATGTTTGCTCACGGTCCCAAGGACATCCTTGCGGCCCGAGCAGTTGGTCGGCAATGTCGATCAGTTTTTTAAATTCTTCCATAAAGTTTTCTCTAGATTGTTAATGAAGTAAAAAATACAATATGTATCTTGAAATTGCAACTAGAATTTTGGATTCATTTAGGTTAAGATTAATTAGAAGATGTAGTATAATACTAGCAAAATAATTAGGTTAATGATGGCTGATATTTCAGTTCATTCAAATACTCCTTTACAGCCGAAAGCAGCTGCGAATCCCTATGTTCGAAGACCGGAAGGGCTTTTGGGCTACGCTGGCGAAGTGATAGGGGGAATTTGGCGACCTTTTCAAACGGCTTTCAGGTGGAGCCGCTACAAAATAGCGCCAGCCGATAATCCCCAAGAGGCGTTGGGACGAATCGGCACAATAGCTAACGTCGGCCTGGATAGAGCCGCTTTGAGAGGAATTAAGATAGGGCCTGAGGCAGCCCAGAAGTTGTTCACAGTCGCGGTCCCGAGTAAAGCCGAATTGGGAACTGAAGCCGCAGTGGGTCCCGTTGCCGATATTTCCCCTCTGCCCAAAGATCCCCGAGTCACCCGCGCTCCCGATATGCAAGCGCAAGTTGAAGATCCTAATCATTGGAAAAATGAACTGCAGGTCAATCAGAGGCGCCTGGAGGAAAAAATCGGAGCTCATACGGCCCTTTTGCAAATGTGCGCGCGATGCGATCTGAAGTTAAAAGGTCAAGACTATTTAGCCTTGATGAACATCGTGAAACGATTTACAGAAGGAAACGGGGAAAAGAAATCTCTCTGGGATTTTTTTTCTGAATTTACGGCTAGCCGCCCAGTCTCTTTTTTCCAAAAACTCAAAGCGGGCTGGTTCTACTTTTTCTATTATTACACTTCGATATTAACACAAACGGTCAAAGCCTATTTAAGACCAGCAGTTAAGAACTTAACGGACGATCTGATCAAAGAGAATAGCGCTGTGCGAAGCCTCGTTTTCCAAAAAGTAATCGAAAATATCAACGATTTTCTTCAGGAGGATACCAGTGCCACAGAGAATTACGCTAATAAAAAAGAACATGGCAGTTTAAAAACTCTTCGAGATCAGGCGATCGAAAGACACTACGGATTTTCTCTTCCCGAACTTTGCAAAGCCTTTAGCGATAAAAGAATCAACGAAGACAACCCGAATGTTGAACTATTTGAAACAGCTAAACTGATCCCCTTCATTGGTTACTTTTTTAAAGGCTTAGAGTATCTAATCAACCGCTTCATCATTCGCAGCAATATGAAATCCTGGATTTTGCCGAGCGCCCTTGAGTCGACTGTGAACACGGGACTCGACGGAACTCGCTACATCCCATTTAAATTGAATTTAACACGTTTCTTAACACTCCAATTAAAGAACTTGAAAGTTGAATTAGACACTCAAGGACCCACTACTAAACCTGTGGGACCCATGCAAGGTACAGAATTACTGGGCGACATGATTGAGAAACTCATGATGGCTCTTGAGCTCGAACCTCTGGGAGACAATCGCATCAAATTAAGGAAAAAGTTCCAAGAATTTGAAGATGGAAAGTGGAATCCCATTGATAAAAAAATTGAAGGATCGATCAAAAATGGTGTCATTGATGCGAGCCATCTTCTCTTCAAATATCTCAATGAAACAGCTCAATCGGGCGAATTGTTTGCCCGCCTATTAGATCTTTCCTGCGCCCCATTCTCAGGAGAAGAGACTTCTGAGAATGTGTTGGAAGACCAATTAATAGCTGAAAAGAAGCACTTACAAGAGCTCTGTAAGTACGTAGGGGGGAAAATTGTAACGAAAGCGGTTGCTGAAGAGGTCAACGGACAACAGCCAGAAGATGTCATGAAACTAGCTCATGATACGTTTGATGCGGGAAAAGTCACTGCGAACAAAGCTCTCGAGGAGCTGCATGTGCTTTGCCGCCGTATGACTGAGAAAATCGACCAGTCTGCTCATAAACCCACAGCTGAAAATAACATCCAACAAGATATCGCTTACTTCCTTCAAATCATGCAAGTATTTGCCAAACAGAAAGAAGTTCATCAAGCGATGAACGAAGCCGGGCTCAATGAGCTGGATCGCGATGCAATCTGGCGCATAGTGACACCTCTTTATGAAAAAGCTGCTGCAATTGAAGAGAGGGTTTTAAAGCTGCAAGGACTTCAGGATCATTATCCCACCCATTCAGCTGTAGAGCAGCAACTGAAACTCATCAACGATCTCCTTCGATCGATTCACGATCAATTCACCACGCAGCCTAGACACCTCCAAACGCATTTGATTCAAACGCTCGGCGTCGCTGCGGAAGAAATTTCCAGGTGCCTCGGATCGAAAGCGGAAGTGACAGTCACTACAAATAGAAATATTAAGCAAGTGGCCGACCTAACGGAAAGCGTATCAAAAAGGCAAAAAATCATTGATGCCATTCATACTTTTTATCCTCCTCGATTAAGCGAGCAGGAAACCGCATCGGAAGGTCTTTTGGATCAGCTGCTCAACTATGAACGGGGCGTCCATCCTTCAGGATTTAAACCAAGCCGATGCCTAAAAGAGATTGCAAAGAATTTAGAGCACTTCCCGCCTGAAGAGAAACGGGAGCTCGGGGCACTCATTGGAAATGGATCCAACTTAAAATCCAAATGGACTCAATTGGGAGCTACCCTCCAAAGAATCTATGAGCGGCATATGGGTCTGCAGAAACAGGAGCATCTCGAACTCGGCAAAGCTCTCGATAAGGCCGTCCAGTTCGCAAGAGAAATGATTCTAAAATATTCGATTATAAAAGAAAAAGATCACAACAAAATGCAAGCTGAAATCGGCGCCATTGCACAGCAAGTCTCTTCCCTGCAAGACGATGTGTCCAGCGCCCGCCTAAGCCTCCCTCCCCTACTCTCCTCAACAGGAGCCAAACTGACAAACGGTTCTATCTGGTCAACCACTGGCGGAGGAATCGGTTGGCTAGCGGCTACGGGATTGGGTTGGTTGTTCGAGAGAGCTGCAACTCACCAAATAGGTGCAGCTATAGTTGCAACTCTACCTACCGCAATTCTACCTTTGGGTGCAGCTATAATTGGAGCCCTACCTATGGGTGCAGCTATAGTTGGGGCAAGTGTAGGTGCATTTGCGGGTGAACATTCCCTTGCAAGACCCGATGAAAAAGAGAGCTGGCCTAAGTTAAAATTTGCAGTGGGCGGGCTTGGCTTGATTGGCGCTGCGATCGCCGGCTCTCCTGTTGGTGCTGCTGCAGGAAGTATCTATGCTGGATGGCATGTTAAAAGAGCGGTCCAATCTTGGGTTCGAAATCGCGTTGAATCGAAATTGTTGGATATTTTTGGAAGTGCGTATAAGCTGAGCTCAGAAAATTCACGCATTTATAAAATGGCTGCTACACGCACTCTGGCTGAACTTGCAAAAGCTTAATGGAAAAGCACTTCACTGCAACCGTCTACATTTTTCATGAGGACCGGGTCCTTTTGCACTACCACCCAAAGCTGAAAAAATGGCTCCCCCCAGGCGGCCACGTGGAATTGAATGAAACTCCTCCAGAGGCGGCCCGACGCGAAGTGAGAGAGGAAACGGGCCTGGAAATTGCCTTCATCGAGCAGGAAAACCTCAAATACACCGGCTACAACGGGAAGAGTTTTGAGCGCCCCTTTCTCTGCTTATTGGAAGAGATCCCCGCCCATAAAGACAAACCAGCCCATCAACATATGGACCTGATCTACTTGGCAAGGCCTGTTGGGAATGTCGGAGAAGT
The DNA here is from genome assembly GCA_964458995.1 of uncultured bacterium. Lineage (GTDB taxonomy): Bacteria > Chlamydiota > Chlamydiia > Chlamydiales > SM23-39 > REEB52. Next base: position 2,243 of record CAYWKW010000095.1, on the reverse strand, counting down.
GGAGGGCTTTAGGTGGATAAAATACGAAGAACTTCAAGATCTCGAGCTTTTTCCCGACGTATCCGAAGTTCTTCGACTGCTTCTCAAAGAGAAAGGTTTGAATCGCCTCCAACCAGACGAAGAGCAATTCATACCACTCTCTTAAGATCGTTTACCAGCGGCGATGGGTTCGCGGCGGGGTGTCTGGGCAATTCATAGAGCGGTCATCTGGACATCCTGGAGGGGCTGATTGTCTCCATGAACCAGACATCGGTTGATCTCTTCGATCGAATCGATAGGGCACATCTTGTGTTTGCTGATATTGACGATCTGGCTGATCCCCATCGGGCGATCTTCCCCATCCTCTCTCTCCACAGCGGAGATTATCAGGGCAATAGCCTTGGTCGCAGCACGATGAGATTGCAAAGGCGCAGGCCAATGCAACTAACGCGAGTATTAATTTCTTCATAGGTTAAGCTCCTTTTAAGCCATATTTTTCCCTGTAACTGTTTGTTCTTATTTAATTCAATAGGTATAATTTTAAAGATGAGATCATTCTTCGTCGCCGCTACCGGCCAAAACGTAGGAAAAACAACGACTTGCCTGGGATTAGTCTCAGGTTTGAAAAAGAGATATAAGTCGGTTGGATTTCTAAAACCTGTTGGCCAAGAACACATTGAAACTGAGACGGGAGTCCACGTCGATAAAGATGTCGTCCTGTTCAAAAGCACGTTCAAGCTGCAAGACCCGTATGAGGAGATGAGCCCCGTCCTCTTTCCTCGAGGATTTACGCGCGATTATCTCGATGGCAAAGTGGACCATGGCGATTTGGTGAAAAAAATCACCCACTCCTATCAGGCGATCACTTCGCGCAATGGGATGACAGTCATTGAAGGGACGGGCCATACGGGGGTGGGCTCCATCGTCGATCTGAATAATGCGCAGGTGGCGGCGCTATTGAAATGCCCGGTGATTCTGGTTGCGTCGGGAGGGCTTGGCTCCAGTTTTGATGAACTCACCCTCAACCACACTCAGTGCGAAAAGTATGGCGTGCGGGTCGCCGGGGTGATCTTAAACCGCGTCTTGGAAGAGAAGAGAGAGATGATCCTCGATTATGTTCCGAAAGCACTGAAGAGGTGGAATGTTCCTTTATTGGGATGCATCCCTTTTAATCCCTTTTTAAGCACTCCAACTATGAACGATTTTGAACTCCTGTTTCAAACGAAGCTAATCACAGGCGGAGAATTTCGCCTGCGCCACTTCCAACACATCCGGTTAGTGGCCACCTCGGTTGAATTATACCGCCACTTAATTGCGCCTAACCAACTCATCATCACGCCGGCCGGCAGAGAAGATATCATTTTGGCGACTTTGACCCGGTTTTGGGACTTAAAAATATCTCACCCTGAAGAAGATCTGCAAACAGGGATGATTTTAACAGGGAAAAATCCGCCGAAAGATTCGATTATTGAACAAATTAAACGGGCTAAAATTCCGATGCTCTACGCCCCCGTAAGCAGCTTTGTCGCCATGAAAATGATCCATAGCTATACAACCAAGATCCGCAAAGACGACACGGCCAAAATTGATGAGGCAATCACAGTTGTAGAAAAGCACATTGACTTTGAAATGCTTCAAAAAGCTCTTGGACCTTAAGCTCTTTGATGCAAGCGCCTGTAGGACAGGAGCGGAGAAGGGGGCACTGCTTTTCAAAGGTGCGGTTGTAGGGACAGGCGCCTTGAATGGCAAAATGCTTATTTCCAATGGGCTTGAAGACATCAGGGGAAGTGGGGCCAAAGATGCTAAAGCTGGGCGTTGAGGTGGTTCCGCAAAGATGGAGAGCGCTCGAATCGAGCGCGATGACGAGATCCACCTCGTTCATCAAATTTTGCCATGTGGGTATTGAAAGTTTGTCGACAAGGACGCTGCGCACCTGCGATTGAATTTGCTTGCAAAGATCTTTTTCCGCCTCATCTCCCCAAATCAGGAGAAAACCAGCCCCCATTTTTTCTTCGATCTTTTTCAAAAAAACGATCCAGGTTTCGAGTTTGAGCTGCTTATTGGCCCATTTGGAACCGGGGCACACCATGATTTTCATTCGACCGGGGATTTCCGCCAAAATCGAAGCGATCTTCCTCTCTTCTTGAGAATCGATTTTGAAACGAACGCCAGGAATATACCGAAACGACCTGAACAATCGGCTTCTGCCTGCGTCGGACAGCCACTGAATTTGAGATCCGCCTGCACCCCACCCCAAAGAAGAT
>CAYWKW010000094.1:0-7097 GCA_964458995.1 uncultured bacterium | reverse complement strand
CTGACCCCCTGGTTCGTAGCCAGGTACTCTATCCAACTGAGCTACCAGTGCTAAGCAGATATCCACCCATCATCCCCGAAAAGACCCCTAAAAATCAAGAAAGTTCCAGATCTTTTTGATTTTAACGAGGCTTAACATCTCATCATGGGTCAATCGTTTAACTTGAGGAGCGCCTTTGCGTTCAAATTGGGGAGGATCAAAGCTAAAATTAAAAAATGGTTTTACCGATTTGTACGAATAACCGTGGATAAAATCGGTTCCTCGAAACGGGGCGGTAAACTCTTGGTTGACGAGGGAGGCCCAATCGCGGTCTTCACGATGGCTCCAGCTTCCCACTTTCTTAAGCATCTCTTCGTGAGTGCGGACCCAGCTATAGTGGTGGAACATGGGACTGCCGTCAGGTCCCGTTACGTTGCGCCTTTTGGGGCCCGGGAGGTTGTTGTAAATGGCGTCGCGCTCCTCTCGATGAAGAAGGATTTCCGATTCAAGGGCCTTTTTCTGAACGAGAACGATCGAATCTTCATAATGGAGGGCCTGGTTGCAAGGCTCGCGGAAATACCAGTAATTGGCCAGTTTCAGGGCGGTGTGGAGCATGTAATCGCTGCAATCGAGCCAGTTGATAAAGCGCGCCCCATCGGGGACTTCGTCGGCATCGAGGAAAAGGACGAGCTCCGCCTCCTCATCGAGAAAGGAGTAGCCGATAAGCCGTGAAAGGCTGGGCCAAAAGTGGGCCTTATCGATCTTTTTCCAGATCTTCTTAGGAATTTTTTGAGGAATGAAGGGGTATTCAACGAAAAGGCATTCGGGAAAAGCAGCATAGATTTGGTCGAGGTGGGTGCGATTTTCGGGGGTCCCATCAAAAAAATGGTCGCAAACAGGTATAATTACTTGGCGAGAGAAAAGCATTGCCTGCTCCAGAGTCGCTCTGATAAAGCGGCTTTCATTGGAACAAAAGTTGACAATGGTGGAGATGGGATGCTTTTTCATAGCATGGAAATGGTAACATAATTAGTCTATTCTTATGAATATTGTTATTTTAGGCGCAGGGAAAACGGGTTCCTACGTGGCCTCCGTTCTATCCGAGGAAGAGCACAATGTCATCTTGATCGACAAAGATGCGAAGGCGCTTGAAAGGGTGAGCCGCGAATGCGATGTAGCGGCGATTCACGCTACGGCCCCGAGCGCCAAACTGTTTGAAGATCTCATTGAAAACAAGCCCGATCTCTTTTTCGCGGCGACCGGCGATGACGAAACCAATTTAGTGGCCTGTTCGATTGCAAAAAACTTGGGATTTCCAAAAACGATTGCGCGCGTTCATGCCACCGAGTACATTCGCTCCTCCAGGCTCAATTTCGGACGCCTTTTCTTTGTCGACTACTTCATTGGACCCGAAGTTTTAGCTGCCCAAGATCTATTCAAACTTTTGATCCATTCGGGAGATTTGGCCGTGGAGCATTTTGCGCACGGTTCGATCCAAATGCGCACAATTCAAATTCCCGATCACTGGGATCGGGGAGGAACTCCGATTTCCCAATTGACTTTGCCTGAAGATTTGATTGCCGGACTGATCCGGAGAAAATGGGAGGAGGGAGAAAAAGTTCTCATTCCCCATGGAGGAGACCATATTTTGCCAGGCGATCAGGTCACGCTTGTGGGAGAGGCAAAAGTGATGCATAAGCTCCATGAGATCTTCAACTCGCCTGAAAGCCGGGTTCGCTCTGTGATTTTAGTGGGGGGCTCCCGCGTTGCTGTCCATCTGACCCATTTTCTTTGTCAGCAAAAGATTGCGGTCAGGCTCATAGAAAAAAACGGAGCTCGCTGCGAAGAATTGGCAGAGATTTTGCCCCATGCAACGATCATCAACCGCGATGGCCGCGATCCGCAAATCCTCCGATCCGAACAGGTCGAAATGGCCGATGCACTGGTCAGCTGCACCCATTTCGACGAAACCAACCTTTTGATCGCCTCTTTGGCAAAGCAATTGGGCTGTCCGAAGGCAATTGCCCAAATTACCAACAGCCAACTCATGCCCACACTAGAAAAATTGGATGTAGTTCCCTCTCTATCTGCGCATGTCAATGTCGCCAACAGGATCCTTTCGATTTTGGATGAAGAGACCACCCTTTCTGTCGCCTCATTGTGTTGCGACGCTGCGAAAATTGTCGAATTGAAAGTTTCCCCCTCTTCTAAAATTGTCGGAATTCCGATCGCCGACCTCGATTTGCCAAAAGGGCTCCTCATTGCGGTCATTGAGAGCCAAGGGAAAGTGGTGGTCGGACGGGGCAACCGCATTTTGTGTCCCGAAGACATCGTGATTGCGATTTGCCACCCGATCCAGATTCCAAAACTGCAACAACTCTTTCACTGATGGTATTTGCAAAGATTTTAAGCCGCTACCTCTTCTACTTAGCTGCTCTTCTTTGCGTGCCTTTGGTACTGGCGATCTATTACCAAGTCCATCCCGCCAACCATCCGCAGCCTCATAGCGCTTTTGCTTTTCTTTGGACTCTCATCATCTGTGTCGCAATTGCATCGATTCTATGGTTTGTGGGGCGAAAGGCTACGGAGCAGCTCTACCGGCGAGATAGTATTTTGCTTGTGGTGCTCATTTGGATTGTCACCTCCTTCATTAGCGCTCTCCCCTTCACATTCAGCCGCACGTTGAGCCCTTTGGAGGCCTATTTTGAAGCCATGTCGGGGCTCACCACTACAGGCGCCACGATGATTTCTCCAAAAGCCTACGACCCTGCATCGGGCTCGGAGATCCCGATTCACCTGACCAATCCCCACGTTCCCGACAAAACGTATGTTTATTGGGGTACCGTGGCCCCCATTCGCGACCTCGAAACGGGCCTTGTGACCTTTTCGGGCGTGGAAGCGGTGAGTAAGGCGCTCCTTCTTTGGCGCAGCTTGATGCAATGGATCGGCGGCATGGGGATTGTCGTGATCTTCCTCACCGTTCTCCCCGCTTTGGGAGTAGGCGGTAAATTTCTCTATCAAATGGAGATGAATGGCCCCATCAAGGATGAGATCAGCCCCCGGATTCGGGAAACAGCCTCCCATCTTTGGAAACTCTATGCTTTTTTTACCCTTCTTGAGATCGCTCTTCTGGTTTGGACCAATGAGGAGATGACTTTTTTTGATGCGCTTTGCACCTCGCTATCGACCGTCTCGACAGGCGGTTTTTCTGTCCGCAATGACAGCATTGCCAGCTACAATAGCTCTGCGACCGAAGGGATCGTGATCGCCTTCATGATTTTGGGAAGCATTAACTTCTCGCTCTATTTTCACATTCTTCGCTTTAAGTTTTTCCGCATCTATGTTCCCGACTTTTTCCTCTTTCTCGGTACAGCGGCATTAGGATGTATCGCCATCTCCTGTTTTCTGATCCCAGAAATGGGGCTAGGACAAGCCTTCCGGCAGGGAAGTTTTCAAGCTATTTCCACGCAAACAACGACTGGATATTTTACGACCAATTACGACCATTGGCCTTTTGCACCGCAAATGTTCATGCTCATCCTGATGTTTATTGGCGGCATGTCGGGATCGACATCGGGCGGTATTAAGACTTCCCGTTTCTACATTGCCTACAAAATTCTGCTCCATCGGCTCGAATCGATCTTTCGCCCAGACAGCGTGCGCAAGCTTCACATTGGAAAAAACGAGATCGACGACAAAAACGCCCTTACCGTCCTCGCCTTCTTCTGCATCGTCGCCCTTTTTACCATTGTGGGGACGATGTGTCTCGTTCTCGACGGGATCGATCCAGAAACTTCGCTGGGGCTCATGGCAAGCTTTCTCAATAACTCGGGCCTCTCCTTCCGGGCGGCGGGTCCCACCGAATCGCTCGCCTTCCTCTCGCCTTTCTCGAAAATCCTGGCCACTTTTTGGATGCTTTTGGGCCGTCTAGAATTCTTTGTAGTTCTGCTTCTCTTCCTACCCTCGTTTTGGAAGAACAGGTGACTGCGGCTGTCTCTCAGTAGATATTATTTTCGAAAATGAAAGTATAGAACTCGATCACTCGGTTAGGACAGTCGATTAGTTGAGAATCATTGACGTCCGTCCCATTGCAAATGATGGGTTGATAGGGGGTCATGTGTTCATAGAGTCGGAAGGGGAGGTATCTCGATAGTTGAGAAGCATTGACGGCTGTTTGATTGAGCTGCCGAGCGAGCTGGGCTACCGTAAAAGGAGCGGTTGGCGATCTGAGGAGCTTGTAGTAGAGAGTGTATTGGGGGCCGCCGTAGGTCCCCCCGGGGTAGTAGACATTCCATTTTTGGTAGGCGGTATCTTGCCCTTCGGGAGGAGGAGGCGAAAAGGGGGCTCCATTGATGGTTGCTGAGAGGATCGTATTTTGCTCGGGTCTTGCTGTATAAATTCTGAGCTCTCCTGTGGAAGAAAGACTGGCATTGGCGCTCAGGTTGAATTGTCCTGGACCATAAGTGGGGGGTGAAACAAAGAGAGAAAGAGTGGGCCTGGAAGGGAATGCATTGTCCACAACCAAGGTGGTTGTTCCCGATCCGGTAATGGTGGGGACTCCTAATCCAACTCCTTGATCCGTTAAGGTGATATTTCTGTTGGCGATGAGAAGGAGAGTGGCCGACGCAGAGATGACGGCGTTGTCGCTACCCATCGGCCCTCCGATGAGATCGATATCCCTCGCGCTTTGGAATGTGAGAGTGCCAGTCCCCGTTGTTTGGATGGTGGAAGTTCCTGCAGAAGCCGGAGCGAATCCCATCACAATGTCGTAATTCGTGCTTGTCAGGGTGAGGGCGCCCGTTCCTGTTGTGGATGCTCCGATGCTGGTCGGGATGAAAATAGCTTCGGTCGTGTTAAGTCCGCTCGTGCCGGTAATCGATACATTCCCGGAGCTTGAGGTAACAATGCCGCCTGGGAGATAGACCCCGAGATTGGATCCAAAGGGGCCGCTTCCTGTTGTGCTTCCTCCCGTCCCAAAGAGAGAGATCGGGCCGCTGGTCGTGCTTACCAGTCCTCCAGAAATTTGAATGCCATAGCCTCCAAATCCACCGCCGCTTCCTCCTGTTCCATAGATGGAAACGGGGCCGCTACTCGATGCGACGGTTCCGCTATTGTTGAGAAAGACGCCGAATGCGCCTCCTCCCGTGACGGTGCTGCCTTGGCCGTGGAGCTCAATGGCTCCGCTAGTAGAGGTTATAGAAGCGCTGGCTGTCACAAAGATCCCAACGGAGTCGAATCCGGAAGTTCCTGCGGTCCCCTGGAGGTAAATATTTCCCGAGTTTGAATCCACGAAAGCTGTATTGCCCAAGAGGATCCCATGATCCAGCTGCCCTGTTCCATCGCCGCCCCCGGTTCCCACCAAACTAATCGCTCCTCCAACGGTTGAAAAGTTCGTTCCCACACCGTCTAAAAAGATGCCGATATTGGAATTGCCGCCGACTCCCAAAAGAGCGGGCGTTCCAGTGACTGAAATAGTTCCCGATCCAGTATTGGTGACCGCTCCGCTTGTATCTAAATGAACTCCATAATTTGTGGCTCCGGTTCCTTTCATATGGCCTGTCAAGGCGATGGCTCCTCCTGTCGAGGCGATTACGCTTCCAGCTGCTGTGATATAAATCCCATCACATCCGGTCGTTCCCGCTCCTCCAGTTCCCGTCGCAGTCAAGGACCCTGTGGTTGTCGATATCGAGCCTAGCCCATTGATAGAAATCCCTATGTTGCTGGCTCCCAGGCCAGCGGTAGTTCCTGTCGCAGTCAAGGGCCCTGTAGTGGTCGATATCGTGCCTAGTCCATTGACATAAATCCCTATGTTGCTGGCTCCCAGGCCAGAGGCAACTCCTGTCAGAGCGAGATTTCCTGTAGTTGTTGCCACGGCGCTGCTCATTCCTGTAACTTGAATGCCGTAATTGGAATCTCCAGTTCCCGATGTCCCGATCCCTGTTAAAGAGGCGGTCCCTGTGGTACGGATGACACCGGCTGTGTCGACTTCAATTCCATGATTGCCTGACGTTGTTCCACGGCTTGTTCCAGTTACGCTGAGGGCTCCATCTTGATGAGTGATGTTTGAACTGGCTCCCGTAACAATGACTCCCATACAATCGGTAGTTCCTACTCCGCTGGTGCCCGTGACTGAGGAGGTCCCTGAGGTCGATGAAATCGATCCAGCGCTCTCGACTCTAACCCCTGTATTGCCACTGCCAGTGCCACTGGAGGTTCCAGTTACGCTGATGGCTCCATTTGGATGAGTGATGTTTGAACTGGCTCCCGTAACAATGACTCCGATACAACCAGTGGTTCCCGCTCCGCTGTTGCCCGTGACTGAGAAGGTCCCAGAGGTGGATGAAATCGATCCAGCGCTCTCGACTCTAACCCCTGTATTGTCACTGCCAATGCCAGTGGCGGTTCCAGTGAGAGTGAGATTTCCTGTCGCTGCCGTTATGGCGCTGCTTGCACCTGTGACTAGAACGCCATAATTGGTCGTTCCTGTCCCAGATGTTCCGTTCACCGTCAAAGTTGAGGTGCCTGTCGCACGGATGACGCCCGACGAGTTGACCCGAACCCCCATGTTGCCCGATGTGGTCCCGTTGCTCGTTCCGCTCACGATGAGGGCTCCATCTTGATGAGTGATATTTGTGCCAACGCCGGAGACAGAAATCCCGTACCATGATGGGATTTCTACTCGAACGAAGGGGAAATGTTCTTCCTGATAAGCTTGAGCGATCTCTTGTTTGATCTGTTCGACATCTTCCCGAGAGAGATCTCGTCCCTGGCAATTTTTATAAAAGTAATAGGCGATCCTTTTTCTGGCTCCAGGGACTTCCAGTCCGACTGTTTTCACCCCTTCAAAACCGCGCAGCCCCGTAGAGAGGAGCCATTTGGGCGAACCGACAAGAATCAGTCCCTTCGCGCCCCGGACCACCACTTGTTCTCCATAGAGGGAGACGCAGAAGAAGAGGAAAATGAGAAGCTTCATAGCCCTCCAAACTGTCAAGATCAAGGAAAAAATTCAATGATTTTAAATGTAAAGCTGCAATACACAACCCCAAAAAACGAGGCGTTTTTCGGGGGCCCCTATTTTTAAATGTAAAGCTGCTTTACATTTGGGGTGCATGAGATAT
>CAYWKW010000093.1:0-7139 GCA_964458995.1 uncultured bacterium | reverse complement strand
GACCGAAAAAATCGACAAGGGCCTGTGCCAATTTCCAATCGGTGACGTGCTCCGCCTCGCCAATAAAATAGCCGCGGGGGGACACATAATACGATTCCGACCCTCCTAAAGATAGGGCCGCGCCTAAAAGAGCAAAAAAGAATCTACTCATCTTGCCTCAAATTTTTCTTTCCGAATAAATAGAGCATCTCCGTGAATGTTCGGGTAATAGAAGTGAGAGACAAGCACGAAGCCCTTTTTTTCCATAAATGGCCTAAGATGTTCAAACAAGGTCATCCCCTCACGGATCAGAGCGAGTTTAGAACGGACAAAAACAACGGCTACATCATCTAGAAAAGGTCCCGCTCCTTCCATGATTTGCCTCTCGTTTCCCTCCGCCGACAGCCAAAGCATATCGAGCCGTTCGATCTTTTGCTCCTGGCAAAAATCGAATAGAGAAATAGTGGGAACAAAAACCGTGGGGCCCTGCAAGAAGGAGGTTAAGGGTCTTAAGAGAGAACTGTGAAATTCAAAGACGGGCGTTTTTCCTCCCTCGCCATAGCAGATATAAAAAGGCTTTTGTCCCGAATTTTGGTCGAGCGCCTTATTGAATAAAAAGGCATTCGGATACGGCTCTAAAGCTTGCACTAGGCGGGGAAAGGCGGTAGAAAGAGGCTCGAAGGCGTAGAGCCGGCCGCTCGGCCATTTTTGGATGAGTTTAAGGGTATCTCTCCCCTCATACGCTCCCGCTTCAACAATCACCGGATTTTCGGGCAGAAACTGAGCGAGCGCAGACAGATTGCGAATCGTGTAGTATTCCGATATCCCTTCAAATTCGTGATAGACCGCCGCTCCGAAGAAAAACCTGACCAAGAGAAGGCAAAAGAAAAAAAAGCGCATAAGCAAAGCATGCTACCACGAAGATTTTTTTTACCCAAACATTAATTGCCTGAGCAAAGAGTCATTCCAGCTAGTAGTTTCCGTTTGTCTAAGGTGGAAACGGCGATTCCCGTATCATTCTTTCCCCAGACGACGTGAATGTGATTCCCATCTACTGCTACTCCCGAGGGAAAAACTACTTTGCGCCGGTTGTTTTTAGTGTAATCTTCGACCGACCCGATCGGCTGAGGCGTCATTTTTCGAATGGTGAAAGGATAGCTAGGTTCAAAGAGATAGGCTCCCATCGCATAGTTTCTTCCCACCTTGGTTCCAAAGAACGAGGCAGCGGGCAGCTCTTGGCTTGAGTGAAAGAAGGTGAGCAGCCCCTCTTCGATCTGCTGAGCGGGCGTCCCTCCTCGAATTATCCCCCATTTCCATGGCGTATCGGCCGTGGTGTCGGCGACACTTTGGCAAAGACCCGTTGTCAGGTCGGGCTCGAGGATCAAATGGGGTTCCGTCGAATAGATCAGGTACAATTGCCCTTGCGCAACAAAAGGGATCCAATTTTTCTCAATGGAGGTCATGTTTGGATAGCGGAGCTGTTTAGCCCGTTCTTTCGGTTGCAGTTTTCCCTGCTGCTCGACCAATTCGACGACATATTGAGCAAAACTCGAGCGGTGGCGTGTTGCTCCATAGTCATTGAAGAAGAGTAAGATCTTGTCTCCCATCTGGAAAAGACGCCCGTCCTGCATGGAGGAGGAAACACGATCCTCGTAGGAGCGGATCTGTAAAAGGTGCGGTTGTCCGCACACTTTGAATTGCCGATCGAGCGGAACGAGCCCGAGGAAAGAAGTTCTCACGCTGCAGATCTTTTGCAAAAAGGTCGACGCATTATAGTAGCGGACTCGGAACGAGAGCAAATACCCCTCCTTAAAGGGAAGCAAAGAGGGATTATACGCCTGCGGGAATCCGGGGATTACGATTTCTTTGGTGCTTAAGACCGCTTCATTGGACAAATAATCTCGCAGGCTCGCATCGAGCGGAGGAATGCGATACGTGCGGAAAGGGAATAAAACAGCCACGCCCAACCAAGCGCCCACTAAAGACCAAAGGAGCCGATTTCGATCGGACCGGATCGCAAAATAGAGAGCGGCCAGAGCAAACGAAACCGTGAGGAAAATAGGGACAAGAATAAGTTGCATGCAACGGGGTAGCTTATCAAAAAAAATCATTTTGAGGTAGCAAAAATTCTCCCCTTTTGCTACGTTTTTTCGCTCAACCAACCTTCAGGAGGTTTTTATGACAATTCACACTTTAGCTAACAATTATGCAGATTCGTTTCCCCAACAAGTGCCTGTTAAGGCAGCCCAAGGATTTGTCGCTACAGCCGCCATCCATTTGTTTCTAGGTGGCGTGGCCAAGGTAGCCTTGTTAGGAGGAGCTATTGCCGCTACAGCTACATTGATTGAAGCGGTAACCCGTCCGATTATTCGGGCTATTTTCCCCGAACACCGTTTCATTGGTAACATGATCCAAATCGTTGTGCCCCAAATCGCGGCTGTAGGCTTAGCGACAGCCATCGCGCCTTGGATCGGCATCACGTACAAAATAACCAATCACCTCGTTCCCCTTGTCGCATGGTTAATGCTTAACCAAGACTATTATGAAAGAAATGTGGGCATGGCAACGGTTCTTTAAACTCCTCGCCATTCTCATCGTCTGCGCCCTCCCTTTTGTTTTCTGGAGGGCGCCCGAACCGAGAACCTGGATCGAAAAAGCGGTAGACCGAGAGTTTTCTCTCTACTGGCTGAGCGGTATTTCTCGTCCGTCCATCGAGCGGGCCTGGCAGAAGTTGCGTCGGCAGCCCACGTTCCTCCGCTATAAAGTGATTCAGTCCAAAGTGTATGGCCAACCGAGCCGAATCAAAACTCTCCTCGAGCGGCTCATCGCGGAAGAACCCCTTCCCGACCTCGATTTTATCTACTTTTACGAGGACCGGATCAAGAAAAGCCATGCTCAGCGCCGCTCGGTTTTTAAAAATCCCGTCCCTATTCTTGTCTCAGCGAAAGACGCCTCCCTTTCTCAGTTTATCCTCTTTTCTGACTGGCTCTACGATCCGACCGATCTTGACGGAGGCTGGAATAAAGCGATCCGGGAGGTTAACGAGCAGCAAGCGAAGTGGTCTTGGAACTCTAAAGCCGATACTCTGTTTTGGCGCGGCTCTCCCTTTGATGGGAACCATTTTGGGATGTACAATTTCCAAAATTGGCCGCAAATTCCCCGCGGGCAATTGGTTTATCAATCGCGCCAAACCCCCGATTTAATAGACGCCGCCTTCTCTTCCTATCCCCATCAGTGCTTTGTCCAGGATCCCGACCGCTGCCTGCAGGAGATGGGTCCGGTCAGTTATGTTCCGATGGTCGATCAATTGCAATATAAGTATCATCTTCTCATCGATGGGGTTACTTGCACCTTTCCAGGCACTCATTGGAAACTGCTCTCCGGTTCTGTCCCTTTCAAGCAAGAGTCGCCCGATATTCTCTATTTTTATCCTGAGCTGATTGCCTGGGAGCATTACATTCCTGTCCGGAGCGACCTTTCGGACCTACGCCTAAAAATCGAATGGGCCAGGGCGCACGATCTCGAATCTCAGCTAATCGCTCAAAACGCGCGCGAGTTCGCCCTTACTCATCTTATGCCTGAGCACATTCTCGCCTATTGCCGTGCGATTTTGGTCCGTTACGCCTCTTTGCAGCGCTTCACTCCGACCCTCGCTCCGTACGACCCCACCGACCCCGGCAGAGCCTATTAAAAACAGTTTCAGATGAGGGAAATAGCCTGGTTAATTACTTAGCTTTTCTCTGCGCATCTCTGCGTCCTCTGCGCCTCTGCGGTAAAGTTTAAACCCCTGACCCTAAAACTGTTACCGCAATAGGATTAGAAGTTCACCGCAGAGACGCAGAGGACGCGGAGGGCCACAGAGGGATTAAGAAATTTATTGTGCAATCGATCTATTTGAGTTTGCGGATCACGTATTGCCCCGCGCTTTGATACGGATCGTTAATGAATAAACACTCCCCCGCATGCAAATTGACAAAATCTTGCACAGCGGGAGCAACTCCCGTCCAACCATAGTCATCGCCCATGATCAATCCCCCTGGCTTTACTTTCGGATAATAGTCGGTTAAATCGCTCCAAACGCCAAGATAGGAATGCTCCCCATCGATATAGACATAGTCAAAATAACCGTCTGGGAAAAGAGCCGCCGCATCGTGCGATTTCATCCGAAGGACTTCGACATTTTTGTACGGAGCAAAACACTCCACCACCTGCTGATATCTTAGATCTCGCGCCTCCTGCCCATCGAAATAAGTGACCCCATCTGAATAACCAAGGCCATATTGCCAAGGGTCGATGAGGTAGAGTTTCTCGGGGGTTTTGGGAAGCAAAACATAGTACGAAAAGATCCCGTTCTCCACCCCAATTTCGGCGCCAATAGCTCCGGGTCGAAGGAAAGAAGAAATACACTGGGCCCGCTCGATTCGCCCATCATTCGCCGGGACGGCAAAGCCAGTTGAACAGACAAATAGCAGAAAGAGCGCCTTATTCATTTTTATAAGCAGGAACTCCGTTATCCGAAAGGGCATTTAACATGTTAGAAACCAGATCGTAAGTGAAGGAATAGCGGACCAAATTCGGCGCCAAGTAATTATCCATGTCGTAGGGAAGAAAAATTTGGTGCTCCAAAGCAAACTGCAACAGCTTCTGAATGCCTGAACGGCGAATGATCATCGAATGCGTCCCAAAGCGCGCTGAAACTTTTCTAAAATCGGGGCTGATTTCCTTGTTTATTGTATATTTCTCGCTCGTTCTTTCCTGCAAAGAGCAGTCCATATCGGGCCTTTTAGCCGCTCCCGAAGCGATAATGTACTCTTTTTCCCCTTTTCGATAATTTTGATCGGTAAATAAAACATCCCAATTGTCACGCCCCACCACCTCGTCTAGACGATCCAACAAGTCGGAAATGAGATGGGGATTCAAAAGAGCTTCGATGTCGTCTTCCATCACCCAAATCGTCTCATAGCCCGACTCCCAGGCATCTTTCAAAACAGATACATGGCTTAAATAACACCCCATGGTCCCTCTCGCCATGCAATGGCAGAAATAGGTCCTCCCATATCTCGTCATGAATTCATGGCTCTGTTTGCCCTTCGCCTCGAGGGGATAGGCAGTGGCCATCAAAGGGGTCATCCCAGGTTGAAACTTGAGGCCGATATCATTAATCGCCTCAAGCGATAGCTCCCACCCATTCACCGCGGAAAATCGATAGGGGAAAATTCCATAACGAGTGAGCTGCCCAGAGGCCATGGCAAATTTTTCGGGGCGCCGATCGAGATTGATCATATAGATAAAATCGATCCCCCTCATTTGATGGTTGTCCCCTTTTCCTGGGGCCGGCTTCAAATGATCAACCAAAGAGCCTCCTTCCACAAGGGAAGCCACACAAAATAGAAGAGAAAAAATTCGCATTGCAGTCATAGGGAGGGGATTGTAATCCCGCTTTCCTTTTCCGTAAAGTTTTTTATAGCAAAAAATAAAGAAATTCTTTACAAGTGCATGCCATGAAATTGCTTCTCTGTCTCTTTTTGCTCTTGCTCGGGTTGGAACAAGGACAAGCAGATACGCCAAAAGTTTATGATTGCTTTACTTTTTTCAATGAACTCGAGATTTTAGAGATTAAACTCAATGAACTGTATGACCATGTAGATTATTTTGTTCTTGTTGAGTCGACTGAGACATTTCGAGGGACGCCCAAACCCCTCTATTTTTTTCAGAATAAGGAACGGTTCCTCCCCTTCCTAGATAAAATTATCTACGTGCCCCTCACCGACCATCTGGAGACGAGCGATCCCTGGCAAAGAGAGTTTTTTCAAAGGAATCAAATCCTTAAGGGACTAACCGATTGCCAAGAAAATGATCTCGTCATCATTGAAGACCTCGATGAAATCATCAGCGCAGAGACGCTGCCCACTTTTGTCCACCTGCTGCAAACAGGCCAGAGGCCACATTTAACTTGTGATCAAGCCATTTATACTTACTACCTTAACCGGCGAGGCCATGCGGCTGGCGCTGTCACTCATTGGTGGGGTTCTGTCATGACCACCTATGCCAATGTCAAGCTTCTTTCGCCCCAGGGAATACGCAATCTACGCAGTCCAGAGACAGCCATCCCTTCCGGGTGGCACTTCACCTACATGGGCGGCTACGACCGAGTCCGCAAAAAATTGGAGAGCTTTTCCCATTCTGAGTTAGACAACGAATCGTATAAAAGCTTTCAGAGAATGCAAGCTGATTTACAGGCCATTGACCTCGTAGAGATCGACGAGAGCTACCCCCGGTTTATCCGCGACAACATCCCCTATTTTCAACAGATTGGATTTATTGAGACGCTATGAAGAGAATCCTCATTCTATTTTTGCTTTTTCCTCTGCTTGTTTTCGGAAAAGAGAGAACCGTTTTTCTCACCGGCTCTTGCGGCTTTATCGGCAGCCATTTCCTAGAGCATCTATTCAACAAATATCCAGACTATCGCTTTCTTGTCGTCGATGCCCTTACCTATGCCGGTTCTTTAGACAATATCCCCGAGCGCATTCGCACATCCGAGCGATTCGCCTTTTTTCATAACTCGGTCACCGATTTTTCCCTCATGAACGCACTCATGGCCCAGGCGGACTTCGTCGTCCATTTTGCCGCAGAAACCCACGTCCCCCGCAGCATTAACGACGATTTGGCCTTTTTTGAAACCGATGTGCTCGGCACCCGATCGATGCTACGCGCCCTCGTCCAAAACAGAAACGTAGAGCGGTTTATCCACGTTTCCACCTCCGAAGTCTATGGAACGGCTGCGTATCAACCGATGGATGAAAAACACCCCTTAAACCCCCGCTCTCCCTATGCGGCGGCCAAAGCAGCGGCTGATCGGCTAGTCTACGCTTACAACTGTACCTATGACATCCCTGCTGTCATTGTCCGCCCGTTCAATAATTACGGCCCCAGGCAACACCCGGAAAAAATGATTCCCCGTTTCATTCACTCCGCGATGAAAGAAGACCTTTTGACTATTCATGGCGATGGCTTGCAAACAAGGGATTGGATCTATGTGGGCGATACCTGTGAGGCCCTGGATCGGATCCTTCACAGCGTAAGTTTTGCAAAAATCAAAAACCAAGAGATCAATCTCGGCACAGGGAGGGCCGTTTCTGTGCGGGAAATAGCCGAAC
>CAYWKW010000092.1:0-7501 GCA_964458995.1 uncultured bacterium | reverse complement strand
ATCTTCCCATGCAATTACCTTCGCTCTTTTACAATCCATTTTCTGGTTTTCTTATGTGAACGAGTTCGGAATCCTTTCGTAAATTGAGCCCATGGTGATTGTGGGTGGTTTCCTTTTCCTCGTCCTTCGCCGCCGCCGTGCGGGTGATCGACAGGGTTCATCGCGACGCCGCGCACTGTGGGTCGAATACCCAACCAGCGTGAGCGCCCCGCTTTTCCAATAACGCGCAAGTTGTGCTCCGCATTGGAGACCGCGCCGAATGTGGCTCTGCAATTTTCGTTGATCAATCGCACTTCGCCTGATGGCATGCGAATGGTCGCATATCCGTTGCTGCGCGCCAAAAGCTGCGCAGAAAGGCCTGCCGATCGAACGAGTTTTGCCCCTTTTCCAGGCAGCAGCTCAACATTGTGAACCACCGATCCGAGCGGCATGAACTTCAGCTTCATGCAGCATCCAATTTGGAATGGAGGCTCATCGCTGGTCATGACTACATTGCCGATTTTAATGCCTTGTGGCGCTATAATGTACCGCTTTTCTCCATCTTTATAATAGAGAAGCGCTATGAGCGCCGACCGGTTTGGATCGTATTCGACGGCTGCTACAGTCGCCGGTATGTTTTCTTTGTCGCGCTTGAAGTCAATCAAACGGAACATCTTCTTATGAGCGCCCCCTTTGTGGCGGCAAGTGATGTGTCCGCTGTGGTTGCGTCCGTTGGTACGGCGCTTGGGGCTTAACAGCGATTTAGGCGCTGGTTTATCTCCGGGAGCTAGCTCTAAGTAAACGGGGAGCACTAATTTGCGCTGTCCGGGCGTTGTGGGTCGAAAGAGTTTTGGCATAATTAACCTCCCGTCTCAATTGTATCGCCGGGACGGAGAGTGACTACCGCTTTCTTATAGCTAGATGTCTTACCCTCAAACCCTTTTACGCGGCGCGTTTTGGAGCCGACGTTGATGGTGTTCACTTTGACGACTTTAATTTTCTTATCCTTGTAGATCTCTTCCACCGCTTCGGCAATCTCGTTCTTATTTGCTTTTGGGCAAACATCAAAAACGATTTTCGGCGATTGGCATCGGCTTACAGAAGGATTGCTCTTTGCATTCATTAAATTTTCTAGCACGCGGCTCTTTTCGGTGACGCGTCGGTTCTTAATGATTTCGTATGGATTTCTCATGATGCACCTAAAATCGAAAGGAATTCATCGAGTGCGCTATCGAGCACGACGAGCGTGTGGCAGCGGGCCAATTCATAGCCGTTTACTTGAGGAACCAACAAATATTCTTTCTTCGGAATATTGCGGAGGCTCTTGACGAGATTTTCGTGGGGATTTCCCATCTCTTCTTTTTTGCCTTCGCCGAGAACAAGAATTCTCTTGTCAGCCACTTTCATATGCCCGAAGAATTCGGCCATTTTTTTCGTTTTGGGGTGTTTCATGTCCCCTTTTAGGAGAACATGAACAAGGCCGCCCTTAATTTTTTCTGCAATCAATGTGCGAATCGCAGCTCTACGCTCTTTCTTGTTGATGCGAGTGTGAATATCAAATTTAGGCTTAGGTCCGAAAACAATACCGCCCCCTTTATATTGAGGAGCCGCCAAGTCCCCCTGACGGGAGCGCCCTTGCCCTTTTTGGGGGTGGGGCTTGCGGCCGGTGCGGTTGATTTCTTTTCGCACTTTTGTGCTTGCAGACCATTGGCGAGCGTTATTGCGCAAAGCGACAATGTAATCTTTGATGGACTGAGGGTGAGCTGCTACTTCGAGAAGAGCATCCTCCACCTGGACAGTTCCTACTTCTTTTCCGTGGAGATCGTATTTCTTAAGTGTCGCCATGGCTTAACCCTTCTTTTTCGCTTTTCGGATGTAAACAATCCCGCTGGGCGCGCCAGGAACAGCTCCTTCAACGAGGAGAATATTTCCTTTTACAGCAACAACTCGGAGGTTTTGCACGGTTTTGCGGTCGCCGCCCATGCGTGAGGCGCGCTTTCCATTCGGGAAGCAGCGGCCGGGAGTCGATCTCATTCCAGTAGAACCCATATGTCTGTGAAATCCGGAACCGTGAGCCCCTGGACCGCCAGCCATATTAAAGAGTTTCATAACTCCCTGGAACCCCTTTCCTTTAGAGACCCCTTCGACGTCGACAAACTTCACGTCAGCAAAAATACTCGCATCGAGTTTTTGGCCGATTTGGTATTGATCGATTTCATCCAGGCGCGATTCGTGAATCACACTGCAAGGTTCAACTTGGACTTTCGCAAAGTGGCCCTTTATAGGTTTCTTTGCGCGAGCGGCTTGCGATTTTGACATCGGAACGCCACCGAGCTGAATCCCATTATATCCGTGCGTTTCCTTGCGCTTGATCTGTAGAACCGTGTTCGGCTCAGCTAAAATCACCGTGCAAACGATGAGTTTACCGTCTTGATCGAAGACTTGCGCCATCCCTTTTTTCTGGCCAATCAATGTCAGCGGCATAGGTTTTCCTTTTTCCATCACATCTATTTATGCATGCCAACAACAGGAAGAAGAAGAGAAGCTAATAGCTCTCTCTCAGACTACCGCGCTTAACCCTGCAATCTTCAGATTGATGGGTGGCATACGTGAACTAATAAATATCGGTTTAACAGCATAGTCAATTCGAGGAATTTAGCTCAATAGTTTTCTTAGGCACCTCGAGAATCTCGCCATCTTTAACCATTTTTCTCCTGCGGAAAAAGGTTTTGTCAGCCTCCGCAGTCAATGAAACTTTTGACTTCAGATCGCAAATCCGCGTCCTTGCCGGGACCCTAATTTCCACAGGTTCCGCTACAGCGCCCTGGATGAACACCTGCACCTCGGAGAGCTCCTCAATTTGCAATTGCATGGGAGCTTCAACGATCTCTTTTAAAGGAATTTTTTTGAGATCAGCAAAGGGGTTGGGCCTGGCTTTGCGAACCACTTCTCCGATTGTTTGGCCTGAGAGCGCTCGATATCGCCCCGGTTTGGCTACAGCGCCTTCGATAGTGACCCAAATTTCTTCTTGTTGCAGATCTTTGGCTGTAATCGACGAGGCGGCCCTGTATGCATTGACTTTTGCAATGACAACCAGGGAAGCCATGATCATGAGGAGGCTGGCTACGAGGAGCCATTCGGAGCTGGGTAGAGATTTTTTCATGCAAGAGGAGGGGGGACTGAAGCGCCCCCCTAATTTTTGAAATTTTAAGACGCTGGGGAGCCGGCAACCAAAATTTGAGGGTTGCGAACTTTATGGAAATCGACCAGTTCATAAGCGCTGGTTTCCTTAAAGAAGTGGGCGGCCATTGCAGCGACAGTAGAGGTGAGGGAAATAGCGACTAAAATAGCAGCTGGGAGGATGGGTCCGCCAAAGGCGAGAACCATGAGTCCCAAGACTCCAGTCACAACAGAACAAACCGCTTTGACGAGCTTGATGAAGGCATGCTTCATTGTATCTTGGAAGCGCTGATAAACAGGAGCCATTGCAGCATTCTTTTTATCGATATGTTTGAGGTGGTCTCTGGCCAAACTCCAATCTTCTGCAGCCATGCTCATGTCGGTGGCATCGTTGACCAAGTTAGCCGCGTCGGCTGCCTTTTGGAGCGCAGGATTGCTCAAAATCCAGGAGGCAGCGTATCCATAAGCGGCTGTGGCGTCAGCGATGACGTGGATTTTTTCGATTTTGCTGCGAGTCGCATTGGTTGCTGGACCTTCGGGCGGTTTGGACCAATCGACGATTGCCTTTTTCGCAGCCTGAGTCAATTCAGGAAGGCGAGGAAGGGTCATTGCAGTCCAGGCCAGCAAAAATTTTCCAGCGAGGGCTTCAAAGAATCCGGCGAGTTTATTTCCCAGTTCTTTTAGAACGAGAACAACTGCTTTGGTGACTCTTTCTAGAAATTGGAAAAGGCGAAAGGCGCCGTTTGCCGATTTTGTGAAATCTACGACGTGATCCAGAGTGGATTTATCAGATCCATCTTTGTTTTTCAAATTGGAATTGGGGATTGCGGCGAATATTTTACCATTTATATTTGCATGCGGCAGTGCGACAGTAGAAGCCATGATGTTACCTCCGGGTTTTTAAGACGGAAGATCATAATCATGTATCAATTTTCTGTAAAGTATTTGTGAGAATGTGGAGGAGATAGCCTCTCTTTTTCATCCGAGAGTGACTGGACGGTCTAATTCGATGACTTTGTATTGACCCATGTTCTTATAGTTATCTCTCAGGACCGCAAAAATGGTCGTCGCAAGAGAAATGAGGATCAAAGCTAGAGCCGGAAGCAGAGGAGCTCCCAATACCATCATAGAAAGACCCAAAATGCCAGATGCGATCGACATAATGGCCTTGATGATGCGCAAAAGATAGTAGTTCTTCGAATGCGTCACCGCTTCTTTTTGTTTTCCGGTGGCAATGGTTTCTAATTGCGCCGCTTGAGTGTAATCGCTCACCGAGAGATTGAGGTCAGTCACATCCGATGTCAATTCAACTGCTTGCGAAAAGGCGAGAACTCCAGGATTTTTCGTAATGAATGAGGCCGCGTATCCATAGGCTGAAACAGCATCCGTGGTCACTTTAACCGCATTTCCTATCTTCCTAGGTAGGGGAATCAGATTCGTTTCATCTCTAAGCTCTGCAAACGTATCCAGGGTCTCCCTGGTTACAGAGGGAAGACGGGCGATCCCCATAGCTGAGGTTGCAACGCCAAAATCGCGCGACAATTCTGCTGCAGCCCGAGAAGGTGCACACCCAGCCTGTTTGCCTAGTTCATTGCCCAGCCGGATGGTTCGACCCGCTCCTTGCAATGTGCGAAAGGTTCCATTGGATGAGCCGCAATAATCGACCGAGTGTTGAAACAGGGAATTGTCAGCTTTCTCGTTTCTGTTCGCTTTTAGCCACTCTTCGTTAATAACAACGGGATTAACTATTTTTTCAACGCGTGTTGCCATAATTCACTTATCTCCAGCCTAAATAATAACCAACCCGGTAATTTAAACAAACAGATCAAATTATTTTAAATGACAAATGAAAAGTTCTTTTGTCCTCGCAGCCAATCTTCAGCTTTCATGGCTTTTTTTCCCTCAGGTTGGACTTCGAGGAGTTTTAGGGCGTCCTGGCCGCAGGCTACCGTGGCATCGGGGAGGAGTTCCCCAGGTTTGCCCTGTTTAGGGACAACTTGGGTGCGTAAAATTTTTAATCTTTTCCGCTCGGGGCCAGATTGGATCCAGCACCAAGCGCCCGGTTTGGGGGAAAAGGCGCGGATGAGGTTGTGGAGCTCTTGGGCCTGTTTATTCCAATGGATCTCCAATTCCTCCAATTCAAATTTGTGGGCATAGGTGGCTAGGGTGTGATCTTGGGGGATTCCTGGAGGGATTCGCTTTTCAAATTCGCGGATCACATTTAAGAGAAGGGGTTTTGCGAGGTCGTTGAGTTTTTGATCCAATTCGCCGAAGATCATTGAGGGGGGGACGGGGATTTTTGCCACGGCGAGAACGTCGCCCGCATCCAATTGTTTGACAATTTTTTGAATCGAGACGCCCGTTTCTGTTTCTCCAGCCATCAGGGTGCGGTGAACAGGGGCGGCGCCGCGAAACTTGGGCAATAGGCTCGGGTGGACGTTGATCGATCCCAAAGGCGGGATGTCGAGCAGTTTTTGAGATAGGATTTGTCCGTAAACGACTACGACAAAGAGGTCTGCATTGAGAGCGGCCAGTTGCTCAAGGAAGGCTTCGTTGGAGGCCTTTTCAGGTTGAAATAGGGGGATGTTTTTTTCTAGGGCGATCAACTTGACAGGCGAGGAGGTCAGTTGCAGGGAGCGCCCTTTGGGACGGTCGGGCTGCGTGACGATGCCGGCGACTTCAACGCCGTGATTGAGGAGATACAGCAAGATCTCCGCGGCGAACTCGGGGGTACCAAAATAGACAATCCTCATTCTTCAAAATACTGCTCTTCGCTTTCGTTTTGCGCGAGTTTCGTGACGCCCTCAAGGCCGAGGAGTCCCCTCTTCGACGATTTGCAGAATTGGATCCAATGCTGCACTTCTTTGTGGGGCTCGAGTTGGGATTCAATTTGATGAATGGCGTCTTCAAGATGAAGACCCGAGCGGTAGGTGAGTTTGAAGGCTTTGCTCAGGGCA
Organism: uncultured bacterium; assembly: GCA_964458995.1. Lineage (GTDB taxonomy): Bacteria > Chlamydiota > Chlamydiia > Chlamydiales > SM23-39 > REEB52. The sequence goes on along the minus strand of CAYWKW010000092.1, from coordinate 1,385 downwards.
ATGCGAACTTCAAGTGGAAACTTATGCCGCTTAAGGCCAATGATATTGATCCCGCCAAACTTATAGGGAAATCCTCCGCCGACCGTATAGGGAGGAACGTCGCGGGGAACGCGGCTAAATCCCCCAACCATGGCATAGCAGCCAATGCGCGAGAACTGGTGCACAGGGGTCATGCCGCCAATGATGGCGCAATCTTCGACGATCACATGACCTGCGAGCATGGCGCTGTTAGACATCACGACGTGATTCCCAATCTCGCAGTTGTGGGCCACATGGCAATAGGCCATGATAAGACACTCATCTCCAATGCGGACCGTCGAATTTTCTTGGCAGGAGGAGTTGATTGTGACAAATTCGCGGATTTCACACCGTTTCCCAATCACAACATACGTTTGCTCGCCCCGGAATTTCAAATCTTGCGTCTTCGTGCCTATGCTGGCGCTGGGCCAGATAACCGTCCCCTCTCCAATGATAGTATTTCCGTCGATGTATGCGTGCGACTTAATCACCACATTGTCTTCAAGCGTCACAGTTTTTTTTATGACCGCAAAAGGCTCAATCGTGACGTTTTTGCCGATTTTCGCTCCCGGCTCGACAATGGCTTGAGGATGTATATTAGACATGAAAATCCGATTTACAATTTCTCTTTATCAATAAGGGCAAAACTCAATTCCGCTTCTACTGCGAGGACCTGCCCAATCATGGCTCTCGCTTTTATTTTTCCGCCAGTCCCACTGACATGGAGCCCCTTCACATGGAGAAGAAGAGCGTCTCCTGGCACAACGGGCTTGCGAAACTTCGCATTTGCCACATTAAGGAGAACAGCTATTTTTTTGACATAACCTTTTTGATGAACTAATACGCCGCCTGTTTGCGCTAAAGCTTCCAAAATCAAAACTCCAGGCATAATGGGGACACTGGGAAAGTGTCCTTGGAAAAAAGGCTCATTAACGGTGACATTTTTCAATCCGAGGATCTCATTTTCTTCCAAGTTGATCTCAAGAATGCGATCGACGAGCAAAAAAGGATAGCGATGCGGTAAAATTTTTTCAATATCTTTGGCATTAAAAACGGTTGTGCTCTCTCCCATCTCAACGACTCTCCAGCTTAGAGATCATCTTCGCAAACGCGATGTTGCTTGAATGACCCGAACGAACAGAAATAATATGTCCCAAAATGGGCATTCCAACCAGAGAGAGGTCTCCGATTAGATCGAGAATTTTATGACGAACCATCTCATCAGAAAATCTCGCCCCTTCGGGATTCATGATTTGATCCCCTTTGATCACAAGGGCATTTTCAAGACCTCCCCCCTTAATCATCCCTTTTTCGATGAAAGGGAGGATCTCTTCGTAAAGAGAAAAGGGCTGGCAAGGCGCACATTA
>CAYWKW010000091.1:0-7542 GCA_964458995.1 uncultured bacterium | reverse complement strand
CCTCTCCCATTGGCAAAGGGCAGCGCGCACTCATCGTAGCTCCTCCCAAATCGGGTAAAACGATCTTGATGCAGCACATCGCCAACGCCATCGAGCTCAACAATCCCGAAGTGGTTCTCATGGTTCTCCTCATTGACGAGCGCCCTGAAGAGGTGACCGACATGATCCGCACCGTCAAGGGCGAGGTCATTGCCTCCACCTTCGACGAACCGCCCGAAAGACACGTTCAAATTGCTGAAATGGCCATCGAAAAAGCCCGCCGCATGGTGGAATGTGGCTACGATGTCGTCATCCTTCTCGACAACATCACCCGTCTGGCCCGCGCCTACAACACCGTCCAGCCCCACTCAGGTAAAATCCTCACCGGCGGCGTCGACGCCAACGCTCTGCACAAACCAAAACGGTTCTTTGGCGCAGCCCGTAACGTCGAGCAAGGCGGCTCCCTCACCATCATCGCCACCGCGCTCATCGACACAGGCTCTCGTATGGACGAGGTGATCTTTGAAGAGTTTAAAGGCACCGGAAACATGGAACTCGTCCTCGACCGGCGCCTGGCTGACCGGCGCATTTGGCCTGCCATCGACCTCATCAAGAGCGGTACCCGAAAAGAGGAGCTCCTTTACCATCCAGTCGAACTTGAAAAGATCTACCTCCTCCGTCAGGGAATTGCCGATCTTACCCCAGTCGATGCGATGAATCTCCTGACCGCACGCTTGAAAAAAACAGCATCCAACGCGGAGTTCTTGCTTTCGATGAAAGAATAATATAAAAAAGAGTTTGGGAGTTTACCTATGCGCACAGTGATCCTCGCACTCATCTGTCTTGTACTTATAGGCGGGGCCTATTGGACTTGGAATTACCAACCCAAAGTTCGGACAAAAATCGAAGAGCTGCTCAGTTCCGCCACCTTCCAAACTCTTGAAGTGCGCTACTCGGCTGAGAGCATCATGGAGGCTCATAAAAAAGAGCTTCTGAAAGACACCGAGCATGTTTTCCTCGAGCCCACCCTGAAATTCGTTCCCTATCTTCTCATGGACGTGAAGTACATTCGCGCCCATGACAAAACGGGCGAAGGGGTGATTCTCTGGGGGCTTGTCGATGGCGAAATGGTCATCAACACGGGGACCTGGGAAAAGACGCACGGCTTTACCGACTGCATCGCCTCCAACGCCACCCGCCAAGAATTCAAGATCATCAATGCCCTCGCCTCTCATGGCGGGGCTTGGGATCGCGACGGCCTTTCCAAATTCCTCAACCTAGAAAATAACATCCTCGACACATGGGTCGACAGCTGCCGTAAAAAGAGCCTCATCGTGCAAAACGGCAACACCTACCGTCTCCACCTGCAAAATCCCCGCCTCCAGGTCATCCCCGAAACGAAACTCGACCAGTGGCTCGTCACCAAGCCAACTAAGCATGCTCTCCGTGTGAAAAAGCGGTACCGCTCCACTCAAATCGAGAACACCGCCCGGGCCGCCTTCGGCAACGACTTTGCCATCCGGAAAACCACCGAGATCTTTCTTCCCGTCTACTCCATCGTCGTGCAAAACCCCGACGGTTCTCAAATGACCTCCTACTGGAACGCGCTCAACGGCAAGCGGCTCGTCGCCGGCCCCAACGAAATTGAATGAAGACACTTTTGCAAATTGGCCAAAACTTCAGCTGAAGGTTTGGGATCTAGATCTAATTTATGTAGCAAGTCAAAATACTCTAGAAATTTTTTAGATCTAATCTCGGGCTTTAACTCTAAACGAGGAACTTTTTCTTTCCAGAAACTTTGCAGCTGATCAAAAAACTGTTTTTGAACGTGTGTTGCAAAGGCGGGATCTTGACAAATCGGTTGAAAAGGCATCTCTTGATCGTCTACCTGTTTCTTACCAGCTACTTCTAGCAAAGTGATAAAGGGGAATAGGAAGGTGAAACCATTTAATTTTGTTAAGCTGGGGTCAAGATATTGCTGGAATTCCTTATCTACACAACACTCCCCCAATGTTTTGAATGCTTGGCGCATATTAAGATCGGCACAATGTTTGGAATAGTCGAGCAAATGCTTTCCGAATCCATTCCAAAAATTGCGATCTAAGCCCATGGCGGAATCGAGATCGATGTGAAAACCATCATGTAAGTAAAAGAAAAAGGGCCACGCTTTATTGGCCTCAATATTTGGAGTCGGAATAGGCCCTCCAGTCATAGACAATACACGTCGTTCATTATCTGAAAACCTTTCCATGTTCCTTGTTCCCAATACGAACAGAGGCTTTTCTGGGTTTTCAGAATGGAAAAATCGCAACACTCTTTCATAGACATGAGGTTGGAATACGTAGAGCCTTTTCTTCTCTTTATTGGGAATGAAATAGGGATACAGCTCGCGGCTGAGCATGGCTGTAAAACGGAAAGGAAGATGAGGATTGTCGATAGGGTCCATATCGACAATAAAAAAGGCATCCTCTTCGCAAGAAGGGTCTCCAAGAATGTCTAAAAATTCTTTTTGATCAATTTCTTTTCGGGTGCAAAAGGGCTTTAGATGCTTTTGGATATTTTCATGTGATAATCCTCTTGTGGAAAGGCTCTTTATCTTTCCAGGTAGGGATACTTTTGCATCTTCAATCATGCAATGGAGCATCACATGGCCGAGCCTCTTTTCACTCAGTTTCCCTTCCATGCAAGCTCGAATGGCCATTTTCCGAATTGAGTCGCGATCTCTCCAAGCTCTTGGATCATCTAACTGATCCAGCTCCTCATCGGTTATCCCTTTTTCTCGGCTTTGATCCAAAATTTCCGCTTTTAATTCACCCGGGAGCCTTTTAAAAAACTCTTTTTGCAGATTTTGTTGAACGGTCCGTTCCTCAGACGATATTTCTGTTTCTCGCAACGATGCGGAACTCTGAAAAAGTGGTACAGGTCCAATAGCCATAGAATAAAATTCTAACATTTACAATGTTATAAAACCAGAAATTAGCATTCGAATTTCTAAAAGATTAACGGGATAATAAAACATTCCATTCTCCCCTTTTTCATTGGTTAAAAAGTTATTTAATGTATAATTTCTGTAATTTAATAAACATAACAGGAACTAACAATGGCCGCAGCAGCAACCACACCAACTGGTAGTGGAGCAGGCGCTTCCGCTCCTCCCAATCCAATTAGCAAAAAGCCAGCACTTGATATGGGGGGCCGTTGCCCCATTTGTCTAGAAGATCTAGCAGATGCGGTCAATGCAGTTGGAATCCGCACCCTGCCCTGTTTACATTACTTTCATCAGAATTGTGTAGACCCGTGGATAGCAGGACACAATACTTGTCCGCTTTGTAGAAGAGCGGTAGTCCCAGTTCCTGCGGCCCCAGCCCCAGATGAAGTCCCTGCACTGCCGGATGGGCTAGCACGATGGGGCGCTGAGCTAGGACGAGATGCCGCTGACCTTGCGGCAGCCGTTCGTGCTTATCATGAAAGTGTCGAGCTTGGAGCATCGCTTACAGCATCGCTCCTTCGGTTATCCGCAGAAATGGCTGCCCAACGGGAACCTCATGTTCAATGGTTCGCTGATAGGGAAGCTGAAATGGCTCGCAACCCCGATGCAGCTGAAGATGTCCATGCCGGTAACAACTGTATGTGGGTTATTAACAATCAGAACGGACTGGAATATAGACTGAGAGTCCATATGAGAGGGGTAGAGACTCCAGAAGACGCTGTAAGAAGGCATGGCTCGGAGGTTTTAGAAAGAGTTGCTCCAGATCTATACCGTTCCATTACAAACGGCTCTGTCGAAGAGCTTCAAGCTGTCCTGCGTGCACAACGAATATCAAGGGGCATTCGCGGCCTAGCGATCTTCCATGCTGTTAAGCTCAATCGCCCCGCCCCCTTTGATCGTTTGGGCATTGTTCGGACGTTATTCGAAAGCGGACCCACCCAGCCCCTGCCTCGCAATGTTGCGGTCACAATGGCCCGAGCCTCCGGCTATAACGACGTTGCCGATTTGCTAAGTGCACCGCCGCCGGCCGCACCGCCGCGAGAACCTGTAGATCCCATCGCTCCCGACTACTCGAGAATGTTGGTAGCGGTGTCACTTGTAGCTGCCGCATACTTCTCAGAATGCCTCTATAGAAACTCTTAAATGCAGTAACCCCCCGCACCATCTCCGACCCCCGGAGATTGTACAGTTGCCTGTTATGGCTGCCGCAATCTATACAGCTTATCGCTTCTACAGAAATCGTTAAACTTCCTTATCACAGTTGACCAGGCCGGGGTAAATATGAGAAAAGGGAGTGATGATTCACAGGCTTTGGATTTTTGCAAAAAACTATCCGATTCCCCTTTTTGCCTCGTTTGGGCTCCTGTTGGGCATCTGCTTCTATTTTTTGCAGCGGCACGATGTCAGTGAATGGATTTGGCTCGCAACTCTGATTCTAGGCGGCATTCCCATTGTACTTCAAACGATTCGGGGGATGTTTAGGGGACAGTTTGCCTCCGACATCGTCGCCATGCTCGCCATTATTACAGCCATCATCATGGGGCAAGCCTTTGCGGGCGCTGTCGTCGTTCTCATGCAATCGGGAGGCGAGGCCTTCGAGGCTTATGGTCTTCGCAGAGCCTCTTCTTCACTTGAAGCCTTGCTCGCCCGCGCTCCCCGTTTTGCCTTTCGAAAAAAAAGGGATTCACTAGAAAAAATCGATGTTAAAGAGGTCGCCGTTGGAGACATATTGATCGTTCGCCCTGGAGACCTCATCCCTGTTGACGGGACCATCCTCAGTGGGACGGCCGAAATTGATGAATCGGCTCTTACAGGAGAACCATTAGCTCATGCAAGAGCCGCCGAGGATCAGGTTTTTTCAGGAACAATCGACGTGAATGGCGCTTTTGAAATGCGCGCCGACAAGATCAGCCAAGAGAGCCAATACCAAAAAATTGTGGAGTTAGTCAGAAAGGCGCAGTTGGAAAAAGCCCCCATTCAACGCCTGGCTGACCGTTACGCCATCTTCTTTACCCCTTTTACTCTCCTTATGAGCCTCGTCGGTTATCTCATCACGCACGATACAACGACGATTTTAGCTGTTTTAGTTGTGGCAACGCCTTGTCCTCTCATTTTAGCAACACCACTGGCGATTCTGTGCGGCATCAATAAATCGGCGCAAAGCGGCATCATTGTAAAGGGGGGCGCTCCAATGGAACAAATCGGAAATATCCAAGCCGCCGTCTTCGATAAAACAGGAACAATCACTTATGGCACCCCGTTTGTAGAAGAGATCATTCCCCTCAACCATGAAACAGCTGACGATCTTCTCTACAAAACAGCCTGCGTTGAGCAACTTTCCTCCCATTCTATTGCCAAAGCTGTTGTGGAAAAAGCCAACAGAGATCTCTCAATCCCCAACCATTTTCATGAAACTCCCGGCTGCGGAGTAGAAGGGGATGTGAATGGAGACCATTTTACGATCGGTTCCTACATCTTTCTCGAACAAGCTTATGGAAAATTGTGCTTCAAAAATTGCGATGAGGCGATTCAGCGGTTTCAGAATCAAGAGAAACTCCTGATCTTTATTGCAAAAAATGGGCTCTGCATCGGAATTCTTGTCATTAGCGATCGCATCCGCCCCAATGTTCCCCTGCTCATCCAGGAGATGGAATCTCTTGGCGTGAAAGAGATCGTCATGCTCACGGGCGACAGCGCCAAAAATGCCTCTGTCATCGCCAAACAGGCGGGCATTAAACATGTCAAAGCCGATCTGCGCCCCGAACAAAAAGTGGAAGTCATTCGACAGCTCAAAGAAAAATATGAACCGATCGCCATGATCGGCGACGGTATCAATGACGCTCCCGCTCTCGCCACAGCCACGGTTGGCATTGCCATGGGCGCCTATGGCAGCGCCATCTCCGCCGAAGCGGCCGATATCGTCCTCCTCGAGGACGACCTCTCCAAGGTCAAAGACGCCATCGCCATCAGCCAATGGACCATCCACATCGCCAAAGAGAGCATTTTCATCGGCATAGGTCTCAGCGTCCTCCTTATGATCGTCGCCTCTTTTGGCGTCATCCAACCCGCCATCGGCGCCATGCTTCAAGAAATCATTGACGTCGCCGTGATTCTGAATGCCCTACGCGTACGATAGCTTGCTCAAAAGTGCCGTTTTGCGTAGAATTTACGGTTATTTCTCTATTCTTTTGGAAAGATGGCTGAGTGGCCGAAGGCACGTCCCTGCTAAGGACGCAAACTCCGTTAAGGGGTTTCGAGGGTTCAAATCCCTCTCTTTCCGTTAAAAGAAGGGCATTTCGCCTTGTTTTAGCAAGAGGGAAATTGCTGGGCATATTTGCTTGGGCGTATTGGTAAAATATGTTACAACAGTATGCATATGCTTGCTATCTTATCCCATTATCCTATTCCGGTGACGCTTGCTTCCGTTGGAGCCGCTGTCGTTTATGCCCTCGGGAGCACAGGGTATGGCGCCTATTTGCTTGATAGTGCCATCCGCCGTGTGACAAGACCCGTTTTTCTTCGACAAGATGCCTCTGCTCAGTCCACTGTCCTTCCTTGCCGGGGCGAAAGGCAGGTCACAGATGGGGGAGGCGCGGCTATTCTGAAAACCCCATCAGGCTGGGAGATTGCGGTTCGAGGGCAGCAAAAAACCATTCCTTTGGGGAAAGACATTTACGGTTCTCCCCAAATCATCCGCCATCCCAAGGGATTTCTTTCTGTAATGGCAAAACAAGTGAACGAGACCCATTTTAAAGTAGTCGCACAACTCTACGGTCACCAAGGAAATATGACCGATGAGCCCGAGATGTCGAATCCAATCCGATTAAATTCTGCTAAGCCTGACGCCCTCATTCGTGTCATCCCCTTCTCAAAAAACCAGGTGGCTATCGCTTGGCAAGAAGCGGGTCATTTTTTGGGGCGTGTCATCGATGCATACGGGGTGTACCGCGGATTTCATATTCTGAATGTGTCAGCCTGTGAGGGAGCTCCCATGATGAAGGACTTCGGAAATGGCTGGTTGGGTCTCAGCTGGGTCAGCGCTGGAGGGCAATCCGAGCGGGTGCCTCATTATCTTCGAGTCATCGATATTGAAGATAACTGGCACGGCAGCGAAAACGAGGCTATAGGGAGTCACGTTAGAAGTGGTTCTGAACCGGGAATCGGCAATGAAAAAGATCGAGATCTATTGCCTATGGGAAACCGTCGGTTTATCTACGTATGGAAACAGTATCTTCAAAACTTATCGAATGCTGTCCAAACGATTTCTTGCTCCATATATGGTTCGGAAGGAAAAAAAGATTGTTCCTTTGATGTCCCTGGAGGGGAAGAATGTTCCCCGTTGATTGTGAAAGCAGGCAGGAATCGGGTCTCCGTCATTTGCTCTCGAGGGGAGATTTTTTACGACAACGCAAAAAAATGCTTTCAGAGAGTCACCGAGGGCTTTAAACGGTTCTTTACACTGCCGTCCACCGAAGAGTGACCGCCATCTGCTAGGAACCTCTATTTTTTCAAAACCGTAGTATACCGAAACAACCTGAACAATCGGTTTCTGGCTCCGCCCCTTCCCCAATTAT
>CAYWKW010000090.1:0-7576 GCA_964458995.1 uncultured bacterium | reverse complement strand
CCCAAGAAAAGTGGTAGGAAGTGTGCGAGTCAAAGAGGATATCGGCGAGGGGCCGCTCTTCGATGACCTCCTTGGAGCCGCCTGCCGTTCCAAAGAGTTGCAGCCGCTCAATCAGGATCAGAGAAAAACTCGCCACTTGCGAATGGAGGCCAAAGCGGCGGATGGCTCCCTCAGTGTCTACATACCGTTTATCTGAAGTGTAATCGTAAATGTAACCCGACGTGAACTTAAAAAAGGGGTAGTTCGCCGATAAAAAACCGGTATTCATGATCGCCGGATCGGCCGGATTGCCAACGTAAACAGCAAACAAAGGAAGAGCAGCAAAAAGAAAAAGCCATTTCATCGTGGGTTTGATTATACTCGAGGATCTGATATATTTTCAGTGTGAAACCAAAAATTTCCCGACTCCCTGAAACGGTCATAAATCAAATCGCTGCAGGCGAGGTTGTTGAAAACCCTGCGTCCATTGTCAAAGAGCTGATCGAAAATAGCCTCGATGCCGAAGCGCAAAACATCTGTGTCGAAATTGTCAATGGAGGCCAACAGCTCATCAGCGTTGAAGATGATGGCTGCGGGATGGGGCCGGAGGATGCCCTTCTGTGCTTAGAGAGGCACGCTACCTCTAAAATTCACTCCGCCGAAGATTTGCAATCGTTAACCACGATGGGATTTCGAGGAGAAGCTCTAGCTGCCATCGCTTCTGTTTCCCACTTTGAATTGAAAACTTCCGATGGGACCGCGTCGCGCGTTCTTGTTGAAGGGGGCGTCGTTAAAGCCGTAGAGCCTTGTGCGCGCAATCGAGGCACAACAGTGGAAGTGCGCTCCCTCTTTTACAATGTTCCCGCCCGGAAGAAATTCCAAAAGTCCGCCGCCGCCAATACGGCCCAAGTGACCCGCATCGTGGAGACGCTATCCTTGGCGCATCCAGAAGCGGCTTTCACTCTCATTGTGAATGGGAAAAAAACAATCGGCTTAAAGCCAAGCAAAAATAGAATTGAAGAGGTTTTAGGCAAATTTGAACATGAAATCAAGGGCCATTGCATTTCTGGTTATGTTGCGGCTCCCATGAAAGCCATGGCAACGCGAACGGGGCAATATCTATTCATCAATCGACGTCCCATTTTTTCTCCCCTCCTTTCAAAAGCTGTCAAAGCCGGTTTTGGAACCCGCATTGGGGAACATGCCTATCCACCTTTTGTCCTCTTTTTGGAGATTTCTCCGGAAAGTGTCGATATCAATGTCCATCCGCAAAAAAAAGAGGCGCGGTTTAAAGAGGAGGGGGCCCTTTTTCGAATCGTGCAAGAGGCCGTTGAAAGCGCCTTTTCCCCACCCGTTGCTTTTTCGGAACCCCTCTCTTTTGATCCGCCGCCCGCCTTCTCTTTTTCGGAAAACGTTCCCTCTTATCGAGTAGCGGAAGAGGCCGAGTTCCCCTTCGTTTTTTCCGACCGCCCGCTGGCTGTGATCAAAAATTATCTCCTTTTGCAAAAAGAGCAGCTCATTCTAGTCGATTTAGCGGCAGCGAAAGCGCGTCTTTTGTTTGAATCGCTAAAGACAGAAAAGGGGCTTAGCCAGGCATTGATTTGGCCACTGGAAATTCCGCTCGATAAAGCGGATGAGGAGATGGTTGCGTCTTTCAATCAACTCGGAATTGAGTGCCGTTTATTGAATCGGATGTTGGTCATCGACGCTCTGCCGCCCCTTTTGGAAGCGGATTGCTTCCTCCAGTTTTTGGATAGTTGGAAAATCAAAAGACGGCTCGATTTGGCAGCTGGAGACTATTGCCGGCGCATCCGAAAAGAATACTCGATCGACGAAGCCTTTCAAATTTGGCGCCGGCTGCAATCCTGCCAAGACCGTCTCTACGATCCTCTCGGCCATCCGATTTGGAGCCAAATTGGAATGGAGGATCTCGAGTCTATTTTAAAAAAGGGGCGATTTGATTAAAGAAAAGTCAATGAGAGATGATTCGCGTATCAAACGATTGAGCGAGCAACTGGAAGATCCCTGCCTCATTGAGCAAGTGGATGATCTCTATTATTTGACTGGATTGACCCTTTCTAAAGGGCGTTTGCTTGTGAAAAAGGGCGAATCGATCCTATTTGTTGATGGGCGCTACTTTGAAGGGGCTAAAAAAGAGGCCTCCTGCACCGTTTGCACTTGGGAAGATTTCAAAAAGATCGGCGAAAAGAGGGTCCTTTTCGATAGCGCAAGCATGACTTATGATGGGTATCTCTTATTGAAAGAGGGATATCCTCAGATCCAATGGATTCCGAGCCCTAGCCCTGTAAAATGGCTCCGGGCGATTAAAGAGCCAAAAGAGATTGCGGCATTGAAAAAAGCGGCGAATCTCACCTGGCGAGGCTACCAACGGGTCGTCGCGTGCTTGAAGGAGGGCGTTAGCGAAGAGGAGCTGGCCCTCGAATTTGAGTTTTTCTGCCGGAAAAATGGGGCTTCTGGAATGTCTTTCATGCCCATCATCGCATTTGGAGAAAATAGCGCCTATCCCCACCATCGAGCCGGTAAAAGCAGGCTCCACCCCAATCAATCCGTTCTCGTCGATGTGGGAGCTGTGGTCGATCACTATTGCGGAGACATGACCCGCCTCTGCTACTTTGGCAAACCCGATCCAAGAATCGCCGAGTTTGAACAGATCGTGAAGAGGGTCCAAAAGATGGCAATCGATCATGTAAAACCGGGAATCAAGGCTGGTGAGCTCGATCAACTCGTTCAGGATGAATTTCTTGCGGTAAATGTAAAGCAGCAATACAAAACCCCAAAAATCGAGGCGATTTTCGGGGGCCCCATGCCAAATGTAAAGCAGCTTTACATTCATAGTTTAGGGCATGGGATTGGTATTGAATGTCATGAGTTTCCCCGTTTCCGCTTCGATGGGGTAGACAAAGATGTGGTCTTGAAACCGGGGATGGTTTTTACGATTGAACCGGGTCTTTATCAGCCAGGGGTGGGGGGAGTTCGAATAGAAGACATGATTCTTGTAACCGAGACGGGACACGAAAAGTTGATATGATACAGTTTAGGAAGAAGATTTTCATCGGTAATATCGTCGCTTTTCTGGTATTTCTTCTGGTTCTTTTGCCGATTGCCCATTGGGCTGCAAGCTACTATGAAATTGCGCAAGAAATCAGCCGCTATGAGATCGCAATTACGCTGGCCCTGTTTATATTGATCAATCAGATCTGTCTATACCGGTTTACACGCCCTATCGGACAAATGATCCAGGCTGTCATTCCCTATCAAAAAGGGGAGGTAAAACTCCCTTCTCGAATTTCTGTGGAAGCGACACAAGATAACGAATTCAACAAACTTGCGTATGCATTCAATTCGCTCACGGAGCAGGTCCAGAAGCAAGTGGATAGTTTGGTGCGTCAAAGGAAAGAGACGGAAAATATCCTCGAATCACTAAAAGAGGGGGTGATTGCGACCGATGAAAATGGGAAAGTGGTTTTCGTCAATCAGTCTGCGAGTTATATGTTAGGTGTTTCTCGAGAAAATATGATGATGAAATTCTTATTCACAGCAAGAACTCCTCTGGCAGAAAAATGTGATGAGTTGATTCGAAAAGCATTGGAGAATGGCGAAACCTTCGTGGAGACTTTCGCGATTCGAGAAAAGGGGCCTCGTTTTTACGATTTGATCTCCTCTCCTTTCACTTTCGAAAGGGGCGCTATCTTGGTTTTACAAGATAAAACGAGCCAATACCGAACCGTTGAAATGGGGAAAGATTTTGTAGCGAATGCCTCCCATGAGTTGCGCACTCCCATTACGATCATCCGGGGATTTGCCGAGACATTGCAAGATCTTCCCGATTTATCCCAAGAGATGCTTTTAGAAATTACGAATAAGATTGTACAAACATGCTCTCGGCTCGACAAATTGGTCAAAAGCCTTCTCACATTGGCTGACATTGAAAATCTCTCCTATGAGCGGATGCAAGAAACGGATCTCATCTCTCTGGCTGAAAACTGTCAGAGAACCCTTTTGACGGCACACCCCAATGTGCATCTGACTTTGAATAAAGACATGGATGCGGCAAAAATCTATGCGGAATCCGATCTCATTGAACTGTCTATTTTGAACCTATTGGAAAATGCGGTCAAATACTCCGATGCGCCGGCCCACATAGAAATGACCATTGAGGAGGTGGGGACCGAAGTGCACTTGAAAATCACCGATCGGGGAATCGGGATGTCTCAAAGAGACCTGGCCCATATTTTTGAACGATTTTACACTGTAAACAAGGTCCATTCCAGGAAATTAGGCGGCGCTGGCTTAGGACTCTCTATTGTAAAAACCATTGTCGAGAAGCATAAAGGCAGAATTACTGTAACTTCGGAACTCGGCAAGGGAAGCGCGTTCACCATCATATTACCAAAGACTTGAAATGGTTGGATTTAGAAAAAAAATTTTCCTCAGCAATCTGATTGTTTTGCTTGTGGTTGTGGCTCTCCTTATTCCCGTTGTGAATATGGCCGTCAATCACATCATGCGCAATTCGATGACGAATCGGGGAAAAGGGCTTATCCGCCAACTCCAGATGGCTCCCGATTTAAGTGGCATGATTGAGATGATGAAAACGGAGCCCGGGTTCCTATTTCTGCCGGTCACTTTGCTCGATGGGAATGCGAGGGCCCTTTATTATCACACCTATTTGCCCACAGACGGTGAAAACGGAGCCACCCAAGTTCATGAACCTGAAGTTTTGGAAGCGATTCAGAAGGGATCGGGTTTTAATGAACGTCTATCTCCCTATTTTAAAGAAAAATTCTACTTCCTCGCTTTAGCTTTTACGGCGCATGGGGAACACTATATCCTCCACATCAATTTCAATTCCCAAATGATCGATCAGCTGAAGGTCGACTTTGAAATAGGGATTTTGATCGTCGCCATTTTGCTGTTAGCGGTTACAAGTTTTTCAGGCGCCATCATCATTCAATACGCTACAAAGCCGATTCAAACGATCATTGACGCGATTCGCCCCTTCAAAGAGGGAAGAGAAGAATTTCTTCCCCGCATCGTTCTCTCTGAAGCGCAGCAGGGAGGGGAATTTAGCAAATTGGCCTCGATTCTCAACGAACTCACAACCCGCATTCAGAAGCAAATTGAAAAACTGACACGCCAAAGAGAGGAGACGGCAGATATTCTCGAATCCATTGGCGAAGGGATCATTGCTACTGACACGAGCGCCAAAGTCACTTTTGTCAATCGAACCGCCTGCCGCATGATTGGGGTTTCTCATGAGGCCATCTTCAAACAGACGCTGAACACAGTCAAGGCTCCGACACACGATCTGACGAAAAAATGTCATGAGCTCATCCTTTTTGTCCTTCAAACATCGGAACCCATCATTCAGACTTGGACCGTCAGAGAAGCGAATCCCATTCATTTAGACCTGATAGCAGCCCCCCTTTTTCACCAAAATGGGGCGCTCGTTGTCCTGCAAGATAAAACCTCTGAGTATAAAGTCGTCGAAATGGGAAAAGACTTCATTAGCAACGCTTCCCATGAGTTGCGCACCCCCATTACGATCATCCGCGGCTTTGCTGAGACGCTCCAGGATCTGCCCGATCTTTCTCAAGAGATGTTGAAAGAGATTACAGAGAAGATTGTCCGCACCTGCGGCCGTCTCGACAAACTCGTACGTAGTCTCCTCACCCTCTCGGATATTGAAAACATCTCTCCCGACCGCTTCAAACCCGCCGATTTAGTCTTGCTGGCAGAAGGGTGCAAACACAATCTATTAGCGGCTCATCCCACTGCTCAGGTTAGTTTAAAAAGCGACTTCGAAGCGGCTCCCATCATGGCGGATGTGGATCTATTGGAGCTGGCCGTCTCAAATATTTTAGAGAACGCAGTCAAGTATTCGCAGCCTCCTGCGCAAATTGAGATGACCATCTATCAATCTAACGAAAATGTATGCATAACCATCAAAGATAAAGGCATTGGCATCTCGGAAAGGGATATTCCCCATATTTTCGACCGGTTTTACACGGTAGACAAGGCCCGTTCTCGCAAATCGGGGGGCACTGGCTTGGGGCTTTCCATCGTCAAAACGATCGTCGACAAGCACAAAGGAAAAGTAACTGCAACCTCTGAGGTGGGAAAGGGGAGCACCTTTACCCTCTGTTTTAAACTTCAGCCATTGATATAGAGATTGCGTCGCAGGGAGACCTCTTTCTCTTCAGCGATAAACACTTTTTTCCGCACTTCATGTTCCGGCTTTCCGAATTGAAGAAGGGAAAAGAGGTCGGGATCGACCGAAAGGAGTTTCGACTCATTGCAAATTCTCTGCACGAGCTCTTGAGTGAGAAGGGGGCCATCTTTCTTGTGGATTTCGTTATAGAGTTTTACGGCTACCTGCGAATTAAAAAGGGCCGTGATCAAGTCGGGGTGGGCATGAAAGAGGCAGAGTTTATCGTTGGACTGCTCCACTTTGACATAATCCAAAAGGGGCGGAGATCCCTTTCCCACTATGAGGCTCCAAGTTTTGGTCCCTTTTAACATTTTGTAATAGACTTTTTGGTACTCCTCAATGGCCAATTTTTCAAGTGCGAACGTCTCTTTCTGTTCCATAGCTAACTTTGCGGAGGCGAGAAGCGCATCCAGAAAACGGTATTCAAACCGTTTTTCATTGCTAAACGATCCATAGAAAGTGTGAATCATCTGGGCTGCGGTTTCATAGAGAACGGGATGTTGTTCCCTTCCCTCTTGAATGAGGGGCCACAGATTGATTTTTGCGCACTCGTGATTGAAGTCGGCCTTTTTCTTTTTGGGAATCTGCGCGGTGAGCCATTTCGCCCTTTTTTTCGTCTCCTTGGGCTTGCCTCGAATATTCTTATAGATTTCGCTCTGGTAGGAGTTGAGGATCTTCCGGTTGGCTTTATGGTATCCCACATAAGTGCTTCGTAGACGCGAGAGGGCCGTCTGTTTATCCCAACAGGCGTAAAAACCATAGGAGAGGATGAGCATGAGGGAAAAAACAAGCCCTAAAACGTTCATGAAACCTTCCTTTCCAAATAGGTGACGAAGGGTTCCGTGGAGGGAAGAATGAAGGCAAACTGAACCACCGTTTTCTCTTGGACGGTCAATCGGATCATCGAGGGAATTTCGAGCTGCCCTTTAGCCCAAGAAGTTCTCCACACAAGCTCTGCGGTCACGGGGCGCATTTTCTCTTTTTTCGCATGCTCTTCAGCGCTCTTTTTCCCTAAAAATTCAAACTCAAAACTGGCAACTTGAGGCATCAATACCTCTTTTCGCCAAGGCCGGTTTTTGTTTTTGCTCAGAGGCCAAGCCGCCAGGCACAAGTTCTGATCTTCATCAATGAAAATGCGCCCTACGATCTCGCCGCTGAAGGCGGGTTCTGGATCGATTCCGTTATCGAAAACAATAACCAAGCTGGGGGAAGTTTCTTTTTCAAACTGTTTTGTATAAAAATGGGACTCGGAGCCGCGCACGACCGAACTCAGTACACTTTGTAGCCGCGATTGAACATAGTTCCGAGCAGAAATGGCCATACGAGCCTTCTCCAGTTTCTTTTCGATTTTTGCGCTTTCGACAA
>CAYWKW010000089.1:0-7675 GCA_964458995.1 uncultured bacterium | reverse complement strand
CGCAAAATCATCCGCGGCGGCACCGACAAGAGCTACGGCATCCACGTCGCCAAACTCGCCGGTCTCCCCCCCAAAGCCATCAAGCGAGCCGAAGAGATGCTCAAAGAGCTCGAAAGCAAACCCGACCAGCAGCTCCCCCTCTTTATCTCCACTCCGCAAGAACACCCCGTCCTCGCCGAGCTTCAAAAGGTCGATTTGCTCAACATGACTCCCCTGCAAGCCCAGCATCTTTTGTGTGATCTGCAACAAAAAATAAACAGATAACACTTTTATCACCATTTTTGATAAAATACTTTTAAAAAATTATTTAGATTAAGGGAATAATATGGCAACCCCAGTTGGACGATTTTATGCAGCTCTAAGAAAGGAAATCGGTGACCGATTTGCCAAAACAACACAGCATGCAAAGGCCGGTTTACATGAAAAGTCACATGAAGAGGCGCTGAAGGTTGTCGGTGAGGCTTTTCTTGGCGCTAAGACAGTCAAAGAGGCTGCAGCAAATGTCTTAAACTGCTTATCATCGAAAAAGACCGATCACAATAGCCCACAGTGTAGTCCCTACCTAGTTGCAATGAGTGCATTACTTACTGTTAGTGAAAAGTTCCTACCCGATTACTTAGCTACCCTCATCGCAGAGGCAGCACCACCTGCTGCTGCGCCCAAATCAGCCGTTGCGGCGGCGGCTCCTGACCTTGCCCCTTTCCCTAGTCCATTACTGAGGAATGTTAATGCTGAGTTGAAAGAAGCTTTGACTAAACGCTTTGGCGAGAAGCGTCTTAGATCTCTTAAAACTGCAACCAGTTCTTTAGGTGAAATGCAAGACAAGAGCTTAGAAGATTTTCGAAAAAAAATTTTAGAATTATTTAACAACACTCCGACTCCCCCACATTTAGATGAAGATGCTTATAGAAGAGCGTTGAAAGCGTGTTGGGATGTGGAAGCTAAAGTCTGGGCATTTAATTTTGCTCGCCTGTGGGTGGCTGGAAAGAGCGACCAAATATTGGCGATGGAAGGCCGCATCTGCCAGCAAACTATGGAGGATATCCAGAGTGGAAGGTTCACAGATCCCATTAAACAAAAACGAATGGTAGAGCGGGCAGGCTATCTCCCCAATCCGCCAGCTATTTCCGCGTCTGTAGACCGGCAACCCGACACGCAGATCGGTGCTGAAGACAGCTGTACATTTGATGTTGCAAAAAAATTGCTAGATCAAAATCTTAACCCACTCGTGGTTAGTTTTGCGAATAAGGGCTCTCAACAAGAGGCCATTTGCTGTCGATCCGATTACTCGAAAGGTTGGTATAAGGTTGCTGTGGGCGCAACCCAATTTTCCGAATTCACTGAAAAAGGGGGGATTCTTATCCCTGGAGTTCAGATTTTTAGAGAAAACGCAAATAGAGGATACGCCTACTTGGATCAACCGTTTAGTTGCGACGTGTTTGCCTGTACAGCCCTCATATCTGACCATCCCGATTATGAAAAACTCACGAAAGAAAAAATGCGTGCGATGTTCCGGGTAGCCCATAAAAATGGCAATGACTCCCTAGTTTTAGGCGCATTCGGCTGCGGGACTTTTGCAAATGATCCGGAAACGATCGCTGTTTGGTTTCGTGGTATCATCAATGAAGCTGAATTTAATAACGTCTTCAAAAATATCACTTTTGGAATCTTGGACAGGAGCGGAAGGTGTAATCTATGGCCTTTCCAAAGGACTTTTGCAAGACCCAGCGAACCTAGACCACCTGCTGCAGTTCCACCTCCCGCTGCTGCCGTCGCGGCGGCGGCACCACCTGCTGCAGCTCCACCACCTGCTGCTGCCATCGCGGCACCACCTGTTGCAAAGCCCAAACCACCCGCTGCTGCCGTCGCGGCACCACCTGCTGCACGAAAATCGCCTTGCTCACTCAAAGTGGTTAGTGCAGCAGCTGCCGCATTGGCTTGTTTGGTAGCCATAAATAGAACATATTTGTGGCAGAGCCTGTGAAAAAATATTAACAGTATGGTCAGCAGCTGACGAGAGCAGCCGGATCTCTGACGTTGCCTTGGAAAAGGATCTGATTATTGTCCGAAATCATGTAAACGTAACTGCGGTTGATGAGGAACTTTTTATTTTCGACAGGTTGCGGAGCTTCAACAGATCTTCCTACGGCAAGAGCTTCGGTTGCGGCCACGGCAAAAGTTCCCTTCTCATCCACTTGCACCTTGGCTTGATGAATGATCTTTTTAAGCTGCGCTTGCTCGGAAATCTCAGGCAAGGCTCCACTCATGGGCAAACCAATACGCTGCAGTGTATCCAGGAGCGTAGCGTCCCTCACATCCACATTGAGCTTAGGCATTCTCACATCATAAAGCCCATTTCGCGCCTCTCTGCGGCAGTGGGCGATAAATTCGGGGGTGAGCCGGGCCTCTAGCAAATTCAAGGGCTGTCCCTCATTGGGCAAGAAAACTGTATGGATGAGCCTATGCCCATGGGGCGATCGATAGGGAATTTCAATCATTCGGAAAGTATCCCCGTCATAGACAGGAAGATTTCCTTCAAGCGGCATCATCTTCACTTTCTGAGAGCCGCCGTTAGCAAAGGTGAACTGTTCGTCGACAGCGTCTCTAAAAGGGGCAATCCATTTGCCTGAAAAATGGATTCCGTTGAGCATAACAAAAGAAGGGGAGGGGCCTTTTAAATCCTGCGCCAAAACGAGATTTTTAACTTGGCCTAGACCCTCAGAAAGGAATTCCTCAGCGCCGTAACAAACCTTCGCAAATTCCTTATATTTGGGGTTGATTTTTGCGTCAGGATGAGCCACGAATGCATTGGATATTTGGATCGAGCACAAGTCTCCATTGGCTTCTGAAACATCGGCCATCAATTCACTGATCGTCAAAAGAACTAAAGATGTGCCTAGATTTTGAAGGCCCAAGGTTTCTAAGAAACTCTCTCTTCTTTCCTTAGGCATGCCACCCAAAATCATTCCTAAAATCGGGGCCAAACCGATAGGAGAGAAGCAAACATTCTTTTGTGAATTTCCACTCAATTTTTGGTGCAAATCGTAGGCAATGCGATTCAGCGCATTCTGTACCAAAGTTTTTCTTTGAGCTATAACGGGGCTACCTCCCAACACCAGCGCCTTCACTTTTTCGACATCTGCGGCGTATCTGCCTCTCGTTTTTGCATTGAGCCTCGTCAAGATACTCCCGACCGCTTTTGTCTTTGTATCGAAGCTCAAATCGGCGCACTGTCCGCATAACTTAAGCAAAGATTGGGCTACATTATTGGTGCGATAGTGTAGGAACGGATCCTTTCCAAAGCAGGAATAGAAGGGCTGCAAAAGGCAATTAAATAATTTGATGAGCCTCCATTTCCAGCTCGTTTTGCTCGTCACATGGAGATCTGCATCGATCAAATCTCCTCTAGCAACAGCGGCCGAAAGCTCATCGATCTTTTTTTGAATAATAGCACTGCTCATAAATCCTGCCTTTTAAAGGACCCGCCATTTTAGACCCCCACCCATTTGAAATCAACCTCTGTCAATATTTTCCCTCATATCTTATCATCCTCCTTATGCCATTTGATCCTCGGACATTAGCTCTTTATCCAGACCAGCCAGGCGTCTATTTGATGAAAGACGATCAGGGCGTGGTTCTTTATGTCGGCAAAGCGAAAAATTTGAGAGTGCGCTTGAAGCAATACTTTGCCGAATATGGCGACCAGAGAGATATGGTCCCCTATTTGGTGACGCAGGTCCAAGAGATCGACACCATCGTCGCCTTAACAGAAAAAGATGCCCTCATCCTCGAAAATAACCTGATCAAAAGGCACCGGCCCAAATACAATGTCCTGTTGAAGGACGATAAGACCTTCATTAGCCTGGTTGTCACACGGCACAAATGGCCCATGATCCGGTTGGTGCGTTACAAAGGTAAGCCCAAAAATGACGGGATCTACTTTGGCCCCTACACCAACGCGTTGGCGGCGCGGCAAACCTTCGATTTAATCTCAAAATTATTTCCCTTGAGGCAGTGCTCCGATGCCGAACTGGCCTGCCGCGAGCGCCCCTGCCTTTTGTACGATATCAAGAGGTGCATTGCCCCCTGCGTGGAGAAGTGCACCGAAGAGGAGTACGGAAAGCATGTCGAAGCGGCCATGCGGCTGTTGAAGGGGCAAGATAAGGAGGTTGTGAAAGAGCTCAAGCGAAGAATGGAGGCTGCCTCCGAGGCTCTCGAGTTTGAGAAAGCCGACGACCTGTTGCAGATGATTCATCAGATTGAGCATGTGACGCAGGTGCAGCACGTCGATAACCCAGCTGCCAAAGATTGCGATGTCGTGGGCCTTTATCGAGAGGCCGATGCGGTCATGATCGCCCTCCTTTTTTTCCGGGAAGGGAAGTTGATTGGATCGGAGCACTTTAGCTTCCATTTGATCGCTTCCAACGATGCGGAAATCTTAGAGTCGTTTGTCCTGCAGCACTATAAAAATCTCACCTCGCTGCCCTCCGAAATCATGGTCCCCGTAGAACTTTCCCAAGCGGACGCGCTTGGAGAAATCCTATCTGAGACCGCCCAGCGCAAAGTAGCCGTTTTGACGCCTCAAAAAGGGAAAAAGCGCGATCTTGTGGAGATGGCCCAGAGAAATGCGAAAGCCCTTTTTGTGCGTGAGCAGGATGCCCGGTCGCTGAAAGAAAAAATGCTCCTCGATCTGCAAGAGACGATCCAATTAACCCGATTTCCGAGACGCATTGAGTGTTTTGACACTTCCAATATTTCGGGAACCGATCCGGTGGCCAGCCTGGCCTGCTTCGTCAATGGAGAAAAAGATAAATCGCGCACCCGTCTTTTCAAGATCAAAGGGAAAGGGGACGATTATGCGGCCATGAAAGAAGTTCTCTATCGCCACTTTGTTAAGGAAAAAGAGAAAAACGACTTTTGCGATCTACTGATTGTCGACGGCGGCAAGGGGCAGCTCAATGTGGCTCTGGATGTATTTCAGCAGCTGGAAATTGCCACTGTGGATGTGATTGGGCTCACGAAAGAGGAGGCGAGACATGACAAGGGGCTCACTCAAGAAAAAGTCTATGTGCCCCACCGCAAAGACCCCCTCCTCATCGATCCCCGTTCTCCCCTTCTTTTCCTCTTGCAAAAGATCCGCGATGAAGCTCATCGCCAGGCGATCGAATACCACCGGAAGCGGCGCTCCAAGCGGACCCTCTCAAGTTCTCTGGATGACATTCCCGGGATTGGGCCCATTAAGAAAAAGCGGCTTCTGCAGCGCTTTGGCAGTGTGAAGGCAATCAGGGAAGCAAGCCGGGAAGAACTTTCCAAAGTAAAAGGAATCACTCAAAAAGACATCGCCCTTCTCAAACCTTGACGATCAGATAAAAGGGCTTTGAGTAGCCAAATCGCTCCCTGAGCAGCGCCCCGAGTTGCTTTTCCGCTTCGATGAAGAGCGCTTCACGAGCATCCTCATCCAGCGGAGCCAGAGCGACCCTCATCTCAATACGAGATTTCCGGCCGATTTCCAACTCGGAAAGGGAGATTTTTTTGGGAAATTGCTTCATGAGGCAATCCTCCACCGTTTGGCGAATGACATTGACGTCGAGAGACACGCCCATCCGGATGACCAAATAGCGGCCCCGGTTCAACGCATAAAATCCCATGAGCAAAATCAGCGATGCAATGAAAAAACCGAGCCCGATCAGGGTGCACTTTTCAAACTGACTGGAGAAAAAATCGATGATTTGGATTCTCGTCTCGGGCAGATAGGGAAGGCATACAAAGAAAAAGCCGGTGATGAAGAAAGCAAACACCACAAAGAGGTGAAGAGCCGAAGCCAAAGCTTGGCGTGGGGACATCAGAAGGCCTCTTCAAATTCACCCGCGGCCACGCCGTCAGGGCTTGCCGGACTAGCTGGATTGGGCTGCGGAATCAGGTCTTTAAAAATCACATGGACTGAAGAGACATGCAGACCGGTCCACTTGCTGATCTCTTCGACCAGTTTTTCCTGCACCTCTTCCGCCTTTTCAGGAATATTCACCCCATAGCTTATGTTGATTTCAACACGCACATCTACAGAATGTTTTTTTTGATCCTGTTCCACATGAATCCCTTTGACCCTTTCGACTTCTCGTCCTAAAAGGCTATCAAAAAGATTCCCTTCAAGAAGGCCTATCCCCTCGATCTTAGCTAGACACTGAAGAGCAATGGCCTGAAACACCCGGGTGTCGATATCGCGAATGAACACGGTATCGGGGAGTTCAATCTCTCTGGTATCCATATTTTTTAATTGATCGTACATTGGGCTTACCTCCGAAATTTCATTATATCATCTGTGGAAACTTTTTCACAAATTGGTTATTCTGAAAGAAAAACTTCGGTTCAAAAAATGCATATACCTATCAGTCCCCTCATGATCGTCAGCGCGGTGATCATTGGGTCTATTTCGGCCTATCTCGCTCATAAGCGGGGCCGCAACCCCTACCTCTGGTTTATACTCGGATTTTTATTTGGCATATTTGGCATTTTTGCCATCTTTTTTACCTCGCCCAAGAAAAAAGAGCCTCTGCCGCAGAAAAAAGTGCCCGTCTACTCCATTCATGGGCCTAAAGATAAGTTTTGGTATTACCTCGACTCATCCCATCAGCAGCAGGGTCCTATGAGTCATGATGCGCTGACCATTGCGTGGAAAAACGGCAAAATCGACCCTTCGACCTATGTTTGGCACGAAGAGATGACCGACTGGAAGCCCCTCAAAGAGACCATCCAAGCTGAACTGTAGAAAACGACCTGGTGCATTTTTTGACGGGGGAGCATCTCCCCCCGATCTGAAATTACCAGGAAGCTTTAACGATGCCGGGGATGAGTCCCTGGTTGGCCATTTCGCGGAAGCAAAGGCGCGAGAGTTTGAATTTGCGCAGGAAACCGCGGGAGCGGCCAGTGAATTGGCAGCGGTTGCGCAGACGGATTGCTGAAGAATTTTTTGGCATTTTATTGAGGGCATCTACGGCGGAGAGTCTTTCCTCGATCGTCTTATTCATATCGAGAATGGTCTCTTTGAGCGCCTTCCGTTTATCCCACTTATTTTTCACCATTCGTTCACGCTTTTTCTGTCTTGCAACTTGAGATTTCTTTGCCATTGTTCCTCTATTTCCTATTTCTTGCGTGCAGGCCCTTTTTGGCGCTGCTTGCGGTTGGGGTCTTTCTTGTTGATCACGTAGATCCGGCCCTGGCGGCGTACAATTTTGTCACCCTTCGAAGGGTCGGCTTTAATGGATGCTCCGACTTTCATGATATCCTCTAATATAAAGACATCTCTTATACACCGCCCCCCTTTTGAATTCAATGCCTAAAATTTATTTTGCCATCAAATTTTAAGCAAAGAAAATGACGTCGGGCATGCTCCCGCTTTGATTTTAAACGGGTTGAAGTTAAAGAAGCTTCTATCCCATTTCCAAAGGGTAGAGAATACTTAGACAAGAGAGGTTTTAAAGTCAGCAGCATGAAAAGCGGACGTGAGTCCGATGGCGGGGGAGTTCGAGGGGGCGGCAGCCCCCTCGCTAGACGCAAATTTTCGAAGAAAATTGCGGAACTGCCGAAGGCAGAAAACTACGCTGGGACATGAGGCGAAGCCGAGTGCTCAGCGTAGACCTTGCCCGCTGAGACACAGCAGAATCGCAGCGCAGCCGCG